>DUUO01000026.1 GCA_012841525.1 Clostridiales bacterium
CAAAAAATTTAAAGTCAATGATATATATGAGGTAGATATTTTCAATAAAAATTTTGAAGCACTAGGCCTTGGCATTGCCGTTATGCTAGATGCAATTCATCATAAAGGGCATTAATAAAAAAATATAAAATAAAAACATAAAAAATGGGGCGAAATATACGCCCCATTTGTATTTTAAATTTGAAATCATAAAGCATCACATCACAAAGTTAAATTAGCATTGAAATATAAGTTTTATACCTTCATTAAAACAGATCTCTTTTTATTTCTTCTAATAGGACAGTTTCTTCTTCTGTTAAATTGTTAATAGCATCTTTATCAGAGATTAATTTAGTTACTAAGGTGCTTCTTTCTGCCGATATTTTAAGTTTAACTGATGCAATAAATGCAAATGAAATAAATACAACAATATGACCTTTGATTTAGTGTAAAGAAGGAGCAAAATATATAGCAAAATATATAGTATATAGCATAATATATATACAATAAACAATTTTTATTAAATTTAAGATTTTAAAAGGAGGCATATTATGAGAATAGTCATTATCGGTGGCGTTGCAGGTGGTGCAACTGCGGCAACACGTCTTAGAAGATTATCAGAAAAGGATGAAATAGTTATTTACGAAAAAGATAAACATATTGCGTATGCTAATTGTGGCTTACCATATTATTTAGGTGGAGTAATAAAAGATCGCATGGCTTTATCAGTGCAATCTCCTTTAGGATTAAAATCTAGATTTAATATTGATGTAAAAATATCTCATGAAGTTATAGAAATTGATACAAAAGAAAAAAGGTCAAAGTTAAAAATTTAGAAAATGGTGAAGTTTTTGAAGATAGTTTTGACAAATTGATAATTTCTTGTGGTGCAAATCCTAGAAAGTTAAATATTAAAGGTATAGATGAAGCAAAAAATGTATTTACCCTTAGAAATATTGGAGATACTTTTGCAATTGATGACTATATCAACATAAACAGACCAAAGACTGCTTTAATTGTTGGTGGTGGATTTATCGGAGTTGAAATGGCAGAAAATCTGCAAAAAAGAGGACTTAGAGTGTCTTTAGTTGAAGCATTGCCTCAAGTAATGTCAAATTTAGATTTTGAAATGGCTCAATTTATTCATGCAGAATTAAACAACCATGATATTGAAGTAATATTAAATACTAGTGTTAAAGAATTACAAAACGAAGGAAAAGTCGCATATTTAAGTGATGGCAGCAAACTTAATGCAGATATTATCATTATGGCAGTTGGAGTAGTGCCAGAATCTACACTTGCAAAAAATGCCAACTTAAAACTTGGTCCAAATGGACATGTTCAAGTAGATTCAAATCTAAATGTATTATCACAAGATGGAAAGCCTTTTGTAGACATTTTTGCTGCTGGCGATATGATTGAAGTTACAAGTCCAATTGATAACTCAAATTATGCTGTTCCACTTGCATGGGGTGCAAATAGGCAAGGTAGATTAATTGCAGATAAAATAAACGGTTATGAAATATCTGCTCCAAAGATTATGGGAGTTGGAGCATTGCAAGTATTTAATTTAACTGTTGCATCACTTGGGATGAATGAAAAAAGATTAAAAGCAAAAAATATTGATTATGCAGCAGTGCATGCACATAGAACTAATCACGCAGGATATTATCCAGGTGCAAGTATGATTTCATTGAAACTTTTATTTGATAAAAAATCAGGTAAAATTTATGGTGCACAAGCTGTTGGAGGAGAAGGAACTGAAAAAAGAATTGATGTAATTGCAACTGCAATGAAAGGAGGCTTAACTGCATTTGATTTAGCAGATGTTGAAATTTGTTATGCACCACCATATTCTTCAGCAAAAGATCCAGTAAACATTTTGGGCTACATTGCAGAAAACGTATCAAAAGAAAAATATATTCCTTTCTATGCTGAAGATATTGAAAAACTTCAAAAAGAAAAAGTGTTTTTAGTTGATGTAAGAACTGAGTATGAATTTGGAAATGGTTCAATTGAAAGTGCAGTAAATATACCAGTAGATTCAATTAGAGATAATCTTGATAAGTTCCCAAAAGACAAAAATGAAAAAATATATATCTTCTGTCAAATAGGACTTAGAGGGTATATTGCATCAATGATTTTAAAACATAATGGATACAAAAATATTTACAATTTATCTGGTGGCTACTATACATACAAAACATACAAAAGACAACTTTGTGTTACATATTGTGAGGCTCCAGTAAAAATCTCAGGTGGAGACAGTCAAATGCCTGAAGATATTTAAAACTCACGGGGAAAAATAAAAACTTTTAAAAAAGTGGCTCAACGCCACTTTTTTAATTGAAGACCATTCTATTTTTCCGTGAAAAAAATATAGATTAAAAACTTTATGTCGCCTGCAAAAACTATTTGCACTTACCTTTAGAAAAAATATTATAAAACTTTGCTTAATTACATTTAACAATAAAGGAGTGGTTTAATTTTTCTAAAAA
>DUUO01000027.1 GCA_012841525.1 Clostridiales bacterium
CAAAAAAGCCTTGTATCAAAAAAAACAATTACATATTAAAACGACAGCGAAATTACAACGCTAAAATGTAAGTTCAAAAAAATTAAACTTATTTTCTGAATATGGTTTTATATCCCTTTCCATATTGGACACATCTGCTTACTCTACTTAATGTGGCTGATGATATTTCAGTTTCACTAATAACTTCTGCATATGTTTTTCCATCTAGTAATAAAGTTGCTGCTTTAACTCTTTGAGCCATTTGCTCAATTTCTTTGTTAGTACATAAGTCAGCAAAAAAGTTTTCACATTCTTCTATTGTTTCGAGTTTCAATATTGACTCATATAATTTTTTAATCATTTCTTCCATTTAAAATCACCTATAAATTTTATGTTTTACTTCTATAAAGTTGCATCTTCACAAATATAATTTTCTTCAGTCTTTAACAAAAAGGCTTTTGTTTTTGGAGATTTTGGGTTATCAAACACTTCACTTGGAGTTCCCATTTCTTCAATAATGCCATCAGCCATAAAAATGATTTTATCAGAAATATCTTTTGCAAATGACATTTCATGAGTAACTATTATCATTGTTCTATTTTTAGATTTAATATTTTTTATGACCTTTAAAACCTCTCCTGTAAGCTCTGGATCTAGTGCTGAAGTTGGTTCATCAAAGCAAATAATTTTTGGTCTTAAAGCCATCGCCCTTGCAATTGCAACACGTTGTTGTTGACCACCTGAAAGTTGAAATGGATAACTTTCAAGTTTGTCTGATAATCCTACTTGGCATAATAAGTTTGTTGCTTCTTCTTTTGTTTTTTGTTTAATTTCTTCAAGGCTTAAAACATCTGCCTTAGTCCCTTTTGTTAAAGCAATTTCTTGTTTTTTTGCTTCTACTGCTTTCAAATTTTCATCTGTTTTGTTTTTCTTATATTCACTTTTTAGACTTTTTAATTCAAGTTTCAAATTTTTAATATTGTTTTTCTTTTCTAAATTAAAAGCAGCTATTTTCTTTTCTCTCCTTTCTTTTCCTTGAAGCCATAAAGGAAGCATGACATTTTTTAATGTTGTATATTGTGGGAACAAATTAAAGTTTTGAAAAACCATACCAAAATTTAATCTTTTTTCTCTAATATTTTGGAAATTTTCTTTTCCAGATTGTTCTGCATCTTTAAAGAAAAGAACTTCATCTTCAACTTGGATTAAACCTTCATCCGCTTCTTCTAAAAAATTCAAACATCTTAAAAGTGTAGTTTTACCTGAACCAGAAGATCCGATAATAGATAAAATTTCACCTTTATTTACGCTAAAAGAAACACCTTTTAAAACCTCAAGTGCTCCAAAGTTTTTCTTTAAATTTTCTACAACTAATAATGGTTTTTCTTGTTTACTCATATTTTCCCTTAGTTTTTATATTATATGTTTATTTATGATGTTTTTTGCTTATAGCATTTTTTATATTCTAAATTTTGTAATAATCCAACTTCCTTTCAATATAGCCAAATAATAAAGTCAAAAGGCCAATAAATATCAAATAGAAGATACCAGTGAAAAATAGTGGCCAGATTATTCCATGTCTTGCAGTTTGAAATTGTGCAGCTTGAATTAACTCAACAATCATAATAACTCTTGCTAAAGAGGTATCTTTTACAAGTGTTGTCACTTCATTTCCCATAGGTGGCAATATTCTTTTAATAATTTGCATTAATACAATGTGGAAAAATACTTGGCTTTTTTTCATACCAAGCACATAACCTGCTTCATATTGACCTTTAGGTATACTTTCAAGTCCACCTCTATATATTTCAGAAAAATAACAAGCGTAGTTAATTACAAAAGCAATTAACACCGCAAGCAATCTTGATTTGAACGGTGCGTTAAATAGTAAACCTGGAATATAAAATACTATTATTATCTGTAACATCAAAGGTGTTCCTCTGATGATCCAAACAAATCCCTTAGTCAGCCACTTTAATGGTTTAAATTTGGTAACTGCCCCAAACATGATTATTAACCCTAATGGCACTGATAGTATTAGAGTTATAAAGAAAATGATGAGAGTGTAACCAAACCCATTCATTAAATCATTAAATACACTTGCAAAACTTACTGCAACAAACATTTTAATCTCCAAGTAAAGCCTAGGAGTTGCCTCCCAGGCTTATTATTTTTACTAATTATTATTCTGCATCTTTTGGATATGAAATTGGTTCAAATATTGTATATCCAATAACCATTTTACCTTTATCTTTTATTTCTTTTAGAGAATTATCGGTTGTTTCTCTTTTTTCATATGTGTCTGGAACAATTAGATCAGCTTCTAAACCATAGGTTTTTGCGATTTCATTTAATTTGCCTTCTTTTTTAAGTTCAACTATTTGTGCAAAAACTTCATCGATAAAAGCAATGCTTCCTTTTTTTGCAGCAAAACCATATTCTTCTGCACCTAAATTAAAGCTTTGTACAACAGCTAAATCTTTAAATCCTTCTTTTGTTACATAGCTATTTGCTAAAACACTATCCATAATGCCCACATCAACTGTTCCTGCTTTAATTTCTGTCAAAATATCTATTTGAGTTTTTGATGGTACATATTTTTTAGGGTTGATTTCTTTTACTACTGCATCTTCACCTGCAGAACCTGCCTCAGCGGAAACTGTCTTGTCTGCCAAAACACTTAGACTTGTATATTTTGAAAGTTCAGATTTTTTGACTACAACTGCTTGTGCATTTTTCAAATATCCTGGAGAAAGTTCAAACTCTATTTTTCTTTCATCATTAATGGTCATTCCGTTCCAAATTAGATCAATTGAACCACTTTTGATTTCAAATTCTTTACTATTCCAATCGATTAACTTAAATTCAACATCAACACCCATTTTATCTGCGACTGCTCTTGCTAAATCTACATCAAATCCAATGAGATCGTCTCCCTTTTCCTTTTTACATCCCATCAAGCCAAAGGCTAGAGATGCTACTAAAACAACAATTAATGTTACTACTAAAATTTTCTTTTTCATAAATAAACTCCTTCCAAATTTTTTATTGTATTCTCATTATACTTTATCAAACTAAAGAAGTAAAGTGTTTTTTTCAAAAAATTTAAAATATTTTTTAAATAATTGTTTTTAACAAGATTTTTATCCGTTTTCACCATTAAAAAATGTAAATTTTCCGTATAGGGACCGCCTAAAATGAAATTTTACTTAATTTCTATTTTTCTCTAAAAATTTGTGATTTTTCTCTTTTTTTACCAATATTTCTAAAAAAATATTTTTTTCTATAAAAAATTTAAAGATTTTTACAAAAAAATAAATTTTATTTTTGATTATTTTAACAATAAATTTTACTTTTGATTATTTTAACAATAAATTTTATGATGTTGCTTTTTGAAAATAAAGTTAAATTGCTCTAAGATTAAAAATTCATGAAATCTAAAAAGAAAAACAATTACTCTAGAATCCATTATAATCACACTTTGTATAGTTACCTTTTTATATTGATTGATTGTATATATATATTTAATATTTATTGATATATATTTAACATCCATAATATATATGACTTTTCGGCTTATCAAAGTTTTTTGTCATTTTATAAGTGTTTTTGGTTTAAGGTTAAAATATTTTGTATTGCTTTTTATTGTTTTGCCTTTTATGAATAAAATTATATAATATCATTATTATTAAAAATTGCTGTTAAACAAAGTTATAAAAATTGTTTAACACTGGGAGTGACAAACTTGCTTAAAAAATTATTTATAAAAAATTATCATGATACCGATAACCCTGAAATTAGAGCAAAATATGGAATCGTTGCTGGAGTTATTGGGATAATAATAAATATTATACTATTTATCAGTAAACTAATTATTGGTATTTTATCTGCTAGTATTACCATTATTGCTGATGCTGTAAATAACTTTAGTGACTTAAGTTCATCTGCAGTTTCAATTGTTGGATTTAAATTATCTACAAAATCAGCAGATGCAGAACATCCTTATGGACATGAAAGAGTAGAACAAATTGCAGCCTTAATTGTTGCCCTATTTGTATTTGCCGTTGGTGTAATTTTGGCAAAAACTTCAATTGAAAAAATAATAACCCCAGAAAACTTAAAAATTGATCTATATACATATATCATCCTAGCAATTGGTATTGTATTAAAAATCATTCAAATGATAATAAACTATGATTTTGGAAAAAGCATATCTAGTACAACACTAAAAGCAGTTGGAGATGATAGCAGAAACGACATAATTACAACAACAGTCGTTTTAATCTCTGCTTTAATTATTGATCTTACAGGAGTAAACATTGATGGTTATGCAGGTCTTTTAGTATCAATATTCATCATTATCTCTAGCATAGGTTTAATTAAAGAAACTATTGATCCATTAATAGGAACAAAGCCAAAAAAAGAATTAGTGAAAAAATTAAAAACAACTTTAATGTCATATGATAATGTAGTTGGTGTTCACGATGTAATGATACATTCATATGGAGAAAAAACTGCTTTTGCAGTTGCACATTTAGAAGTTCCTGCTGAAAAAGATTTTGTTGAAATGCATAATTTAATTGATAAAATAGAAAATGAAATTTATGAAAATCTAGGCATTCACATAACAGTTCACATGGATCCAGTAGATACAACTAATCCAAAAATACAAGAACTCAAAGAAAGAGTTTCTAAAATTATTGCAACTTTTGGCGAACATTTTTCATTCCATGATTTTAGAGCGGTTTTTGGAGATGATTATATAAACATAATTTTTGATGTTGTTATTCCTTTCAAAAGTAAAACAACTTTAGATGAAATTAAAAAAGCATTGAACGATGAATTTGAAGATGAAGAAATAAAACATCGTTTTGTCCTTGAAGAAGACAGAGATTATGTTTAACTAAATTTAATGTTTTAGTTAATTACTTAAATAAATTTTTCTCACCTTAAAAAGAGAGATTTTTTTAATTAAATTTCATACTTTATCCTTAGAAAAGGCAATTACTTAAATAAATTTTTCTCACCTTAAAAAAGA
>DUUO01000028.1 GCA_012841525.1 Clostridiales bacterium
GATATTAAATAAAATTAGGAGGGTTTAGTTATGGCTGACAACAAAGTAATAAGATACGGAATTGTAGGCGTAGGAAAACAAGGTAGTTTTTATTCAAGAATATTCCAAAAACTTGGCTTTTTGGTTAAAGGTGCAAAGCTTACCGCTGTTTGTGACATATTAGAAGATAGAAGAAATTGGGCAAAAGAAAACTTAAAAGATGTTGAAGTTTTTGAAGATTACAAAGAAATGTTCAAAAGTGGTTTAATTGATGTTGTAATGATTGAAACACCACACTATGATCATAGCAAAATTGCAATTGACGCTTTTAAATCAGGAATAAATGTTTTATGCGATAAGCCTGCTGGTGTATATACATCACAAGTTAAAGAAATGAACGAAGAAGCAAAAAAACATCCAGAGCTTTTATTCGGAATGATGTTAAATCAAAGAACAAATCCGTTGTATATAAAAGCAAAAGAAATCATTGAAAGTGGAAAACTTGGCGAATTAAAAAGAATTGTTTGGATAATAACAAATTGGTATCGCCCAAAAGCATATTATGATCAAGGTGGCTGGAGAGGCACTTGGAAAGGCGAAGGCGGTGGCGTTTTAATTAATCAATGTCCTCACCAATTAGATTTATTTACTTGGCTTGCAGGATTACCAAAAGAAGTAGAAGCAATAGTAGACACAAAAGGTAGAAAAATAAGTGTTGAAAATGATGTAACTGTAATGTGCACATTTGAAAATGGAGCAAAAGGTGTTTTCATAACATCAACTCATGATGCACCAGGAACTAATAGATTAGAAATTACAGGTGATGGTGGAAAAATTGTTGTTGAAAAAGGCAAACTTGTCTTTACTGAAAATCAAACATTTGAGCCTGAGTTTAGTGAAAATAACGAAGTTTTTATGGGCAAGCCTAAAACAAAGAAATATAAATACAGAGGAATTGGTAATTATTTAAGATTATTTAAAAATCCACCACAACATATAGGTATAATTAAAAACTATACAGATTATTTGCTACAAAAAACAGATAAATTCATTGCACCTGGTCAAGAAGGAATAATTGGTTTAACATTTTCCAATGCAATTCATCTAGCAGGATGGACTGGACAAAAAGTGTCAATTCCTTTCGATGAAGCCTTGTTTGAAAAAGAACTTCAAAAGAAAATAAAAGAAGAGGAAGAAAATCCAATAAAAAAATAAATTGATACATTTAACAAAAAGCATCGAAAAGTTTTTAAAATCAAATTAGTGCAAGTGTAAAAACTTGCACTTTTTATTTAAAGCAAATATTCTTCTGAAACGGTGTTGAGGCTTGTTTTTATGATAAGAGCAAATATTTTTGCTAAGATTGGGGCTTTGTTTTTTATGTTTAGAACAAATGTTCTTGAACGGAGTGTGGAGCTCTGTTTTTTATATAAAAAAATAAAAATTTTAAAAAGAATAATAAAATTTTATAGAAAAACTCTCAAAAAAATATTACCAAAATTTAGGATTGTGATAGAAAAATGACATATCTTGCAAAAAAGAACAAAAAATGCGGTTTTTAGCATAAAAACACCATATATTGTGTAAAATTTCATCGTTGACAACTATATATAGTGGGTGATATAATAACATTTACCGAGCGATTGAAGCTATTGTGCTTGCTCAATTGATAAGATTTATACATTTTTTCATAAATATACATAAATATACATATAAAATTTTACAGGAGGGAGATTATGGTCAAACAAATCATAAAAAGAGATGGAAGAATTGAAGATTTTAATGTAGATAAAATCAGAGACGCAATATATAAAGCAGCTTTGGCAGTAGGTGGCGACAACAAAACACTCGCAACTGAACTTGCAGTAAAAGTAGCACAACAACTAGATAATACATATAAAAATGTAGCACCAACCATTGAACAAATTCAAGATATGGTTGAAAAAGTGCTAATTGAAGAACAACACGCAGAAACAGCAAGAGCATATATCCGCTATCGTGAAAAAAGGAATAAATCTCGTGATCTTTATACCTTAATCTCAGAAACACAATCACTTTTTGCAGATTACCTAAATGAAGAGGCTTGGGAAGTTAGAGAAAATGCTAATATGCAAAAATCTGTAAATGGATTAAATAACTATGTAAGAGAATCTTTCACTAAAAAATACTGGTTATATAACATTTATCCTCAAGAAGTAAGAGAAGCTCACGAAAGTGGAGATATTCATTTGCACGACCTTGGATTTTTTGGACCATATTGTGCAGGTTGGGATTTAAGACAACTTTTAACTGATGGTTTTGGCGGAGTTGCAGGAAAAGTTGAAAGTAAACCTGCAAAACATCTTCGTTCATTTTTAGGTCAAGTTGTAAACTCAACTTTTACAACTCAAGGTGAAACTGCTGGTGCTCAAGCATGGTCATCAATTGATACATATTGTGCTCCTTTCATTAGATACGACAATATGACTTATGAACAAGTTCGTCAATGTATTCAAGAGTTTGTATTTAACATAAATGTTCCTACAAGAGTAGGATTTCAATGTCCTTTTTCAAACCTAACATTTGACATTACAGTTCCTTCAACATTAAAAGATCAACCAGTTGTTTATGCTGGACAACTACAAGAAGACAAATATGGAGATTTCCAAAAAGAAATGGATATGTTCAATAAAGCTTTTTGTTCAGTTATGCTTGAAGGCGATGCAAAAGGTAGAGTATTTACATTCCCAATTCCAACATTAAATATTACAAAAGATTTTGATTGGAATAGTCCTGTAGTTGATGCCTTTATGGAAATTACTTGTAAATATGGTATCCCATACTTTGCAAATTATGTAAATAGTGACTTATCTCCTGAAGATGCAGTTTCAATGTGCTGTAGATTGCGTCTTGATGTTACTGAACTTAGAAAACGTGGTGGCGGACTATTTGGTTCAAATCCTATGACTGGTTCAATTGGCGTTGTTACATTAAATATGCCAAGAATTGGATATCTAGCAACAGATGAAGAAGATTTCTTTAAGCGTGTTGAAAAATTAGCAAGAATTGCTCAAACATCACTAGAAATTAAGAGAAAGATTATTGAAAGCGAATCAGAAAAAGGCCTATATCCATATAGCACACACTTTTTAAGAAGTGTAAAAGAAAGAACTGGAAGATTTTGGGATAATCACTTCAATACAATTGGTATAGTAGGTATGAATGAATGTTTATTAAACTTTATGGGTAAAGATATAGGTTCACCTGAAGGTTTAGCATTTTCAATAAAAGTAATGAACTTCTTGCGTGATTTGATGAAAGAATTCCAAAAAGAAAGTGGAAGAAGTTATAACCTTGAAGCAACTCCAGCAGAGGGCACAAGTTATAGACTTGCAAAACTTGATAGAAAACAATTTGGTAAAGATATTATTTCAGCAGGAGATGAAGTTCCATACTATACAAACTCAACACAACTACCTGCATCATATACAGATGACATTATGAAATGTGTTGAATTACAAGATGAATTACAATATCTATATACAGGTGGAACAGTTCAACATCTATATCTTGGAGAAAAAATTGAAGATATCCAAGTTGCAAAGAAACTTATCAAAAAGATTTTTGAAGTTAGCAAAATGCCTTATATTTCTTTGACACCAACTTTCTCAGTATGTAATGAACATGGTTATATAACTGGTGAACAATGGACTTGTCCAACATGTGGAAAAGAAACCGAAGTTTATAGTAGAGTTACTGGATATCTACGTCCTGTTAAAAACTATAACGATGGAAAGAAAGCCGAATACAGAGATAGGGTAAAGTTCAAAGTAAAAAACAATCAATTAAAAGATGTTGTTTGCTAACCTAATATCTTGAAATAATTAAAATGGGGTTGCAATATTGCAACTCCATTTTTTAAATAAGGCAAAAAAACATCTTAGGGAAAAACTTGGATATTTATATAAATAGTTTCAAATTAAAAGATAAAAATTAAAATGGTAATATAAATGTTTTAAATTTGTTAAAGTTATATTCAATAAAAGATAAGGAGTTTTAAGAAATGATAATAGCAGGATACAATCCAAATTCATGTGTAGATTACCCTACAAATATTGCAGCGGTCATATTTTTAGCAAATTGTCCATTGAGATGTGTGTATTGTCATAATAGACATATGTTAGATGGCGATTTTACTCCTATATCATATGAAAGCGTTTTAGAGAGAATTGAAAAAAATAAAAGATTTTTAGATGGTGTTGTTATTACTGGTGGTGAACCTACATTAACACCAATAGATGAACTCAAAAAATTAATTCAAGACATTAAAGCATTTGGACTTTTAGTAAAACTTGATACTTGCGGTAGTAATCCTAAAGCATTGGAAGAATTAATTCCATTGGTTGATTATGTTGCAATGGACATAAAAGCTCCACTTGAAAAATATCATATTATTACTCCAGTTACAGATAAATTAATGGAAAATATTAGTAAAAGCATAGAGTTTGTAAAAGGTGCAAAAGACTATGAGTTTAGAACAACACTAGACCCACATCTTACAATTAAAGATATTGAAGCCATTGCAAAAATGTTAAAAGGTGCAAAGAAATACTATATTCAACAATTTGTCGCAACAGATTTTTATAAGCCAAAATCATATAGTTCAGACTACTTAAAATGGTGTGTTGAGGTAGCCAATAACTATCTTCCCGCATTTTCTAGAGGTGTATAAATTTTTGTAAATTGTTAAATTTTAAAGCATTAAAGATTATTAATTTGTTTTGATGCTTCGTATAAAAGGGTAAATTAAAAAAATAAACAACATGTAAAAGTTGTTTTCCTTTCTCCCATTTTTTATGATAAAAAACTCTTTATTGTGAATGCAGCTGTTTTTTGAGCTTAAAATTAAAACTAAAAGAAATTAATTGATCGCTATATGAAAATAAGGACAGTTATAGAAATCATAATACCGAAAAATATGGCAAGAGATATCGAACCCAAGGTTATTCCTGCAACAGCTTTCCCCTTTTTTTGTCCTAATTGTTTATTTGTTTTTATTTCTTTTTTACCATTTATTATGCTCAATAAAATAAATGGAGTAATTAAAGAAAACCACAAAGGCCAGACCAAATTTTTTGCAAAATCACAGTATTAATATTGTGCTATTTGAGGAAAAATAAAAAAGCACTTACCTTTAGAAAAAATTTTATAATTTCTCGCGTAGTTGTACTTACCTTTAGACTTAATATGTTAAAAATTTTTTATATAAATTATGTTATATAAGTAGCAAAAATATATAGTCCATGATATAATTGACACATAAATTTCTTTAGGAGGAAGGTTTTATGAGTGATGAAAAAATCGAAGTAACAGAAGTTTCAAATAACGACGCTGTTGCTGAGGACGCTAACCAAAATGCACCTCAAAACAAAGGCCCAAAATCTAAATTTGGCAAAAGCCTAGATACGTATTTTGAGATTTCACAAAGAGGTTCAACAATCAAGCAAGAGATTATCGGTGGTGTAACAACATTCTTTGCGATGGTTTATATCATGTTTGTAAACCCATCAACAATGTCTGGTCAAGGACCTGATAATGCTATTTGGCAAGCAATATTTGTTGCAACAGCACTTGGTGCAATTGTTGGAACTTTATTAATGGCACTTTATGCAAAAATGCCTTTTGCACAAGCACCTGGAATGGGATTAAATGCATTCTTCTTTGTATCATTTATGCTCCCAGTTATAGCAGGGTCCCAAGCAGATCTAGAAAAAGGATTTCATTATGGACTATCTATAATTTTTGTTGCAGGTATACTTTTCATGATTATATCATTTACTGGTATAAGAAAGAAAATTGCAACTTCATTACCTGATAGTTTGAAAAAGGCAATTCCAGCAGGTATTGGTCTTTTTATTGCATTTATAGGATTTCAAAATGCAGGAATAATAACAGCAAATCCATTTACACTTCTTCAACTTGCAGATTTACACGCATATGCATATAAAACAGCAGCATTTAATGGCTTAACTGGATGGTATGCAATTGCTCCAATTTTAGTTGCATTCTTTGGTTTGCTTTCAATAGGACTTTTATCAAGAACCAAAAAGCTTAATAGTTTTGCTGTTATCGCATCCATTTTAGGTTGTACTGCTCTATATTATCTTTTCAACATTAATAACCCAGCTGTTAAAATTGATAAAATTTTAAGCCCAGCAGATACATTTACAGCATTTGGAAAAGTTGGTGTTGGTAGAGCCTTTTTAGGATTTAAATATTGGGAAGCAGGAACCATTCTTTCAATCATTATGGCAATCATTACATTCTGTCTTGTTGATATGTTCGATACAATAGGAACATTACAAGGAACATGTGCAGAATCAGGACAACTTGATCAAAACGGAAATCCAATAAATATGGCAAAATGTATGGAATCAGATGCTATTGCAACTGTATCAGGTTCAATATTTGGAACTTCAACAGTTACAACATATGTTGAATCAGCAGCAGGCGTAAGTGCAGGCGCTAGAACAGGTCTTGCAAGTGTTATCACTGCAGCATTATTCTTCATTACAATGTTCTTAACACCACTTGCACAAATTATACCAGGTGCAGCAACAGCGCCAGCATTAATTTATGTTGGATATTTGATGCTCAAAAACATTAAAGATGTTGATATGGCAAATCCAAAAGCAGGTATCCCAGCATTCTTGACATTAATCATGATGCCACTTACATATTCAATTTCAAACGGTATCGCTATTGGTATGATTGCACATACAATTATGACAGTTGCTTCAATACGTTCAAAAGAAGATGCAAAAGCATTCTTCACAAAAGACATCATTGTTGCAATACTAGCAATTCTATTCATATTGAGATTCTTCTTAGTATCAATGTAGAATTAAAAATTTCAAAGAAATTAAGGAGCGGCAACGCTCCTTTTTTTTATTTAAATGGATTTTAATATTTTTATATATTTTAAATATGTATAATTTATAATGGATATTTTATTTATTAATTATTTCTTGGTGGTCAATAATTACAACAGAAATATGCAAGATTTGTAATAGATATTTTTTCCATTCGTTATTTATTTTTAGATAGTCAATAATTACACCAGTATTGACCTTGTACTTTTTTATATATATAATAAAGGGGTAGTTTAGCATATTTTAATCTACATAAATTAAATTTTTAAAGTTGTGATTTTTATGAAAAAGAAGAGAATTGAAATTGTTGTTTTGGTCCTAGCGATTACTTCTTTAATTGCTGTTGGAATTGTAATTTTTTTACAAGGATTTGTATTAAAAACAGAATTCAAAAAGGAAGAGTTTACATCTAGTGATCCACCAAATGTAGAATCATTAAACTTAACTGCACCAGGAGATGATGCTGAAAGTAAAATTGATTTTGCTGTAAATTTATATGATATTGCTTGTGAGAATTGGAAAAATTTAGATAATGCAGCAATGCATATAAAATCAGAAAATGAAATGATGGGTGCTATGGTTATTGGATATAGATATTGTGTAAAAAACTTAGAAGAATATTATTATCTAGAATACTCTCATATACCTGAAGGCGGAAATCCATTTATGGAGCAAATCATCGGGTTATTTAGTGCTTCAAGCACAAAATTTGCTTTAGGTAAATATACAGATTCTTCAATGGAACAAGTTTATGGAAGAAGGACGATTAAACCTGTGCCAAAAGTAAAATTAGATGAAGAAACAAATCAAAATGTATATTTCGCTGATTGGACAGAATGTGAAGAAGAAATTGAAGAAAAATTTGTTTTCAATAAAAATCAATCTGGCAAATATTTTCAAACTGAAGTAGTAATAACAAAAGATACAATTCTAACTGCAAATATTAAAAGAGTTGAGCCAAAAACTCATTATGAAAAAGATGAGGAAAAAATTCCTATGGGCTATTGGGAAATTGTCTTAGAACTTGATCCAGCAGAAGATAAGGCAGCAGCAATCGTATTGCCAAAACTTCGAGAAGGAGCAGGTAACAAAGCATATTACTCAAAATTTGTAGAAACTATGCAAATTTGGGACAATGGATATTTCAAATATTTTAAGGCAGAAGACACTTGGGGCGGTGGTACGATGGGTGCTGGAACAACCTTGCTTTTTGAAACATATTTTAAATATGATGAATACTCTTGTGATCCAAATAACTATCAATATATGTTAGAAACAAAAGAAGCTGCATTAGCAGCTAAAAAAGATGGAAGAGTTGATTAATATTTTGTTAGCTATTGTAGTGTGAAATATAGATATGAATCAAATTATAACTAGCTATTGTAGAGTTGAAATACAAATAAAATTATAACTAGCTATTGTAGTGTGAAATATAGATAAATATGAAAGAATGTTAATTTAACAAAAACAATAACTAGATGTTGTAGTCATAAAATATTAGTTAAATAGATGGTGTTGCTAGTCATTATATTATGACTAAAATCAAACAACACTGTATTAAGCGGGGCAAAATGGTTGATATTAAAAAATTAGTAAGTGAAATGACACTTGAAGAAAAAGCATCACTTTGTTCTGGGCATGATTTTTGGAATACAAAGGCCGTTGAAAGATTAAATATTCCAAAGATGATGATGTCTGATGGACCTCATGGACTTAGAAAACAAGATTATTCAAAAGGTGATAGACTTGGTGTAAATGATTCTATTGTAGCAACATGTTTTCCTACCTCTGTAGGTATTGCTGCTTCATTTGATAGAAAATTAGCGTTTAAATTAGGAGATGCTTTAGGAAAAGAGGCCGCTGCTGAAAATCTTGGTGTTTTGTTAGGACCTGCAATTAATATAAAAAGATCTCCACTTTGTGGAAGAAATTTTGAATATATGTCTGAAGATCCATATTTAGCAGGTGAACTTGCAAAAGAATATACTCTTGCAGTACAAAAAAATGGAGTTGGAGTTAGTGTTAAACATTTTGCAGCAAATAACCAAGAATATAATCGTAGCACTAATTCTTCTGAAGTTGATGAAAGAACACTTAGAGAAATATATTTCCCTGCTTTTGAAAAAGTCGTAAAAGAAGCAGACCCATGGACAATAATGTGTGCATACAATATGTTAAATGGCGAGTTTTGTGCAGAAAATGATTGGCTATTGAATAAAGTTTTAAGAGAGGAATGGGGCTTTAATGGATATGTTGTTTCTGATTGGGGTGCAGTAAATGATAGAGTTAAAGGATTAGAAAATGGACTAGAACTTGAAATGCCAGCAAATGGTGGGCCTAATGATTTTAGGATCATAAGAGCTGTAGAAAGAGGAGACTTAGATGAAAAAGTTTTAGATAAAGCCTGTGAAAGAATTTTAACTATAGTATTTAAGTCTATAGAAAAAAGAGTAAAAGCAACATATGATAGAAAAAAAGATCATGATCTTGCAAGAGAAATTGCTTCACAAACAATGGTCTTACTCAAAAATAAAGATAATATATTACCACTAGACAAAAATAAAAAATATGCAGTAATTGGTAAATTTGCTAAAAAACCAAGAATTCAAGGTGGTGGTTCATCACACATAAATACATATAAAGTAACAAGCTTTTTAGATGAAGCAAAAGACTTAAATATTGAATATGCTGATGGCTGGAAAGATGAAAGTGTTGTAGATGAAGAATATATAAATGAAGCTGTTAAAATAGCAAAAGATGTAGATGCAGCTTTATTGTTTGTTGGCTTGACTGATATATATGAAAGCGAAGGTTATGATAGAAAAAATATTAATTTGCCAATTGCACATAATGTTTTAATTGAAGAAGTCGCAAAAGTTAATAAAAATATTGTCATCATTTTACATAATGGCTCACCTGTTGCAATGCCTTGGCTTGAAGATGTTAGTGCTGTTTTAGAAGCATATTTAGGTGGTGAAAGTGCAGGCGGTGCAGTTTATGATATCTTAACTGGTAAAGTGAATCCTAGTGCCAAACTTGCAGAAACGTTTCCATATAAGGATGAAGATGTTTCCTGTTATCCATATTTTCCAGGTTTTAGAAGATGTGTTGAATATAGAGAAGGCTTGTATGTAGGATATAGATATTTTGATTCTGCTAAAAAACCAGTACTATTTCCATTTGGATTTGGTCTTTCATATACAACATTTGAATACTCAGATTTAAAACTATCAAGCAATGATTTTGACATCAATAAGGAAGAGTTAAAATTGAGTTTTAAAATTAAAAATACTGGAAAAGTATATGGCGGTGAAGTATCTCAAATTTATGTTAGAGATATAGAGTCTACCGCATATAGACCATATAAAGAACTTAAAGGTTTTGAAAAAACATGGTTAAATCCAGGCGAAACAAAAGAGGTTGAAATAGTTTTAGACAAAAGGGCTTTTGCTTTTTGGAATGAAACAACTAATGATTGGAATGTAGAAACAGGTGATTTTGAAATTTTAGTTGGAGCATCTAGTCAAGATATTAGATTAAAAGAAATTGTTAAAGTTAAAGGCGATGATTTTGAAATAAAAAATAGAAGAAAAGAAATTCCATCATATTATAAAGCGGATATTAAAAATATCTCTGATGAAGAGTTTTTAGCATTAACTGGCAAAACTAGTTTATATCCAAGAGAATATGAAAAAGGTCATGTCTTTACTGTAGATAATACTTTTAACGATGTTAAACACACACCATTAGGAAAGCTTATTGCTTGGGGAATTAAAAAAGGTGCAGAAATAAGCCAAAAAGAAAACCCTGGTTTAGGAGATTCAAAAATTGCTGCCGAAATGGCAATGTCTACTCCCTTAAGAGTAACAGCAAACTTTTCACAAGGCTTACTTAACAAAAAAATGTTAAATGCTTTATTATTAAAATTCAATGCTAAAGGCAGAGGATTTAAGGGCTTTTTAGAATCTAGAAAGGGCGGCTTAATTTTATTTGGTTCATTGTTTACTCTTTCAAGAAATAATCGTCTTGGAAAGAAAAATTTATATGATGAAAAAGATGAAGTGAAAGCACATAAAAAACTAATGGAAGAAAAAAATAAAGATAAAAAAGAATAATAATACAATCTAATTACTACATAAACTATAAAAAAATACCAAAGATTTTTAGTCTTTGGTATTTTTATTTACAATAACTTAATTGTTACTATGTATTAATATTTAATATTTTTACCTATACTTATTGAATTAGAAATTTTATTTATTTTTTGACAATCTTTTCTTTAAATCTTCTCTTTTTAGTTTCTTCATGGTTTTTCTAATGGAATCTTCATCAGTTATCTTGTAAATATCATCAGTTTTTCCTAAAAGCAAAACATGGTCTCCTTCTTTAAAAATATATCCAGGACCAGGCAAAGCATTTAATGAATTGCCTTTTTTAATTCCAAGAATATTGATATTAAAAGCAGATCTGACATTTAATCCTTTAATCGATTTTTTGACCCATTGAGTTGGAACTACAATTTCAAAAATTGCATATTCATCGCCAAGATCAATGTAATCTAATATATCTTCAGTACATTTTACAGCAAGCTTGATTGCAACTTCTCTATCAGGAAAAACAACTTCATCTGCACCATTTCTAAGCAAGAGTTTTTCTTGTATTTCTCTTTCCGCTTTAGCGATTACATAATTTGCTCCATTTTCTTTAAGCAAATTAGTTATTTCTAGTGATGCTTGAAAATCATCAGATATTGCAACTATACAGTAATCAAAGTTAGAAACACCTAAAGATTTAATAACTAATTCATTTGTGCAATTTGCAACTAAAGTATTGTCATATAAAGGGGAAACTGAATCGATAACTTCCTCTTCTTTGTCAACGACTAAAAGGTCATTTCCAAACTCCTTCATTTTTTCTGCAATAAATTGTCCAAACTTTCCCATTCCAATAATTAAAGCTGAATGTTTCATTTTTTCTACCTTATAAACATAGATTGAATTTAACCAAAGTTACTATGTTTTTATATTTATATATCAATATGATATTTATTTGTTTATTTGTTTTAAGTTTATTATTTATGCAAGATTTAGCGATTATATTAACCATTTAATATTTTTACATTAATCGTTTAACGCAAGCATATATATCTTTATTTTAATTATTCTATAACCTTTTCTAGTAATAAATCAAAGCAATCTTATGTATCTTTATTTTAACCAATGTGTATTTTATCAATGCCATATTTGATTGGTGCTTCTTTTTTCTTTTGTCCTAAGGCAAGGGCAATTGTTAAAACTCCAACTCTACCGATAATCATTAATAAAATTATATCCAATTTTGAAACTATTGAAAGAGTATCATTTGGAGTAATAGATAAACCAACGGTTCCAAGAGCACTAAATGATTTAAATAGTGCAGATTTTATGGGTAGATTATCTGCTAGTAACAAAATAAATGTTGATATACCAATTATTGTAAGATATGTGCTAAAGATTATCAAAGCATGTTTTAATACAATTGGGTCAATTCTTTTTTTGAATATTTCAATATCTTCACGATTTCTAGCAATAGAGAAAAATCCAATAATAATTACAACTAAAGTAGTTATTTTAATTCCACCAGCAGTGGATCCAGAACTTCCACCAATAAACATTAAACCCATTGTTACAAATATACTTGGATTACGCAAACTTTCTGTATAAACTGCGTTAAATCCAGCAGTTTTTGGAGTTACTGCAAGGAAAATTGAATTTAATATTTTGTTTCCTAAAGTTTTGTTTTGTAAAGTTGCAGGATTGTCTTTTTCTATTAAGAAAAATGTTAATGTAGCAATAAAAAGCAAAGAAAAAGTTGAAAGAAGAACAACTTTAGTGTGTAAAGTAAATTTCTTTGGATTGAATTTTGATGTAACCATATCAGACCAAACAACAAAACCTATTCCACCAATTAAAATTAAAGCACCAATTGTTAAAATGACCAAAGGATCATTTGAATAATGAACAAGCGATGAGGATGGTTCAATAACGCCCATTATATCAATCCCTGCATTACAAAATGCCGATATTGCATGAAATATTGAATACCAAAGTCCTGTTCCGAATCCAAAATCTTGACAAAATCTTATTGCAAGTAAAATTGCACCAAGTCCTTCAAATATAACGGTTGCTAAAATAATTTTTTTAACTAATATAACATTTCCTGAAAGTTCATCGTGCGATGAACTAACCATAATAATTTGTCTTTCAAATAATCCAATTTTTTTCTTGAGTAAAATAGAAAACAAAGTAACTATGGTCATAAAGCCAATGCCACCGACTTGTATAAGTATCAAAATAACAATATGTCCAAAAGTAGTCCAATGAGTAAAAGTATCATAAATTACTAGGCCAGTTACACAAGTTGCAGATGTTGCAGTAAAAAAAGCATTAATAAAAGGCGTCCAAATTCCTTGCTTACTTGATATTGGAAGACATAGTAAAAATGCGCCAAAAGATATTACTAGTAGGTAGCCTAAGGTGATTGCTTGCCAAACGGACAAATGAAATCTAAAAAATTTATTTTTTTTGTTTTTTTCTGACATCAGTAAATTATACTAATTAGTTTTTACATTAAAATGATACTACATTCAGACTAAAAAAGAAAATAAAAAGGCATTGTTACCTTTTAATAGGATGTTAACTGTGCTACAAATGTGACATATAAATATCACATATATGAGGTAGTTTTAATTAAATTATCATACTAGAACATCCTGATATTTTAACTTATTCATCAGATTTTTTTGGTGTATTAGCATTTCCATCAGTTGTTTCATCATTTGATGTATCAGCATTTTTACTAGATTCTTTTAATGTATAATTATTTAATACGCTAGTGTTTTCATTTAATATTTCACTATTTTCATATTCGAATTTTTCTGTAGATGTATCAAGTGTTGTTTCTAAAGATTCATTTACAACTTTTGACTCAGCATTTTTGAAGTATTTATACAAGGTTATTAAAAATGGTATTGCAAGTAGAGCTACACCAGCAGAGATTAAAAACATATAGGGCGGATATTTATATATCGGTTCACCGTATTCATCGCTTCCAACCACTGCACTTGCTTTTGTTAAAATTGCAGTTAAAGCAGGTCCTATTACCATTGGGATTAAAACTATGAAAACCATTCTTACACCAGAAAATCCACCAACTCTATCTTTTGGAACTAAATCTTTTATTGCAGCAGCGGTTAAAGCAGCTATACCTAAATTTGAGCACATTAATAAAAATCCAGGAACAACTATTGCTCCAATTGGTGTTGGTCCATCCTTAAAAATAATGGGACTTACAATTGTCATTAAAACTGCACCAACTACATATAAAACAAATACAGGGAAAATAAATTTACTTTTGCCAAATTTATCATATAATATTCCTAAAACTACACTCCCTATAGCGGCTGCACCTCCAATGATAATTACAGGTAAAACATAATTTTTTATCTCTAAAGTTCTTTCAATATATATAACTAAATATGGCATATATGCATTGTTTGCAATACCTATTATACATATAACTAAAAAGACCACATATAAGATTTTATTTTCTTTAATTACATCTTTTCTAAACCCATATAATATATCTTTGTATGTCAATTTTTCATTTGGTTTAAGGGTGGGACTATCTTTTACTAGAAACAATCCTAAAATCCCAACAAAAGTAACTAGGGCACCAATAATGACAAAAAATAGAACCCAATTACCATGTTTAATCAATTGTGCTCCATCAGACCATTGATTTGTTTCAACACCATCTTTAAGATATGTATTTTGAGTAAGAGGGTCAAATGCACCAAGAATTAATCCCATTGCAATTAGTGGCATTACAGCCAAAACGCCATCAAGTGTACCACGATTAGTATCATCTGAAATATCAGTAACCCAACTTACAAAAGCAGCATCATTTGCAGTAGAACCAAAAAATGTCATGACACAATCTAAAAAGACAATAATCCCAATAGTTAGGGGGATTGCAACATTTTGAGATGTGTTAAAAAAATTCATAGTGTTTTTAACTGAAACTGCTCCAAAAAGCATAACGGATAATCCCCAAATTATATATCCAACAGATATTAATTTTTTTCTCTTTCCCCGTTTATCAGAAAAAGTTCCCATTACTAAAGTGGTTATTGTTGCTACAATAGCACTTGCTCCAACCATTATAGAAATGCCAACAGGGCTTCTAGAAACCGTTCTATCCATAAATAGATTTAAATACATGTTTTCTAACATCCATGCTAATTGTCCAAATAATCCGAAAATAACAACTGCAGACCAAGCCTTTGCGCCTATTTTAGTTTTGCTAGTTTTAACCATAAACTTTTCTCCTAAAATCAATAAAATAACTAAAAAACTTAATATAGCAATTATATAATAAATATGTAAAAAAATAAATATCAAAATAAAAAAGAAAGATTAATGATTTTATTAAATACTTCAAAATAAAGGTGTTATCAAACAAATGATAATTATTGACATTAATATTTCAAAATAAAGGTACCATCATCTAATTAATAATTATTGATATTAATACTTCAAAATAAAGGTACTATCAAATAAATGATAATTATTGATATTAAAATGTTTAAATTCAAAGTTAAGCGTGACATTTAACATTAGACTTAACAAGTTCATTTTTTAATTATAAGATAATAAATAAACTATGCTATTAAATATCTAGTATGTTAAAATAATATTAAATATATTTAAGGAAACAAATATGGGAAAAAACAAGAAAAATAAATCTATGGAAAAAACAGATTTGACAAATGATAATGAAGATGTCAAAAAAGATGCAAACTTAGAAGGCGAAATAAAAGAGCAAGAAACTTTATCAGATGATAAGGCAGAAGACAAAGAAATGTTGACAGATGAAGGCAAAAAAACTGCTTTATTCATAGCACAAACTCAATTTAATGAGCAAATATTTAAGGATTTTTCATGGGCAAATATGTTTAAGGGCAGCCTATTTATCGTTGTAATTATAATGGCAGTTTTATGGCTTGGACTTGGCATATTCAAATTGGCCGCTGATAAGGACATTATTTTTGGTACAATTACATTAGTCGTTGCATTAGTATGTTTACCTTTAATTGTTGTTTTAGGCTCAAAGCGAATGGCAAAAAATTTATATAAAAATTATTTAAAACATACTGGTGGACACGATCAAAAAGTAACAACAGCTTTTTTTGAAGATTATTTTGCTTTGCTAAACAATAATACAAGAAGTTTTTCAAAACAACAATATGAGTCAGTTTCTCGTGTATTCACATTTAAGAATTTAATATTAATAGGGACAAAATCTCGTAAGTTTTTTATGATGTATAAAACGGATCTTGTAAAAGGCACATCTGAAGAATTGATCGCATTTTTGAAAGAACATATTGCAGTTAACAGGAAAAATAAATTTAAATAATGTTTACACATTTATATACAAAAAAACATAACATATATTAAAACATAACATATATTAATTAAATAGATTTAGAAAGAGGAAATAATATCCTCTTTTTTATTACAAAAATTTTTAAAAACTTGATACAAAAATACAGAAGGAAACGAATGAGATTTAAAAATCTGTGACCAAAATGTGACCAAATTGCTTTTTTAAGAAAAAAGAGCGCATACATATACGCTCTTTCTCTATTGCGAGGAC
>DUUO01000029.1 GCA_012841525.1 Clostridiales bacterium
AACAAATAGGGTAAAAATCAAAACCAAAAAACGGGATTGAAAAACCAAAAGAAAATAAATAATGTTTCATATATTTAGAGGTGAAAAATGAGTAAAGATAGACAAGTATTAAATATTCAAGATAAATTAAAAATGACAAAAATTATAGAACGAGATGTCGTTCAAGAGATGAGTACAAGTTTCATTTCTTATGCAATGGCAGTTAACGTAAGTAGAGCTATTCCAGATGTAAGAGATGGATTAAAACCAGTTCATAGAAGAATTTTATTTAGTATGAACGAACTAGGTATAACTCACACATCACAATATAAAAAATGTGCAAGAATTGTTGGTGATGTTTTAGGTAAATATCATCCACACGGTGATAGTTCAATTTATGATGCTTTAGTAAGACTTGCACAAGATTTTTCAATTAGAGCTCCACTTGTAGATGGCCATGGAAACTTTGGTTCAGTTGATGGTGATGGTGCTGCTGCAATGAGATATACAGAAGCAAGATTATCAAAAATTGCAAGTGAACTTGTAAAAGATATCGATAAAAACACTGTAGACTTTTATCCAAACTTTGATGACACTTGTATGCAACCTGTAGTTTTACCTGCAAAATTCCCAAATCTTTTAGTAAATGGAGCAGAAGGTATTGCAGTTGGTATGGCAACAAGCATACCACCACATAATCTTGGTGAAGTTATAGATGCAACAATTGCATTATTAAACGACCCAGAATTAACAGTAGAAGATTTAATGGAATATGTTCCATGTCCAGATTATCCAACTGGTGGATATATCTTAGGTTTATCAAGAGTTAGACAAGCATATAGAACAGGACGTGGTGGCGTTGTAATGAGAGCAAGAGCTGAAATTGAAGACATTCATGGCAGAAATGTAATCATTGTTACTGAAATTCCATATCAAGTAAATAAATCTCTTTTAATAAAAGACATTGCAGATAAAGTTAGAGACAAAAAACTTGAAGGCATTGCAAATGTTAGAGATGAATCTGATAGAGTTGGTATGAGAATTGTTATTGAAGTAAAACAAAACGCAGATCCAAATGTTGTATTAAATGCTTTATATAAACAAACCAACTTGCAAGTAAGCACAGGTATTACTTTACTTGCATTAAGAGACGGTGTACCAAAAGTATTAAATCTTAAAGAAATTTTAGAAGCATATATCGAGCATCAAAAAGAAGTTTTAACTAGAAAAGTTCAATTCTTGCTTGGTAAAGCAGAAGAAAGAGAACACATATTAAAAGGCTTAGTAATTGCACTTGCAAATATTGATGAAGTAATTGAAACAATTAAAAAGTCAAAAGATAATCCAGATGCCAGAGAAAACTTAATGTCAAAATTTGAACTAAGTGAAAGACAAGCAACTGCAATTTTGGAAATGCAACTTCGTCGTTTAACTTCACTTGAAGTAGATAAAATCAAAAACGAACTTGAAGAAATTGAAAAGGCAATTGAAGATTACAAAGACATTTTAGCAAGAGAAGAAAGAGTTATTGAAATCATATCTTCAGAACTTGCTGAAGTAAAAGCAACATATGATAATCCAAGAAGATCAGAGCTTAGTTTTGATGATTCAGATATTGAACTTGAAGATCTAATTGCTCCTGAAGATATTGTTGTAACTATGACTTATCAAGGTTACATCAAGAGAATCTCACTAGATGAATATAGAATTCAAAATAGAGGTGGCGTTGGAATTAGGGCAACAAATACAAAATCTGCTACACAAGATGAAGACTTTGTAACTACTATGGATATTTGCCATACACATGATGATATATTGTTCTTCACAAATCTTGGCAAGGTATATAGAATAAGAGGATTCCAAATTCCAGAAGGAAGCAGAAACTCAAGAGGAAGAGCTGCTGTTAACGTATTTAATTTATCACAAGATGAAAAAATTACAACATTCATTTCAGTTGATAGAGAAAAAGAATATGAAGGTCATTTCCTATTAATGGCAACTAAAAACGGTTTAATTAAAAAGACTTCTGTAAAAGAATTTACTTCAATTAGAACAAACGGAAAAATCGCAATAACTTTAGTTGATGATGATGAATTAATAGGGGTTTCTTTAACTGATGGAAATAGACAAATAATTGTTGCATCATCTGGTGGAAAATGTATTAGATTCTCAGAATCAGATGTCAGACCAACAGGTAGAACTTCTCAAGGTGTTAAGAGCATGAAGATATCCAAAAAAGAACATATTGTAGATATGGCAGTTATCAAAGACACAGATAGTGAATTGATTACCATTTCAGAATACGGTTTTGGAAAGCGTTCTAATATTGCAGATTACACGCTACAAAGAAGAGCAGGTAAAGGAGTTAAAGCAGGAAACTTCACAAAACAAACTGGCGGTCTTGTAAACTTGAAGATAATAAATGAAGATGAAGATATCATTGTAATTTCAGATACAGGTATAACAATTAGAGTTGAAAGAGAAGCGGTTTCATTAATTGGTCGTGCAACAAAAGGCGTTAGAATAATGAGACTAAAAGATGATGGTAAAGTTGCAGCACTTGCTTTAACACCACACGAAGACGATGCCGAATTTACTGATGTTGAAGATGATAAAGACAACGATCCAAATGAACAAGCAGTAGATGATATAGATGATTCTGCTGATGACGATACATCTGAAGAATAAAGGAAATTTAACTATAACTTCAATGTGTTGATTCGCTCAAAAAGGGCAAAAGGGATTACCAAAACAATAAAAAAGGGCCACAAATTGTGGTCCTTTTAATTTAACTAACATCGCTTCATTTTACCGATGTTTTAACATATAATGTGTATCTTTATTTTAAAAATTCATTATTTTCTTTATCTATTTTTTTCTCCTCTTTCTTTCTGAGTTCACACATTTTTTCTTTATCTTTATCTTTTTTCTTTCCACGATGTCTACCTCTATATATCCATTGGCATTTAGTTTCTGGATAGATATTATCTTTTATTTCATCCCAATATTTTTTTTGCACTTTTTTGCCTTTTATCTGAAAATATATTTCGTTTTTGATTTTTTCAAGACCTTCTTTATATTCTGCTTCACTGATTTCATTACACTCTAAAATAGCATCTTTATGATCTTTTTTTACTCTTGGAAGCTCTCTTGCTATCCTTGCAGCTTCTTTTCCATTTTCTGCTTTTAGATAGAAAACTCCTCTATAATATCTATCTCTTCCTACATGACCACATTTAGTTACAACTTCAAAATACGGCATATTAACTCCCGAAATATTGTTTTGTTTTTTATGTATTGTATCATAAATTTTTTGGATGTCAAGGTTTGAGAAAAAATTGTTACATAAATAAGAAAATGTGTTAAGTCTAAAGGTAATTGTGGCTAGATTTCCAAATGAATGAATTTTCTAAAGGTAGGTGAAACTACACAGAATGGGGATTTTTTAATAATTTAATATGGGTTTAAATCTAAAGGTAGGTGAAACTACACAGAATGGGGGTTTTTTAATAATTTAATATGGATTTAAATCTAAAGGTAGGCGGAACTACACGGAATGTAGAAATATTAAATAATTTATATAAACTTTATTTAATAACCAAAAAAGTGTTTTGCCCAAACATTTACACGATCATAATATGACTTTAGAGCTTTGTGATTTTCTAAAAAGAGATGTGAGCATTTATCACAAATAAATATTTCATTTTTAAAAGGTTCTAAAGTTAAATGTTTTTTTATGTCTCCAACTTGTTTAATGGAAATAAGATTATCTTCATTGCCATAGCATTGAATAAGTGGCGGATTATCTGGACTCATATATGTTATAGGGGATATTTCTTTTAAAACATCTAAAACTTCTTGTTTATATATAACATCTTTTGTGGGAAGCAAATTGCCATTGGAATCATATCTAATAGGACTATTATGTAATTTGCCGCCATAAACTCCACCTGTATATATTATGTCTGGGGTATAATAACTTGGTTCATTAAAAATAAACACGCCTGCTTTTGCTGCAATATATGAAATTTCAAAAGGTGATTTATCTTTACATTTATATCCATAAAGCATAGATAAATGTGCTCCTGCTGAATAACCATTTAATGATATTTTTGTTATATTCCAACCTTTCTTTGCAGAATATTCTTTTAGTTTTGTCAATCCTAAAGTTATATCGCAAAGCAAATCATCCATGCCAAAATCATTTGAATCATTTAAGAATCTATAATTCATAAACATTGTGATATAACCTTCTTTGGCAAATCTTCTAGCATCGGCAGAACAAATATTTTTATCACCAGCATTCCAACCGCCAGGATGTAAAAATACCATTGCAGCATTTTCATCTCTATCTAAAGCACTACGTGGCACATAAATTGTCATGGTGTTTCTTTTCCCATATGGACCATAACTTATATCTTTATATTCTTTAGCATAACCTAGAGAAAGAGAGCTATAATACATTCCATTTATCGCTAATATATGAATAAATACGCTTGCAACTATACAAAATATTAATATAAAAACAGTTACTACAGTAGAAATCTTAAATGTTAAACTTTTATTTCTAACAGCACCAACACATTTTGCATTGTCTTTTTTTGTTGATGTGAAAACTTTTGTTTTTTCTTCAGTTGATTTTTCTGAGATGTCTTGTTTTTTTTCTTCAGTTGATTTTTTTGAAAGATCTTTTGATGTCTTTTCTTCATTTGCTTTCTTTCTATTTGGAATTTGTTCATACCATTGCATCGAAAGTATTGAAAAGCATATGCCAGCAATTAAAGAAAATAGGGAAGCAAAAAAGCTTACTACATAACTTCTTGATAGAATAAAAAGAAGTTGTAAAGTTATAGATACGCTGGTAATTAAAATATTTATTAAAATAAATTTGTTTTTGTTTTCATGTTTCATCATAAGCACTAGCATTAATAGGGCAAAAATTAAAATCACATATGAAAATGCTAGAGAATTTAAAATAAAATATAGGCCAAAAAAGGAGATGCCTATAATGGCAAATAAAAATCCTAAGATAAATGATGAAATTAAAATCCCTTTATTCGAAAAGGGGTTAAACTTTGCTTTTTCCATAACGCATCTATATTTTTGTCTTTAAGTCTTTGTCTGTTAACAAATATGTTTTTATCGTTGCAATTAATGTATATATTTTTGTTGTTATTGTTAGCATATAAAAATTACTTAAAATATTTTCTTGCAAAGCGAGAAAGTTCAGCATAATATTTATCGAGCTGTTTTCTGTCTTCAAATAGAAAATGAGTTGAGTTTTCAAAAATAACATATGAGTGTTCAACTTTACAAAATGTAAGTCTTTCCTTAAACTCTTTAGCCTGACTAATATTTACATATTGATCTTTAGTTGCAAAAGAAAATAGTGTAGGCGGTGATAATATATTTACATTATCATGGGGTGAAATCGATGAAACCATTTTAGTAATATATTCTTTGTATTTTAGTAAAGGTTGTTCTTTGTTTCCATCAGGATATTTTTCATCATAAATACTTTTGTATTTTGCATATGCCACATATGGATTATAGCCAAGATATGAACTTGCATATATGTCCATATATTTATAACTCAAATGGTCATAAGTTAAAACGGCAGGGCCTAATCTTGAAGCGACAAAAGCTATTTTAAAAGGTGACTCATCTTGTTTTGTATATGAATATAATAGGGATATCTGTCCGCCTGTTGAATATCCAGCAAGTGCTATTTTTGAAATACCCCAACCATTTTTATCAGAAAGAGCCTTCAATTGGTTTAATGCATTTGTAACATCATTTAAAATAGTCTCCGTTTTGTTTTCATTTTTGATGGTAATATACGAATAATTAATTGTTGCTGTAAGATATCCTTGTTTTGCAAATGTTTTTGCTTCACCACTAATTTGTTCTTTGTTTCCTTGAAATCCTGAACCACCATGAATAAAGATAATGGCATACCGCTTTTCTTGATTGAAAAAGTTTGATGGAATATATAAATCCATAGAGTTTCTAACAGGATCTTCACCATATACAATATTTTTGTAAACCTTCCCATGATAAAAAGCAAAATCTTCAAAATATCCTGCTCTATACATTAATACATTAAGTGTTATTCCCGCTATGAAAAATACAACTAATAAAATGATTGCAACAATCTTTATTACCAAATCACTTTTCTTGACTTTCCCATGCTTTGTTGATTTTCCGTTTTTGAAAACTTTGGTTTTTAATATCTTTTCTTGTTTTTCATTATTGTTAACTATATCTTCTTTCGAATTAACTTTTGTTTCTTCTTTCTTTTCATTAATATCTATGCTTTCAGCACTAGTTTCACCAGCAAAAAAACTTGCCTTGTATTGACTGCTCATTGTCTTGTAAACTACAAAACCACCAAATAAAAAGCCAAAAATAGTGGCAAGATAATAAACCGCTAGGGCATTTGTCATTACTAAAATAGCTTCTAAAACAAGCAAGATCCCATATGCATTTGAGACAGAGGCTTTCTTTTTTGCCTTGTTTTCATAAACTGCTGCAAATAAAAAAACTATCGAGGTAAGCCCCATCAAAACATAAGAAAATGCTAGATTATCTGTCATGGAATAAACTAAAAGAGGAAAAGCACAAAGAATTGAAATCAAGACTGCAAAGAATATAAATAAATTTGCAACCACTGGTTCATAAACTTCTATATCAGATGTCGCTGTTTCAACTTTTCTATCTTTATTCATAGGGCAAATAATAAAAAATCAGTATTTTTGTATTTATAAAATTATATCACAAATAAAATATTAATATATATTAAAAACAAAACATCAGATTAATAACAACAAATCTTTAATAGAGAAAAAATTAATTAAAGTCCATACAAAAAACAAAACATCAGATTAATAACAACAAATCTTTAATAGAGAAAAATTAATTAAAGTCCATACAAAAAACAAAATATCACATCAATAACAACAAATCTTTAATAGAGAAAAATTAATTAAAGCCCGCACCATAAATAAGTATCACATTAATTCAAACAATAACAACAAACATTAAGGGGGAAACATCATATTAATTAAAGCCCGCACCATAAACTAGTGTCATATTAATTCAAACAATAAAACTTTGTATGAAAAAACTAGTGTCATATTAATTCAAACAAATAAAATCCCATTCTAAAAACAAGACATTAATATAAGCAAATAACCTTTATGTCACATGAAGGTAAAATCTAAAAGCAATAAACCCTTCAGTTTCCTTTTGCTTCATCAAAATATTTTCTTGCCCAGTTAAAATATGCTTCATAAAAACCATCGTGTTGATCTCTTCGTTCAAAAGCAACATGAGTGGAGTCTTTGTAAAGATAGAATTGATGCTCAACGCCGTTTTCATTAAATAATTTTAATAAGGTTTTTGCTTGAGTAGGAGAGACTGTTGTGTCATTTTCAGAATAAGAAAATAATGTAGGTGGGGCTGAAGCAGAAATATATATATGAGGGGAAATTTCTTTTAGAGAATTTTCAACCCATTCTTTTTGTTTATCAATGCTATCAATATTTTCAATTTCATTATATTTTGTAAAGCCTAGGCCACCTTGTGCAATTTCTTTCAAAACCTTTAATTTCCAATTGTCAGCGGTGAAAACAGCGGGGGCATTTTTTGCAATAGTAAAGCAAAGCTTGTATGGTGAAGTGGCTCCTTTTTTATATGAATATAATAGTGCAAGATGTCCACCTGCAGAATATCCAGAAAATCCAACTCTTTTAATATTTAAGCCTCTTTTCTCACTTTCAATTTTTAATTGCTTTAATGCCATATCTATTTCATCGAGTATATCATCCATAACGACAGGGGTATCAAGATTTATGAAAGAATAGTTCATAGTGACTCCAATATATCCATGTTTTGCAACCCTTTTACCTTCATTACTGATTTGTTCTTTGCTTCCTCTAACCCAGCTGCCGCCATGAATAATTAAGATAGCCTCATTTTCATCTGTAGTGCTTAAATCTTTTGGAAGAAAAATATCCATTTTGTTTCTTGCCCCTTTTGGTCCATAGGAAATGTTTCTAATTACAGTTCCATCATTTTTTGTAAAAGGTTCAAAATAACCACCCCTATAAATTAAAGTATTAGATGTCATAGAAACCATTGCAAAGAACACAATAAAAAACAAAATCACTATTTGCCAACCAACACCTTTAGGCTTTTTCTCATCTTTTTTAGCATCTTTAAATAGCGAAACAAAACAAAGTATTGAACCAAATAAACCTATAATTATACCAAGAACTCCAATGGTAATATACAAAGCAATATTTAAAGTTATTGCAGCAGCTATTTCAATAATAAGTTGTATAGAAAGTAAAGCGAAGAAATATTTTGCATGTTTTGTATTTCTTTTTGTTCTCAAAAAACTAAAGACAATACCAATTAGTGTATATATCATTAGGACATATAAAAATACATTTGAATCATCTAGTGCATAAACAAGTCCAATTATTGCAGAAACACAAGTTACTGCCATACAATATATCAATATTACAAAAGAAAAAAAGTTATCATGTTTTGTAGTTACAGCAGTTGCTTTTTTATCCATATTTTTATCCACCCCAAAGATTTATATATGTAAACACCATTATAGGCTTTTAAAGCATAAAAGTGAAGTTAAAAGCCATAGAAACTATAAGGTATTTTATTAAAAAACATATTCAAACAAAATAAAAAATAAACAGTTAAAAAGTGATGTTTCTATTTTCATAATATTATTTAAAATGGTTAATTTATTATTCCAATAAAATAGGGCTACAATACAATTTTATTCTTGTATTTAACTAGGGAATAAAGATAAGATGCATTCAATGATTAATTTCGTATACAAAAAGGGGATAGAATACATCTTTATTCTTGTATCCACTTTGCATATAAAGTCATATTGCTGGTGACTACATCGTTTTCAAAATCCCATAAATTATCAAAAGTTTCTTCCTTGTACCAACCACCAAAAGTGTAACCATCTTTAACTGGATCATCTGGAGCATCTATTGTTTCATTTATTGAAACTACTTTAGAAAATGTTTGAGTATCAGTTTCTTCTGCAGAAGGAAATGTTTCAAAAGTTACTATGTATGTTTGTTCAATAGTTCCATATACAGTTATATTTCCAATTGTATCAGGATCAGGGAAAATAAATTCTAATTTATATTCTGGATTTTCATTATGATCTTCTCTGTCGTACCAAGCCTTTGTCCTATAAGTTTTTCCTTCAAAAGCCCAAGATGCACTTTCAAGATAAATTGAAGCATCATCTAAAGAGTAGGTAGTTTTTGAAGGGAGTTGAAGATCAGTTGCACCTTCAGGCCAGCCTTGAATTACATATGTTATTGTATATTCTAGAGTTTCCCATTTTACATATAGATCGTAGTCTGTTCTTTGTCTTCCATCAAGTTTTGAATCTACAACTTTTGACTCTTCTGATAAACTAATATCAGTGTGCCAACTTACAAAAGTATAATGTTCTCTTGATGGAGCTTGTAATAAAATATATTGGTCTTCGTTACTTTCGTGTTCGCTATTTTTAAATGATAAAGGATTATCTTGATGATTTGTTCCGCCACTTAAGTTATATTTAATATTAAAACTATGTTCAATCCAAGTTGCATATAAAGTCAAATCACCAGTTGAGCCTTTTGGTATATTTTCAATAACTTCACCAGTTTCACTATCAAGATGCCATGAGCCAATATCGTGAAGATATAGTGTTCCATTTATTTCTTTTTCTATTCGATATTGATATAAAACTAGAGCTATTGTTGGTGTTTCAATATTGTATGTTTGTGGGAAGTTCTTTTCTTCTACAACTTCTATAGGAATATTTCCATATGTAATTGAATATGTAACTACACTCCATTTTGCATATATTTCTAAATTTTGGGTTGCAGGTGTAGAAAAATCAAATTCAACATCATTACTGTTATCGTCATCATTATCTACATCAAAATACCAGCCATCAAAAGTATAGCCGTTTTTTGTAGCGGCACTTGGGGCAGCCCCATTATTCCATGGATTTTGCATTTCAACTATGAAATTAAAATATCCTAATTCATCAGTATCTAGTTCATGAATTCCGCCTACAAGATTTACTTTAAGGGTAAATTCTCTTATTTTCCATTTTGCTTTTAATGCAATATTTCTAGTAACTTGTGTGTTAAAGTTAAAGCGTATATCTTCATTTGGTTCCCCAGTTTCTGGAATCTCATACCAATACACAAAATCATAAATTAATAGGGTGCTATCAGAGCCAGTTTGTTTAGTCGGATTATTTGGCCTTGCCCAATTTGGTGATAATGCATCTTTGGTTTGTGGTGGAACTTCGCTACCACCATCAGAATCAAAAGTTAAGGTATATTGCTTTTTGTTAAAGCGTGCAAAAATAACTTTGTTTTCAGTCGCTTTTGTTGAAAAATCAAAAACAACACCTTCATATTTTAAAGTGTACCAATTATCAAAAGTATAATGGGTAGGATATTCAAAATGTTCAGGATCTCCTGGTTTTTCCCAAGTTTCATCATAATTTGTTGTGCTTTCATATATGATGGTTTCACTAGAATTTGGATGCTTGAATGTTAGGGTATATGTGTCAATTTGCCACTTTGCATAATAAGTTTTTGCACCAAAAGAACCTTTTGGAAGTTCAGTTACTACATCACCAGTAAATTCAGGATTGTCATACCAGCCTAAAAATTCATAACCTGTTCTTTTAGGATTAGTAAATGCATATGTTTCATCAGTGATTTTATATTTAGTTTTATTATTATTTGTAACTAAATGTTGTTCAGAACCAGATGTATATACCTCCCAAGTTATATCATATTCAACAGTTTTCCAAGTGGCTTGTAAAGATATGTTTTCTGTTGCAGGAGTATCAAAATCAAAGTTTGTTTGATGTCCTGGTATACGCCAGCCTAAAAATTCATATCCATCTTTTTGAGGATCTTCAGGCTTTTGACTAGACCATAAAACTCCATATTCTACATCTCTTTCTATTGGATAATTTTCATTATCTAATTCATTTGATAATGTCATTGTATATGTTTCAGGCTCCCATGTAGCATAAATATGCATACCGTTTCCTGTTTCTTTTGCAGTTTTATTAAAGTCAAATTCAATATCATTGCTGTCATCGTTATCATTATTTACATCTAAATACCAAGCATTGAAAACGCAATGTGCTTTTGAAGGTGTGGGGATAGTATCAAACCAAAGTTCATCAAAGTTTTTAGTAATAATATTTTCTTTTCCTGTTTCAAACCCAGTTAGATATTCATCACTTTTTAATATAAGAGTTAGGGTATATGTTGTTTTTTTCCATGTAGGTTTTAATATTAAATCAAAGGCTGGCATTATATTCTTTAATTTTGATAATGGATCATATGCTGAAACATCTGGATTAAAATATTCCCAAGAAACAAAAATGTGATCTTCATATTCATCACGAACATCAGGTAGCTCTGGTAAGGTATCGTTATAAGGCCAACCAGTGCTCAAAATTTCTGGCTCTTGCTCATTTCCAGTTTTATAATATTTAATAGAGTAATTTGCTTTTTTCCATATTGCATAAATTGTTGTTTGAGTATCTTCGCTTGCAAGAGTGTCCCAATCATATCGTGCGGTATTTTCTTGATCTATAGCCCAATAATCAATGGAATGTCCTTTTTTAGTAGGGGAAGCAAAACTATCCTCACTCCAAGGAGTGCCATAATCTGCAAGAATGGTTTTAATTTTAATACCGCTAAATAAACCGCCATTTGCGTCTAAAGTTAGTTTATATTTTTTTGGTGTCCATTTTGCATATATTTCTAAATCTTGAACTGCAGGGGTAAAAAAATCAAAATCAATATCATTGCTGTCATCGTTATCATCATTTACATCAAAATACCAGCCAACAAAAGTATATCCTTCTTTTTGAGGTGTATTAAGAGGTTGTTTCCAAGTAGTGTTATATGAAGTAGTTGCAGTTTCAAAGGTAATTCCATCTGCCAAAAAAGTTAAAGTATATTTTTCTGGAGTAAATGAAGCTGTAATTTTTACATTTTTAGTGGCTCTTGCAGTCTCAAAAGAAAATGTTGTGCCATCTGTTTGTTCGTTATCTTTAACAACAAGCCAACCGTTGAAAGTGTAATGCTCTTTAGTTGGAACTGCATTATATGAAGGGATTTTATCTTTCCAATAGTTATTATATTCTTCTTCATAAACACATCCTTCAGTAAATTCAGCATGAGTGCTACCATCTAATTTGATTGTAAGGGTATATTTTAGTTTTTCCCATCTTGCGTAAAGAGTATAGTTTTTAGTTATTTTAGTGTTTTCAAAATCAAACAAGACATCATTTTCAATATTTTCATCACCATCATCAATATACCAATTTATAAATACATGTCCAGCTTGCATAGGATCTTTTGGTTTTGTTACTAAACCATCATATTCAATATCTTGAGATGGTAGATAACCAACTCCGCCTTCAATATATGTAATGAATTTAACATTATATATTTTAATAGTCCATTTTGCATAAAGTGTTAAATTGTGAGTGCTTCCTTGTGGAATTTTTGTTATTTTGGAATTATCTTCAAATGTATCTTTTGTATACCAACCGTTAAAATAGTATCCCGTTCTTTCAGCATTTTCTATAGATATCTCTTCACTTTCTATATCATATTGTGTGATGGTATTAGGATTTATTACACCTTCATGATGTTCTTCTTTTAATCCATCTAGGAAAGAATATGTAATATTGTATGTTATCTTTTCCCATTTAGCATAAATTTTAGTTTCATTTTCTCTTATTGCAAGATTTTGTGTTCCATCAAAAGAAAACTCATCTTCTAAAGATCCATCTTCATTTTTAATCTTAAACCAACCCTTAAATTCATAGCCTTTTCTATTTTCTATGTTTTCTGTAGGTTCCTTCCAAAGAGTATTAAAATTAGCCTTTATTTCTTTATTTGAAAGTGAGCCATAATTAAAATCTACTATTAATGCATATTGATTAATCTTAAATCTAGCCTCAAGAATTATATCTTGTTCTAAAGTTATTACTTCATCAAAATTGAAGGGAATGCCGTTTTGATAAAACCAACCGCTAAAAACATGTTCTTCTTTTTGTGGATCTATACTTGGTTTTGGAACTTTTGTTCCTATATTTACTATTTTTTCTTGATGCACTTCATTATCTAACATAAAAGTAACTGTAACTTGTTTGCTTTTCTCAACAAATGTTGCGATAAATTCAGTATCTTCAGTGATCCTATATTCTGATATTCTAGGGCTAGTGCCGTCATTTAATGTCCAAGCATCAAATTCATATCTAAAAGTTTCATCTTCAGGTTTACTTGGATTTGTTAGTGGTGCAGATGCAAAATCACCATCTGCAACATTTTGTGTTTTAACAATTGTATCATCATAATTTTTAAATGTAACTGTATGAATTTTTTTCCACTTTGCATAAATTTTGATGTTTTCGTTTACTTCGACACTATTTAAATCTTCTATATATAAATTAAAGTTTGAATCTTCATACCAGCCATCAAAAATATATCCTTCTCTTTTTGGAGTTGGAATATCTTTTAGTTTAGTGCCTGCTACTAAAATTTGAGTATCAAAACTTTCAACTGGATATGCAAACCCTAAATCAAATGATGCAGTGTATAGGGGAACAGATTTAAAGATAGCCTTAAATGTTATATCTTCAGTAATTTTATATTTTGAAAAATCAACAGTTTGTCCTGAATCTTTAATTACCCAATGTGAAAATTGTAATTGTTCAAATTCTTTAGTAATATTTGAAACTTTTGGTGGCTTTACATATTTTCCTTTTGTTACTTTTTGAGTGTCAATTATATTGTCTTCTGCTTCAAAAGTAACTGTATATTTTTTACTAAGTATGACACCAGCAGCAATGCCACCTGCAAGGGCAAGCACTAAAATGACAGAAACTAAAATTATGACGGCTTTTTTACTCATGCTAAACCTTTAGATAAAATTTTATATGCGCATACATATACATTATATTACAAAACATATGTTTTTCTCTAGTTGTACATTAAAAAAACACAATTTTCTAAAACTTAACATAAAAAACACAAAAACAAATGCTATTAATTGCAGCAATAATCAAGAAAAGCATGAAAAGGCGACAACCATACTTAACTTTTGAAAAAATTATAAAATACGCATCTCTAAACTTAACTTTATATTTAACTTTATAGAAAAAACATTAAAAAGGGTAGGCATCCTTAACTTTGGAAAAAATCTAAAATGCATATTTAAACTTAAAACTTAACTTAGGAAAAATCCCAAAATTTGCATAACCATAATATTTAACTTTATGCTTAATTTTAAAAAACATTAAAAGCAGTAATCATTCTTAACTTTTGAAAAATAAAAAAAGCACTTACTTTTAGAAAAAATATTCAAAAATTTTGCGTAGTTGCACTTACCTTTAGACTTAACAAGACTTAACAATAATTTGGTGTATAAAAAAATAGTTGACAAGGTTTTCCTTTACTGCTATCATAAAAAAGCATCTTATCGCAAGGTCGCTGAAAAGATGTGAATTTTGACAAAATAGAACGATGCGGGGTGGAGCAGTGGTAGCTCGTTGGGCTCATAACCCAAAGGTCATAGGTTCGAATCCTATCCCCGCTACCAAGAAATTGTGGCGATGTAGCTTAGTTGGCTAGAGCATTCGGTTCATACCCGAAGGGTCGTAGGTTCGAGTCCCACCATCGCTACCATCGTTACAAAAAATTGGCTCCTTAGTCAAGAGGTTAAGACACGGCCCTTTCACGGCTGAGACATGGGTTCGATTCCCGTAGGAGTCACCACTATATGTTGTGGGCGCATAGCTCAGCTGGGAGAGCGCTTGCCTTACAAGCAAGATGTCAGCGGTTCGAGCCCGTTTGCGCCCACCATATTATTAAATAGATAGTTAAGACGCATTTAACTATCTATTTTTTTATGTACATATAAGCAATGGATAAATTTTTTCTTGCGAGGAATAATAGAAACTTGTGATGAGGAAATAAAGACAATTGAAAATATAAACTCACTTATTAAGTCAGATGCAAAAAAGCTTTCAAAGAAAACTGAAACGGTTTCAATGGTTTTCGATTATATAAAAGAACATCCAATTATTTCTATAGGTGGCACTGCAAATGTTTTAGGTCTATCTTATAACGCTGTTTCTAATGCAGTTAAAAAAATGGTTGAGGCTGGTATATTAACAGAAATAACCACAAAAGCTCGTAATAGAGTTTTTGAGTATTCAAAATATATCCAGATATTAAAACCTGGTACTTAATATAATTTTTTTATTTTAATATCTTTGAGTTTGATTGAATATATAAAAACTAAATATTAAACAAGGCATCAAATTCGTGCTTGAGTCGTTTTGCAAAAGCAAGTGCCGTAACTAATATAAATAAAACTGCTATGCCTGCAACTACAATGGCATATATTTTTTCTTTTACACCAAAAATTATTGTTAATATATGTGGCACAATAGATGTTAATGCCATAAAAATTATACTTGCTGCATGCTTTTCAGGAAGTTTGAAGTTTATAAAAACATATACTGCAACTGTTATTAAACTGACTAAAAAGATAGTAGGTATAACATATGCAAAAACTATATCAGTATGTCCAGTGGCTTTTGCTATGAAATAACTAATAAAGGATAAAGATATTGCTTGTATTAAAATTCTTTGAGGGAAAAATTTGGCACTATTAAGTGAAAGCCTAAGTAGAATATATAAATAAACAAGCACAGATATTGGAATATATGAATATCGTATATTCCAGCCAGTCAAAAATCCTTCAGTTAATAAAGCAGGAATTGATAGGGCAAGAAGAATGCTTAAATATATAGTGTCAAAAATTGAATATGATAAAAACGATAAACTAGATCTTTTTGCAAAAAGTCTTGGAGTTTGATTAATGGTTAATTGACTAACTCCATGTTCAGAAAAGTTTATGCCACATAAAGGACAATAATCAGATCTAGTCATTATATTATGTTTACAATTTGGACATTTAATCATATTTATTTTTATTGTTTTTTAGTTATATTTACTTATTTGCTTTTAGCATATTTGGATGTAATTGATTTTTTAGTTATATTTACTTATTTGCTTTTAGAATGTTTGGGTATGTTTAGTTTTTTTAGTTATGCTTGTTTGTTTGTTTTTAGCATATCTGGGGGTATACAATTTATATTTTTATACAAGTTTCCAATCGCTTAAAGTTTATTTAATTTAATTGATTTGTCTTTAATATAATTAAATATTTTTCAACCCGCGATCAACAAATCTTGGTATATATTTATCTTTTCTTTTTGGTTGCAATTATTTATTGTTGAGTTTAAGAAAATATTTTAAACTTTCTTTTTAATTGTATATCCTTCTCTGGTGTCTAAAATTGAATAACCTTTTGCATCAATTTCATCTCTTATTGCATCTGCTTTTTTAAAGTCTCTTGCTTTTTTAGCCTCTGCTCTAGAGTTTGCAAGTGCTATTATTTCTTCTGGAATAGCATCTTCTTGTTCTTTTTTAATCTTATCGAAAGAAAGGGCTAAAAACTTATCAAATCTTAAAGCAAGCTCATAGATATCTTTTGATTTAGGTTCCTTTATTGCTGTAAATAGTATACCAAGTGCCAAAGGTGCATTAACATCATCTTCTACTGCAGCAATAAATTTATCTTCATATTCTTTAATAATTTTAGGATCAGTTTTATTAGAAGATTCTTTATGTTCTAATAGAGCAGCATTAAGTCTTGCTCTTGCAGTTTTTGCCATATCCATACCTTCAAAAGTAAAGTTTAACTTTTTTCTGTAATGTGCATTTAGGCAAAAGTATCTAAAATCTAATGCATCATATCCTCTATCTTCTAAATCTTTTATTGTATATGTATTGCCTAAAGACTTACTCATTTTGCCACCATCAACAAGCATAAATTCTGCATGCATCCAATAGTTTACAGTTTGCTTATCAGCAAGTGCTTCATTTTGTGCTATCTCATTTTCATGGTGAATTGGTATATGATCTACACCCCCACTATGAATATCAAAAACTTCGCCTAAATATTTTTTGCTCATTGCAGAACATTCAATATGCCAACCAGGATATCCCATTCCCCATGGACTTTCCCATTGCATTATATGGCCTTTTTCTGCTTTCTTCCAAAGTGCAAAATCTTCAGGACTTCTTTTTTCAGTATCAACAGCAATTCTTGCTCCTGCTACTTGTTCATCTAATTTTTTACCACTTAAATTTCCGTATTTTTCAAATTTAGAAACATCAAAATATATGCCATCGCTAGTTTCATATGCATAACCTTTATCAAGTAGGGCTTTTACAAAATCGATCATTTCATCTATGTGATCAGTTGCTTTTGCCACAATTTCTGGAGTTTGAATGTTTAACTTTTTTAAATCTTCAAAAAATACTTTTGTATAATAATCTGCAATTTCTAATGGAGTCTTTTTTTGTGCTTTTGCAGCAACAGCCATTTTATCTTCACCATCATCACTATCTTCCATAAGGTGACCAACATCAGTTATATTCATAACACCTTTAATTTTATGGCCAGTAATTTGTAATGCTCTTCTAATTAAATCTGTAAAGATATATGTACGTAAATTTCCAATATGTGCATAGTTATATACAGTAGGGCCACAAGAATACATTCTAACGATGTTTTTATCAATTGGCTTAAATTCATCTTTTTGTCTTGTTAATGTATTATATATTTTTAACATTTCTACCTCTTATTTTTTTATTTTACTTTATTTATATGTATATTCTTATTTTATTTTATTAGATCATAATTATATAACTTTAGTTTTTTTGAGTTTTATACAATCATTTAGTATATATTAAACTTTTGAACTTTTAACAATCATCTTGTATATATGAGATCTTTCAAACTTTTAACAATCATTTAAGATCTTTTGACTTTATATAACTTTAATCTTTTGCGTTTTCATCAATTGTTTTTGAAGCATTTGCTTCTGCTTCAGCTTCAGCTTCTGCACATTCTGCTTCTTTACATTCATTGCAAGTAGTGAAAATGCAATTTGCAGCATTTGGGCATGGCTCTTCAATTATTGCACTTTCATTGCTAATAGATTTTTCACAAGGTTGTATGCCGTTAAATTCTTCAATTGTTTGCATTCTTCTATGAAGTCTTTTAAATTCTGCTAATACTGGGTCTGGTAAATGTTGATCTAAATCATCAACTTTTGCACCATATGATCTTACAACTCTGCCTGGAATACCAACAACTGTTGAATATGGGGGAACATCATTTAATACAACTGCTCCAGCGCCAATTTTTGAATATGCACCAATTGTTACATTGCCTAAAATTTTTGCACCTGCTGAAACCATTACATTATTTTCTAATGTTGGATGTCTTTTACCTGTTTCTTTTCCAGTTCCACCAAGAGTAATTCCTTGAAACAAAATACAATTATCTCCAATGATGGTAGTTTCACCGATAACAATTCCTGTTCCGTGATCTATAAAAACACCTTTACCAATTGTTGCACCAGGGTGAATTTCAATTCCAGTTATTTTTTTTGTTCTTTGAGATATCATCCTTGCAATTAGTTTATGTCCTTTTTTATAAAACCAATGTGCTCTTCTATGTCTATATAGGGCTCTAATGCCACTATATGTCATAAAGACTTCAAACTTTGATCTAGCGGCAGGATCTCTTTCCATTGCAGCTTGTATATCTTCTTTGATTCTATCAAACATAATTTTTACCTAAAATTTATAGTGCAAAATAGCACAATTTGTATTTTTATTATATTTATTATATATTCCCTAGACAAATTTGTGTAGTAATTTAACAAGGTTTAATAGTTTAAGCTCATAATCTAACTTGTTTAGCATTTAAGTATTGTTTGCTTCCCAGTGATATTGTTAACAAATCAACAAAGAAAAGGTTTAACTTGTTTAGCCTCTAAACATTATTTCATAGCATTATTAATAAAATAACAAGAAAAGAAAAGGGGATTAATTGTTTTGTATTTAAGCATTGCCATTTTCAAATAAATGCAATTGAGAATTAAAAAACATAAAAAAAGGAGCCATACAGCTCCTTAAAATTTTGAAATTCAACAACTACCGCCTAGGATATCTAGGATCGTATGCTGGTTTTGAACCTGCTCTTGCCATTGTTGCTTGAGCACCTTGAGGAGCTCTGACCCTTGCTTGTCCTGGTTGTCCTGGTTTTGTAGGTTTTGATTGTCCTCTATATGTATGAGGTTTATTTCCTTTTGGAACGAATGCAACAGTTTTTGCTTCTCTATTTCTGAAAAATAGCGGCATTATAGATATTAATAGTGGAAAGATTAATAGTAATGGGAATAGCATGTTAAATGTGATGGTTGGTGCATTTTCACCTAATTCAACTATTTCAGTCCAACTTGTTTTAAAGTAATTTTGTAAACATTCTTTTACTGCATCGTTAGTTGCTGCATTAATATCTAAAAAGGCAGGAAGGAACATAGTTATTAGCCCAAAAATTACAATGAAAATTGGTATAGCATGAAGTCTTCTAGATGTATAACTAAACAATCTTCCTATACATAAAATAAGTTCAATAAAGGCAAGAAGAACCATCAAAATTAAAGATACGATTGTGCCATATGTTGCAACTGCTCTAATGATTGCGACATTATCATATGAGCCATCTTCCATTTTTCTAATTTTTAAATCTTCTTTTCTATCTCTAATATATTTTAGATAATACCAACTAGGTCCTTGCATTACTCCTAAGTTTTCTATAGGATCAAGTCTGTTTTCTGCAAAAGGCTCAGTCTTAAACATTGCTTTAATGATATCTAAAATAGTTACATCGATAGCAATCATTTCCGCATCTTCATAAAGTAAAACTCTCTCAGGTGGAACTAATGTAACAGGATCTTCATATTTTTCGCCTTGTTCGTATTTATGTTCTTCAAATAAAAAAGCACCTTTTGGCCATTCGCCATTATTAATAATGCTAAAATCATTTTCATTTGGTCCAAGTCTGAAATATGCAACAGAACCAAAAGACATTCTTACATCCATTCCCTCACTTATTGAATCTTCGACTGCAACCATTGATTCCATTGGTATGAAAGCTGCTGAAAAAATTATTCCCATAAAAACAATTAAAAGTATAAGCATAACAATTGGTAGGGCTGCACCAAAATACCTAGTTTTTGAAAAATATCCTTCGTAATCAAAATCAACATCAGTATATGCATCAGCATATCTACCAAGTTTTTTCTTCTTTTTATCTAATTTTTTATTACTGTATTGGCTGTGAGTTTGTAATTCATTTGCTAAAATGTTTGGATCATATTCGCCTGCTTCAACTTTATAAAGCAAGGTTTTATATTCTTCTCTTTTGTCTTTTAAATGACGTTTTGCATAAGGAGAAGTAGCATCACGAATATCATACTTCAATTCGTGAATTTTCCTTTTAAGCAATTCTACTAAAACGGCTTCATCTCTTTCAGTCCATGTAGCAGTGAACATTTTTGCCGTAGTTAATGGTGCTTGTTGTTTTTGCTTTGCCATAAATCTTTTACTCAATTAATTTTTAGTTAATTACTAATTTTACTCAAAGTTCTTAGATCGTTCAACCTAAAATCTTTCGACTTTCTTTAACATTTTAGCCTATATACTTTTATATTTTAAGATAATATAAAATATTAGTTGCTTTTGATATGTATTTCTATTATATATTGCCTATATATTTTTATCAAGGGAAAGGGAAAACAGTTGTTTTTAATTATTCAAATATCCTCTTTCACCTATATTAAAATATGACTTTTACAAGGTTTTAATATATACCTTTATACTCAATTTTGTGCACATATACGCTTTATTTAATATTTTTTATCACATCATAGTTTTGTGCACATATACGCTTTATTTAATATTTTTTGTCACATCATAGTTTTGTGCACATATATGCTTTATTCAACAATTCAATACATTAAAATTTATGCATATATGTAATTTTTTAAGATAAAATTACATCAATCTTAAAAGTGAGGGTAGTGTGTTTAATACAAAGTTTGCTGTACTTTGTTCTCCGCCACCGCCACCTGCTCCGAACAAAGCATCTAATAAACCTTCAATAAATCCTAAGGTTACAACTACTACTAAGATAACTATAATAATGTGTAGAATGAAGCCTATTAAAGCACCTATTCCAGCAGATTTTGCCTTTTTTCGATAATCTTTTTTCCATGCTAGAAATAAAATAAATCCAACAAGTGGTATTAAAAAACCTAAAAGGCCCCAACCAAATCGAGCACCACCACTTATTGGTGGTTCTTGTTGTGGAGCATATTGATGATTTTGTTGATGGCCATGTTGTTGTGGATGTCTATGCATTTGTGGATTACCCATTCTTGTTCCGCAATATGGACAAACATAATGATTGCCACGATTATTCATTTGGTTATTACAGTTTGGACAATACATTTTTTCCTCCTTATGCAAATGTTTAATTTATTAAAACTGTTCAAAGTTAAATATATATAATCAAGTTGCTACAATTATTGTTTTAGCACATAACCAAGTTTCTACAATTATCATTAAAATATGTTACAAGTTGTTACAATTATCGTTAAAATATATTAACAAGTTGTTACAAATATAGATATGCCATTTAGTTAAAATTAAATTTAAACTTATTTTAAGCAGCAGCTGTGGCAAGTAAACCCGCAGCAAAAGCGACAATAAACATAATAATACTTACAACTACATTTACGATTACGCTTATTAAAGCACCCTTCCCAGCGGATTTTGCTTTTAATGGATAATCATTTTTCCATACTAAATATAAAATTAATCCAACGATTGGAATGAAATATCCAAGACAACCATAGCCAAAAGAAGGGTGATCATCAGGTCTTGGCCCATATTGTTGTGGAGATTGTTGTGGTCCATATGGCCCATATTGTTGTTGATTTCCATACATTTGTTGATTATTTATCTTTGTTCCACAGTTTGGACATACATTTTCTTGACCATTGCTGTGCATTGGAGTTCTACAATTTGGACAGTACACTAAAAAATCCTCCTAAAAAGTTTATTTATACTTTTATATTATATAATATTATAGGCATAAAAATAAACATTATAAAATTATTTTTTTTCTATTTTATAATCCTTTAGCATCAATAAAAATTAAATCATATTTCTAAACTTTAAGCTTTAATATCTTGCAATAAAGTAAAAAGCATACATCATAAAGATAATAACGAAAGGAGGATAAAAAATTATGAAGAGTAAAAAAAGATTTATTTCAGTAATTGCTCCAAGAATTTTTTTATTATATTAATTTACAAACAAGATTGTTTAATTATAAAAACAAAATGATTTTATAAATCAAATTTCAAAATAAGATCTATACATTAAATCTAAATAAGACTACATCACCTTCTTGAAAGACATAATCTTTACCTTCACTTCGGATTTTTCCTTTTTCTTTTGCATTGCTCCAACTGCCAAGTTCTAAAAGATCTTTCCAGTTTATAACTTCAGCACGAATAAAACCTTTTTCAAAATCAGTATGAATTTTACCTGCTGCTTGTGGGGCTTTAGTTCCAATAGGGATAGTCCATGCTCTTGTTTCTTTTTCGCCAGCAGTTAAATAACTCATAAGGCCAAGTAGTTTATATGATTTAGAAATTAATTCATCTAATCCAGAATTATCTAGGCCTAACTCTTCTAAAAACATTTGTCTTTCTTCTTCAGTTAAACTTTGCAAATCCGCTTCATTTTGAGCACATAAAACGACAACTTCATCACCCTCTTTTGCAGCATATTCTTTTACTTTTTGAACATACTCATTGTTTGGATCATCGCCATCTGCAATATTTGCTACATACAAAACTTTTTTGCTTGTTAGTAAAAAGCAAGAATCTATAACTTCTTGTTCTTCATTTGATAATTTAACACTTCTTGCACCCTTTAATTGTTCTAGTGCTTTATATACTTTTTCCATTACCTCATATTCAAAAGCATATCGTTTTTCGCCGCTTTTCATTGCAGTTTTTGTTTTCTCCATTCGCTTAGTTAGGGTTTCCAAATCTGCGAGACAGAGTTCCATATTTATTGTTTCAATATCTTGTATTGGATCTATTTCGCCAGACACATGAGTGATATTATCATTTTTAAAACATCTAACGACATGAACAATAGCATCAACTTCTCTTATATGTGAAAGAAATTTATTTCCAAGACCTTCGCCTTTGCTTGCACCTTTAACTAATCCTGCAATATCGAAAAATTCAATAGTTGCATGAATGATTTTTTTGCTATGAAAAAGCTCTCCTAATTTATATAATCTATCATCTGGCACAGCAACCATTCCGACATTTGGCTCTATAGTGCAAAAGGGGTAGTTTGCAACGGCTGCTCCCGCTTTTGTTAGAGCATTAAAAAGAGTGCTTTTTCCAACATTTGGTAATCCTACTATTCCTAATTTCATTTTACTTATTCCTTATATTTTTAATTTTTTATGTCATTAATTTTTTATGAATGTATAGTTTCTATTTATATTGAACACTCTTTTGTATCGTTAATTTTTTACGAACATATCATTTATATTTGTATTGAACAGGCTTTCATATCACCATTTATTTGCTTTTGATGACATTTTTATTTTTCAAATTTCTGTCTCTCATTTTTTTGATTTCTTCATTGCCTTTTAATTTTCTTCTAGCAATGTTAATGGCGTTATCTACTTGTTTTTCTTCTAGTCCTAATATTTCTGCAATTTCTTTATAAGTATATCCGTTTGCAAAAAGAATAAGGGATTCTCTTTGTCTTTCAGATAATGTTTGTTTTAATAAATTATCTATTTCTTCAGATTCTTCTTTTGAAATTGGCATTAACTCTAAGTCGTTGTATAATCCTAAATCTACAAATAGTGCGTCAAATTCTTCAGTGTATTCATATTGACTTGTAATAGGGGCTTTTTGTTCTTTTTTAATCCAATCATATAGAGCATTATTTATACATACTAGGGCATAGTAATAAAAACTTTTATTTTTTTCTTCATCATAACTTTTTGCAGCATTAATTAATGCAATACTTGCTTCTTGAGCAAGATCTTTCTTTTCTTCGGCATTTTTTGCATATTTATTGACTTCTTTATGTATTAATCCTTGGTTTTTTTTAATTAAAAGATTGCCTGCTTTACTTGAGTTTTGTTTAACTTGTTCAATAAGTTCTAATTGTTCTTTTCTTTTTTTACTCAATATAGAAACTCCTTAAATTTTATGCTATTAATATTAAAACATATTTTTTAGGGTTTTGAAATTTATGTTTTTTTTGCTGCAAATAAAAAATTGTAATAATTAACTTATAACCAAATATTCATATTTTTATCGCTGCAAATAATTATAGTAAATTTTGTTAAGTGATTATGCTCTTATTAATAGAGGGAAACTTACATTCTTTGTCTTACTGCCTCATATAAAACTATACCAGTTGCAACAGATGCATTTAATGAATTTATCTTTCCATATTGAGGTAGTGAGATAATGCCATTTGAAAGTTTTTTTGTTAAGGCTTTTACACCAAGACCTTCGCTTCCAATGACAATTGCTACATCATCTTTTAGATTTGCATCATATATTAATTGACCTTCCATATCAGTAGCAAGTACTGTTATGAATTTGTCTTGAAGCGTCCTTATTGTATCATTAATATTTGTAACTTTTGCTATTTTAACATGAGCGGTTGCTCCTGCTGATGTTTTAATAACTGTATCATTTACTGAAACACTTCGATGTCTTGGGATTACTATTCCAGTAACACCTGCACAATCTGCAACTCTTATTATCGCACCAAGATTGTGTGGATCTTGTATTCCATCAAGCAGTAAAATTAAATGTGGCTTTTCCTTTTGTGCCAAAATTTCATCTAAAGTAAAATATTTATATTCTGTAATTTCTGCTAAAACTTTTTGCACTTTCATTTTTGCCATTGCATCAAGTTCTTTTTTATCTAAATAGAAGATACGAATCTTTTTTTCTTTAGCATCTTTAATGATTTTTCTAAGTTTGTCAGAAAAGGCGCCTTTTTCAATATATATTTTTTCTATAGTGGTATCAGCATCTAAAGCCTCTTGTACTGCATTAAATCCATTAATTAACATATTTCCCTCTTAAAATTTATTTCATTTATAACGATGATATTTTTTGCATTCTAATATTTTTTTCATCACGATTCGCGAATATTTTTCTCTTTAATATTTACATATGATAGTGACATTTAGGCACACCAGATATATGATGCTTGCTATTTTAACAATCTTGATTATTTAACTCATATGCTTTTTCTAGAAGTTTTTTTAATCTATCATGATTTCCAACCAGATATAAAAAGCCGATTAAACCTTCAAGGCCAGAAGCAATATTGTATTCTGCTACATTTGCATTTTTTGATTTGCTAGATTTTGTCACATTTCTAGATCTTTTATACACCATAGTTTCTAATTCATTCAAACTGCTAGTTATTGCCTTTAAAGCTTTTGCTTGTGATTTTGCACAAACTTCTTTTGCCACTTTGATATGTAAAACACCAGTATTGTAATCGTGCGTATCTGCAACTTTAGTTCTTGCATACAAAGTTTGCACTGCATCGCCAATGAATGCTAAGACATTAGCATTTTTTTGTAAAGCTTCAGTTTCAGAAATGGGTGTTGGGTTAATTGGTAAATAATCTTTTTCCATGTATTGATTATATATCACAAGTGCTTTTTTGTATACAAAAGAGTGGAAGTGAAGAATATAGGAAATATTAAACATTAGTATATAAATATATATTGTAGGTTTTAATACTTGGTAAAGTCTGTATATATTAAAGTATATGTTGTAACTTTTACATTGATTAAAGAATGAATGAATTAAAGTATGTGTTTTAATTTTTTGAGTTAAATAAAGCATATATAGATTGCAAGTAATATTGTGAGTTTAAATGTCGTGATAAAGTTTGAATTGAAAAGAAGAAAGTACTTTAGACAAAAGTTTAGAAAAAATTCACATAAAAAGTTGAAATTTTTATTAAAATAATCATTAATTTTATACAAAAACAATATATGTGATGCCTTTAATATGTAAACGAATAAATTAAAAGCAACATTTTATGTCCCTTAAAAGTCATATAAAATATTTTTTCAGAAAATTCATATTTGAGTGTTGACATTTGTTTTTAAGGGTGATATTCTATATAAAAGAACATTTAGTTCTCTTAAAAAATTAAGCAAAAATTTATGCTAAAAATCGTGGAATATATAACAAAAACATTAAAGTTAAATAAAAAGTTGTTGCAAAAACTTATGCTAAAAATCGTGGAGTATATAGCAAAAACATTAAAGTTAAATAAAATGTTGTTGCAAAAATTTATGCTAAAAATCGTGGAATATATAACATAAACATTAAATTTTAATCAAAGGTTTTTGCGAAAAGGGAAAAGAAATGAAACCAATTAATGAAGATTTAATCAATAAAATATTTGAATATGTAAAAGAGTATCAATTAGCAAATGGGATATCTCCAACATTTAGAGCAATTCAAAAAGCATTGAAGTTATCAAGTCTTAGTTTAGTAAAAAGGTATGTAGACATTTTGAAAAGCCGTAATGTTTTTGAAGAATCAGAAAATGGTGGAATTAATACGCCATATGGATTGTCTCTTGCTGAAAGCAAAATAGTTCCATTAGTTGGTAGAGTTTCTTGTGGTATGCCAATACTTGCAATTGAAAATATTGAAGGGAATTACAAACTTCCAAAAAATCTTTTAGGCAGTGGTGAATATTTTATGTTAGAAGCGACAGGTGATAGTATGACTGGCGTTGGAATTTATGACGGTGACATTTTAATTGTAAGGCAACAACCTTGTGCTGAATATGGTGAAATTGTAATTGCTTTAATTGATGGCGAAGCAACAGCAAAAACATATAGGCCAGAACAAAACCAAGTTGTTTTACATCCTGAAAATCCAGCATATGAAGATATAGTAATAAAAGGGCAAAAATTAGAAAAAAACAGTAAAACTGATAATATAGGTTTAGAAATAAAAGCAGATGAATTTAGAATTTTAGGTGTTGTTGAAAGTTGGATCCATCAACATAAAAAAGGAAAGTGAACTTTACATTTCTAACATTAACAGCGAAAAATTTACAGTGTAATAAAATGTATAAATAGCAATGTTGCAGCTTAACAAAATATATAAAAGCAAACTTAACAAATAATTATAAAATCAAAAAAATATAAAAAATAATAAAGGAGCTGGAAAATGTGGACTGATATGTATGATGATGATAAAAATCCAGGCAACGGGAAGAAAAAAGATACATTCATGGGCGGCAAATGGGGATATACCAAAGTATACATTGATGTCATTATACTTATGAGAGCAAATGGGAAAATGAGACCTCTTGCAATAATTTGGGATGATGCTAAATACAATATTGATAAATTTGAAGGACCATTCCAAAGGCCGCCACAATATGTATGGGTTACAGGACCTACATTGAGATTTGGATTTTTCATAAATGGCAAAAAAAGTACAGTATACTACGAAGAAAACACAGGTAGATGGTTTGTAGAAAAACCAGGTTCAAAATTTGATTCACCAGGATCTAACAAAAGATAAAAAGTTAAAGAGTTATATGGTTCAGTGTGATCTGTAGGATATAACAAAAGATAAAGGGGTTTTTTGCTTAAATTTAGTTCAATGTGATCCGCAGAATCCAATAAAGATAAAAGGGTTATTAACTTAAAATTTGTTTAATGTGATTTATAGGATGTAACAAAAGACAAAATATATTTAGATATGTATATTTTTAACTTCAAAACAAAGTATTATGCTCTAAAAACTTTAAGTTTATTGTAAGAGCAAAAATAAAAAAAATATTTGCTAACTAATTGGATTGCGCAACCGTTAGTTTGGTGAAAAAGGAGATGATAGTATGTACAAATTGAAATGTAGCGTATGTGGTAATGATTTGAGCATTTATATATATCAACCATCTAAAGTTTTGTATGAATGTCCTTACTGCAAAAACACATCAATGATTAGATGTGGTAGCGATGGAATAGTTATGACATTAAAAAACGTTCCTCAAGTAAAACTAGGCAAAACTGATGATTTGGTAAATATAAAAACAAAGCCAATAAAAAAAGATTCAAGTACAAAAGAAATGATGAAACCAATAGGTTAAATTAAAAAAACTAAATATTAAATATATCTATGGATGAGGTGCTAGTAGACACGATCGGATATATTTAAAGCAAGTAAAGAAAACTATCTATACGAAGTTATTTATAAGGCCTTGCACTGTGCAAATAGCACAGCAAGGTCTTTTTATTTTGAAAACATGAAACATTAAAGGAGAATAAAAATGGTAAATAAATTACAAACAAAACCAAAAAAAGAAATAGAAACAATCATAAATATTTTTGAAAACATAAAAAGTGAATACGCAAAATCTAAGCCAATAAAAATAAATACCACACCACAAATACAAAAAGGCAGTAACACACAAAAAGCAAGTGCTAGCATTATTTCAAGGTCGCAAAAAGGCAACAATACAAAAAAAGCAAATACTGAAACAAAAAAACAAGAAAGTGAAGTAAAGTTAGATTACGTCTTGGCTGATGGCTCTACTGTAACATTAAATGTAACGCCTGAATTTAAAAAGGCATATCTACTGCAAGTGAAGAAAGAAAAAAGAATTCATAGAAAAGAAACAAGACGTCACATATCGCTAGAATATTTAGGAAGCAAAAATATTGAGCTTGCATCAAATGACAAAAGTCCTGAAGATGTATATATAGAACAAGAAGAATCTATGCAAATTCAAAAAGCATTAAGCACACTTAGTAAAAGTGAATATCATACACTAGAGCAAATTGCTGAAGGAGATTTTTGCTACAAAACATATGCAAGAATAAATAATATTTCAATTGATGCAGCATACAAAAGAATTGCAAGATTAAAAGAAAAAGCACAAGGCCTAATTGCTATTAGTAAAATTAATGGATAAATAAAGCACTTGTTTTTTCCTTTTGAAAAAAATTAGAGCAAAATGCCAAAATGTATTAAAAGTTTACCATTTAACTATTTTATATTGACTGAAAATATATATTTTGGCTAACTCTCTGATTTTAGTTTTATTTTGAAATCTAATGCTTTTTGTCTAAAATGTCATTTTTCGTGGCTTTTAAATAGAAGAACAATATAGCAAAATTTTAACAATTGATCCTTCAAACAACTCGTGTTATATATGCAAAAACTTTCATTTATCTTTAAAAACAAAAAGCTCTTGGGAGCTTTTTGAAAGGAGGTACAAAGATGTTCAAACTTAGAAAAATGAAAAACAAACACAACTTTGAAGAGGAACATCAAGTACTTTAATTATATCGTAAAATCCTCCATTAGTCCATATTCGGCTTTTTTAAAAAACAAAAAGCTCCAAAGAGCTTTTTGCGGAGGTATCATGTTGTATTTTACAATCTATGATACAGATAATACATATTGATTATACCGTAAAATCCTCCATTAGTCCATATTGAACTTTTTTAAAAAACAAAAAGCTCCAAAGAGCTTTTTGAAGGAGTTCTTAAATCATGAACAATGTAAAAAAAAGTTAAAAGAAAGCATTTATATTATATATTAAGATCCTCTATTAGTCTATATGCAGTGTTTAAAAATACAAAAAGCCCCGAAGAGCTTTTTGCGGAGGGTAATCTGTTGATGAATTAACAAAAAACAGAAAATTTACATTTTAATTATAGAACAAAAATTATCGATAATCTATAGTCAAATAAAAAATAAAATGATGTTGCTGCTTAAATGAATATCTATTTATAGTGCAGACAAAATTAAAAATAAATGATGTTATTACTTACATGGTAAAGTGCGGGCAACACTAAAAACAAATAAAAATTGAACATATAAGGAGAGTAAAATGGAAAACAAAAAAGGAACAGAAAATAGTTTTGAAAAAGGAGTTTGGGTGCCGTTTATTGATGAGCCAAACAAAGAATCATTTAATACTTTATATGAAAATGTAAAATTTAGATTCCCAAGTAAAAGGGCATTTATTAGAGAATGTTTGCATCGTGGTGCAGAACAAATATCAATACAATATACTGAAAATCTTGAAGGTGGCTTTGCCTTTAAGGATAATAAAAACACAATAGAACATTTAGCCGCTTTAGATGAGAAAATTCATCAACTGTATAAATACTTAAGGACTCAAATCAAACATGGCTTTGCAAATCAAAGTTTGATAATAACAATGTTATCTTGTATGTACAATATTTTAATTTCTATTGCAGGGGGAAAGCCTTTACATTATACAAATATAAATGCAGGAATTTATGATTTATTGCCAATGCGTTTTAATGATATATATCAAGATTTATTGAAACAATATGGATTTTTAAATAATGTAAATACATATGATAGGAAAAAATAAATAACATTTTTAGAAATTAAAGATTTTGAAACAAATGTAACTTTTTTGTCACAGAGTAATGTAACTTTTTTTGTCATCGGATAAATGTCCTTTTTTTTGCTCTTTAATATAGGGCTTTTTTAATATATAATATAATTAAATTGAATATATAACTGAAGTTAAACATTAAAGAGGCAAAAATTGTTTAGTGATAATATTACTTTTTATGATTTAGAGACTGAAAGCACAACCACAAATAGAAAGGAAAGAGAAATTTGTGATATAGGTGCGTGTAGAGGAAATGCAACATTTCACGAAAATTCCCTTTCAAAGTTTGAAGATTTTATAAAAGGGACAAAGTTTCTTTGTGGCCATAATATTTTAAGGCACGATAATCTATATATCAAAAACAGGCTAGAAAAATTAAACATAACTCATTTTATTGATACTTTGCTTCTATCTCCACTTCTTGATCCATATAAACCATATCATTACTTAATAAAAGAGGATAATATAGTAGGTTCTAACAGTTTTAATAATCCACTTAAAGATTCTCAAAGAGCTTCAAAGCTACTAGAAGATTTCATTGAAAAATATAATATGCTAAATATAAATATACAAAGAATTTTATATTTTCTTTTGCATGAACAAAAAGATTTTAAGGGGTTTTTCGAATATATAAATGTCAGATTCATAAAATTTGGTGTTAATCTTTCAAGTTTAATTAAACGTGAAATTGAAAATAAAATATGTGCAAATGCTCCAGTCGATAGATTGATTAAAGATTATCCAATTGAACTTGCATATACAATTATGCTTTTTTCTCAACATGCAGAACAAAAGAAAGAAATAAATTGGGCTGAAGTTCAAAAAGAAGTTAATGAAGATTTTGACATAATAGGAAAAAGAGCATTAGAAGATTCAAAGTATGTATTAAAAACACCACCATGGGTGTTAATGACATTTCCAAAAATTGAGGAAGTTGTCCATATTTTAAGAGGAACTAATTGTAAATCTTGTAAATATTGCAAAGGCGAACTAGATGAAGTTAAGGCTTTAGAAAAATATTTTGGATATACAAGTTTTAGATCTTTTGAAGGGAAAGACTTACAATATGAAGCTGTAAAAGCAGCAAATAACGATGAATCTATTCTTGCTATTTTCCCTACAGCAGGAGGAAAGTCTTTAACATTCCAACTGCCTGCACTCATTTCTGGAGATGCTGAAAACAGTTTGACGGTTGTAATTTCACCACTTCAATCTTTAATGAAAGACCAAGTGGATGTTTTAGATAAAGAGCATGGAATTTATAATGCCGCAACGCTAAATGGTTTACAAGATCCTATTGACAGAAATGAAGAATATGGAAAAGTTGAAAAAGGTATAGCAAGTCTTTTATACATATCACCAGAAAAATTAAGAAGCAAAAGCATAGAAAATCTTTTACTAAAAAGGCATATAGCAAGATTTGTAATTGATGAGGCTCACTGCTTATCGTCTTGGGGCCATGATTTTAGACCAGATTATCAATATATTGGTAAATTCATAAAAAGCCTTCAAGAAAAAAAAGGGGGAAAAAGAATTCCAGTCTCTTGTTTTACTGCTACAGCAAAAAAAGAAGTTATTGAAGAAATAAAACAATATTTCAAAGAAATCTTAGATTTAGAGTTAAGAGAAATAAGCACAGATACAAGAAGAAAAAACCTTAACTATTTCCAAATTGCTGTAAACAATCAAGAAGAAAAATTTAATGTCTTAATCAAGTTGTTAAGAGAAAAACAATGTCCCACCATCATATATGTTTCAAGGGTAAAAAGAGCAAATGAACTTGCAGAAAAACTTTGTGCTAGAAATTTTAAGGCAAAAGCATATAATGCAAAAATAGATGCACAAGAAAAGATAAAAACGCAAGATGATTTTAAAAATGGCAATGTAGATATCATTGTTGCAACAACTGCTTTTGGAATGGGGGTAGATAAAAGTGATGTTGGAATGGTAATCCACTATGATATATCAGATTCACTTGAAAATTATGCTCAAGAATCTGGCAGAGCAGGAAGAGATCAAAAAATACAAGCAGATTGTTACATAATTTACAATGAAAATGATTTAAATCTGCATTTTTCTTTATTAAATCAAACAAAATTATCCATAAAAGAAATTCAAGATATATGGAAGGTTGTAAAACTTTTGACAAAAGGTAATAGGAAAACATTTTCTAAATCTCCTATTGAGATAGCAAGAAAAGCAGGCTGGGATATAGATGGAGATAAATCCAAAATCGAAACAAAGGTAATAACGGCAATCAACTCTTTAGAGCAAAGCAGGTTTTTAGAACGAGGGCAAAATGAACCTAAAATATTTGCTGACAGTATTTTAGTGAAAAATATTATGGAAGCAAGAGAAAAACTAGAAAAATCTCCATATTTCAAAGATGAAACTAGAAAAACAAATGCAGTAAGAATATTACAATCATTACTTAGTGCTAAAAGCACAACATTTAATAAAGAAGATATACCAGAATCAAGAGTAGAATATATTGCTGGAAATCTTTCGCTAAAAACAAAAGAAGTAATGGATATAGTTGAAGATTTAAAAGCGGCAGAAATATTAAGCGATACTCAAGATTTGAAAATAAATTTCACAAAAGAAGGAAGTATAAAACCAAAAAAACAAAAATTAGAAAAGTTTTATAAAATTGAAAAAAATTTTTTAGAAGGCCTAAAAGAAGGTGAAAATTTATATGATCTAAAAGCAATTAGTGCTTCTTTCGAAAATACATCAACATTTGAATTAGAAAAGGTAATTGGATATTTAAGTATTACTGGGCTGATTAAAACTAAAAAAGCAGGTAAAAAATATGTATTTAATATTAGTAGCGAGAAAGGTAAAGATGAACTATTAAAAAATCTTGAAAGTAGATTTGATATAGCAAATTCTACATTAGAATACTTAAATGAACTAGATGAACATAAACCAAAAGATGCAAATTTAATTGAAGTATCTACCAAAATGCTAGTAGATAATTATGGACAAAATTTACTAGGGGAAAGCACTTCTCCTAAAGAAATGCAGAATGTTTTATTTTATTTATCACGGACAGATATTTTGAAAATAGAGGGAAATTTTTTAGTTTTCTACAATGCAATCAAAGTTGAAAGAATAGCAGATGTCAGTAGAAGATATACAAAAGCAGATTATACAAAACTAGAAGAATTTTATGAAAATCGTAAAAGACAAATTCATTTTGTTGGTGAATATGCCAAATTAATGAAAGAAGACCTTTTAAAAGCAAAAGAATTTGAAAGAGACTATTTTAATCTTGAATCAAAAGAATTTGAAGCAAAATATTATAAAGGTAGACAAAAAGAATTAACGTTAAGTATAACACCTAAAAAATACCAAGAACTTTTTTCTGATTTATCTCAGCAACAATTAAAAATCATAGAAGATAGAGACACACAATATATAGTTGTTGCAGCAGGCCCTGGTAGTGGAAAAACTAGGATTTTAACAAGAAAACTAGCATCACTTAGTCTTTTAGAAGATGTAAAAAATGATGAGTTGTTGATGCTTGCTTTTTCTAGAGCTGCTGTAAATGATTTTAAAACCAAAATGTATGAGATATTAAAAGAACAGGCAAAATATATAAAAATAAAAACATTCCATTCATATTGTTTTGATCTTCTAGGTAAAGTTGGAAATATCAATGAATCTGATGTAATAGAAGTGGCTACTGAAAAAATTAAACTTGGCGAAGTTGATGAACATATGGTAAATATAAAAACATTAGTTATTGATGAAGCACAAGATATGAACAATAAAGATTTTGGTTTAATAGAAGCACTAATTGAACAAAATGAAGATATGCGAATTATTGCAGTAGGTGATGATGATCAATGTATTTATGAGGTCAAAAAAGCTGATCCTCAATTATTTAGTTCTTTCTTAAAAAAGGACAATTCTAAAAAATATGAGTTAGTGGATAACTATAGAAGTTATGCAAATTTAGTCGATTTTGCAAATCAATTTATCAAAAATGAAAAACAAAGATTAAAAAACCAAATTATCAATCCAGTTAGTAAACTATTTGGAAAGATACAAATGACAAAAGTAAAATCTGAAAACATTGAAGGAGCTGCGATCAATGCTGTTTTATCAGAAAAAAATGTAGGTTCTACTTGTATTGCAGCTCAAACAAATGAAGAAGTTTCAATGATAGCTGCTATGTTAATGGAAAATGGAATAGATGCATCAAAAATTCAATCTTTAATGAATTTTAAGACTAAAAGTTATAGTTTATTAGAAATTAGAGATTTTATAAAATACATTACGGATTCTTTAGAAAAAAATAAAGCAAATGAAATATCAAGGGAATTATGGGAAGAAGCGAAAGAAGTAAATCTAAAAAAATATGGAAAAAGTCAAAACTTGGATGTTTTGAAGGCTTTTTTGAAAAGCTTTGAAACAGATTTTCCTGATGAAAAATATAAAGATGATGTACTAGAATTTGCAAGAGAAATGAAATTAGAAGAATTAAAAGATACGGAGAAAAATAAAATATTTGTATCAACAATTCATAAAATAAAGGGTAGAGAATTTGATAATATGTATATTGTGCTTGGATATAAATTAAAATATAAAAACTCCACTGAAAGAAATAGATTGATTTATGTTGCTCTGACAAGAGCTAGAAAAAACATGCACATCTTTTATAAAGATGACTACTTTGATCATATTAAAACATTGAATTTGTTTAAAGATGTTGACAATAATGATTATAAACTGCCAAAAGAAGTAATAATAAAATTTGATTATAGTGATGTTGGATTAAAATATTTTGACAATAGTGTTATGCAATATAAAATAAGCAGATTAAAAAGTGGTGACCCATTATACTTTGATGATCCAAAAGGAAAAATTCTTTTTTTAAGTGAAGATTTTCAAAAAGGTGGTCGTATATTTTTCTCATGTAAAAAAGATGAAAACATTGAAATCTTTAGAAATAAAGGTTATGTGATGCATAAGGCAAAAGTTCAAGACATTGTTTATTGGAAAAATCCTGAAAAACCTGACAATCCAAATGAAATAAAAATTATTTTGCCAGAAATAACTCTAAGGCTAGAAGATGAACAAATATAATATAAGTTCAAAAATGTTAGAGACCTAAATGAAAAACATAAATTAGATATTATTTTATCTAGTGATTATATATTGTTTTGATTTTGCAAATTAGTCTTTACTTTTATATAGAATTAATGTTTAATTTTTAATCCAGCAAGTTATTATTTGTTGGATTTTTTTATATAAAATTTTTTAATTTGTCCAAAAAGCCCTTTTTCGTGGCTTTTATATAGAGGCATTTTTATAATTAATTTTTTTTAAGGAGCAAAATGAAAGTAAAAAGGAATGTAATTTTAGGATATATGCGTGATAGAGGATATTCAAATGAAGAATTTAAAAATGTACTTGGATTAGATGATTTTCATTTTAACAATATGATTGCTGGCAAACGATTAACATATGACACTGAAATTGCTTTATTAAAATACTTTACACCAACAATAGCGGAGTTTTTAATTGATTTTGATGAAAAGGATTTTTCCGTTTTAAAAAGGCTTGCAAGAATTTAAATTTAACAAAAAAAGGCTTGCAAGAATTTTAAAAAAGTTTATAAGAATTTAACCAAAAAGATTTACAAGAATTTAAAAAAGTTTACTAGATTTAACAAAGAAGGCTTACAAAAATTTAACAAAAAATACTTAAAAGAATTTAACAAAGTTTACGAGAATTTAATAAAAGAAGACTTGCAAGAATTTAAAAAAGAAGGCTTACAAGAATTAATATTTTTGTTTAATTAGCGTTTATAGATGTTTAAATGATTTTAAATTAGAAATCAAATTTTTATTTGAACTAAAAAGATTTTTTAGGAGGAAATTGTGGGAAGAATATTTTGTAAATTGCAGTGTGTACCTATGCCAGAGGCTTTAGAAAGAAACGAAGTACTTAAAGAAAAGTATGGTAAACTTAGGCGTTTTTATGATTGTAGTGGAACATACAATGACGTAGTTAGTTACATAGAACATGGTGCTAGATTAAATTTTGGACTATATGAAGACTTTAATGGTGGAGTAAAAACTGGAATTTTTGACAACAATGGAGTTTGTGATAGTGAAAAACTAAAGATGTATCAAGAAAAATTAAGAAAAACAAATAGCCCAATTTGGGGAGGCATCATTTTGTTTCCAGAGGAATTTGGCCTTGAATATGTAAAGACTGGATATGATGCAAAGAGAATCATAAAAGAATCTTTTTCTAAATTTTTTAAAGGTGCAGGTTTTGCAAAAGATAATGTTGAGTGGTTTGCAGGACTTCATGAAAACTATGTTAGAAAACATATCCATTTTGTCATATGGGAAAAAAAACCTTTATCAATTAATAGAGATACTGGTGAAAAAGAGTTTAGCAGCTATTTTATTCAACCTGAAGTTTGTAGAGAATTTGAAGAAAACTTAGAAAAATCTATTACAAGTTGTGCAAAAGAAATTGATAAAGAAATAGTAGGAATTGGAACTAATAAACTAAAAGAAAATTTCAACATGAAAAAAAATATGCTAGAACTATTTAGAATTTTGCCAGATGTTCCATTTTCAAACAATGAAGAACTTAAAATATTGAGATACAAAAATAAACTCTTAAATATTTCAAGACAAATCATTAGAAGCAATAAAGACATATTAGAAAAAATTGGAGATTTATCTACAGTACTTCGTGAAAAAGAAAAGGCTCTTGAAGAAGAAAGTAGCATAGTCACTAAATCAAATTTAGGTGATGAATATTTTGAACTATTTTATGAAGGAATAATGAAAGAGGCTTTGAGAGAAATATATAAAAGAAAAAAGCAAAGCCCATCAATATCAAATAAAACCATAAGGCGTAGAGAAATGAAGGAAGGCCAGATAAAACTAATGAAAGAATTTAAAGATATTAAGGAAAACTTAAATAATAAAGCACTTAAAAGTCTAGATTGGTTAATTTGTATTGCAAATGAAATAGATCCAAAAGAAATTTTAATAGCAAAAGAAAAATTTGTTAAAACTGAAAAAGATAACATTTCAAAAGATGCAAACAATAAAAATAAAGATTTAGTAGACCAAAAGTTAAGTATAAATTAGAATATAAAAATTTCATTGGTAAAACTCAATATAAAGAAGAAATAAAAACTTAAAATAACAGTAGAATATAAAAATTTCATTGGTAAAACCCAATATAAAGAAGAAATAAAAACTTAAAATAACAGTAGAATATAAAACTTTCATTGATAAAACCCAATATAAAAGTAGAAATAAATTTTGAGTATAAAAGTAGAATAATAAAATTTTCATTGGTAAAACCTAAATATTTTTTGTTTAACATATCCCAAATTAATGGAAAAGAAAAAGATTAAAAAACTAATTGCATATACATGTTTGGTGCTAGCCGAATATTTTATCGCTTTTTTAATTGCTTTAGCATATAGGCAAGGCTTTAGAAAAAACATAAAACTAGACTTTTCTGTGTTTTTAAGTCCTCTAGTTATTGGAATATTTTTTGTTTTTATTGGCCTTACTTCCTTAATTATTCTACTTAATTACGATAAAAAGTTTTGGTTCAAAAATTCAATAGATGCTCTATCAGATGGGGAAAAGAAACAAATACTTGGAAATTTAGAGCAAGCAAGATTTCAAGGAAATATGGAAATAGATAAAAATTTTACTAAAGTGGAATATTCAAAATTAAAAGACATTGAAATTGATGGAGTTCCAGTTAAAGCAGTTGTAAATGGAAATAAATATCATATCAATCTTGCAAGGCCTGCACACACAATGGTAATAGGATCTACAGGTTCAGGTAAAACCACAAGTTTCATTAATCCTACAATTCAAATTTTATCTCAATCAAAAACTAAACCTTCAATGCTAATTACAGATCCAAAAGGTGAACTATTAAATTTACATGCAAAGTCATTAAAAGAAAAAGGCTATGAAGTACAAGTTCTAGATTTAAGAAATCCATACAATTCAGTCAAATGGAATCCACTTGAAAAAGTGTATGAAAATTATCAAAAAATGCTAAATCTTGAAACAAATGTCATTAGCGTAGATAAAGAAGATTTTAAAGATATGGTAGGAAAAGAAGTAATAGTAAAACGCAAAAATGAAGATAAAGAAAACATTAAAAAAGAAGATGCAAAAACAAATGATGTGACTGTAGAAAAAGAAAGTTTAGAAAACATTAAAGCTGATGAAGACATAAAAGAAAATGTCAATTGTGTTGCAAGCTATAAGGTAAAAGAAACGGCAATAAAAAGCTATGATGTTTTACATTTTTTAGAGCCAAAAGATATGGAGAAAAAACAAACTGGATTTGAAAGTCCAGATGATAAAAAAACAAATAATGATGAAGATAATGAAGGATTTGAAGGCTGGCTAGAAGCAGAAAATTTAATTGAAAGTGAGTTCATAGCAGTAGCATTTGAAACAAGTAAACAGGCGGTGCAAAATAATATAAATAGTGCTAATAGGGAAACACAAGATATATATTTAGATAATCAAAGTAGCGAACAAGAAAAAGAAGAGACAAAAGAAAATGATACATTAAACGACAATGAAAACGAAAAAAGTGAAGTGTTGAATGATGATTTTAGTAGTGAAAATATAGTATCAAGTGAAAGTTTAAGTGGTGATGTTAGTAGTGATAATAAAGAATTAAAGGAAAGCATAAATAGTAATATTAATAGTGATGTCAGTAGAGAAAATGTAGGGGCAAAAGAAACTTCAAGTGACAAAATAAAAAGAGAAAATGGATATTTTAGAAAGAAGTTTTTTGATGAAAATGGCAAAAGAATCAGTGCATTAAATAGAGAAGTTGACACTTCAAAAATTGGAGATGGACCATGGGAATTTGAAGGCGAAGTATATTTTGACATTAAAGATTTAGTTAATGCAATAAAGGTAGAAAGGCAAAAATTATTTGATGAAGTTTATGAAGATTGCAATGATTTTGTAAGCATTTTATGTCCTGTTAAAAACAAAAAAGATCCATTATGGGAATCTGGTGCAAAGAGTTTCATTTTAGCAATATTACTTGCAATGCTAGAAGATAGCGAAGATGAAAGTTTAGAGATGACAAAAGAAAAATTTAACTTTTATAACCTCACAAAAATTGCACTAAACACACAAAATGATTGTAAAGATTTAGTTAAATATTTTGAAGGAAGAGGAGAACTTTCAAAAAGCACGGCTCTATCAAAACAAGTTTTAGATTCTTTAGATAGAACCAGAGGTTCATATTTATCAACCATATTTGATAAATTAAATCTTTTTAGTGACCTTAGTATTTGTTCACTAACATCTGCAAATGAAATTGAATTTGAAGATATGGCATCAAAATCGGTTGCATTGTTTTTGCAGATTCCAGATGAAAAAGAAACAAGGCATACTCTTGCAGCAATGGTGGTTCTTCAAGCATATAAAGATTTAGTTGCAGCTGCTAATGCTCATAAAGATTTATCGCTACCAAGACCTGTATATTTCATTTTAGATGAATTTGGAAACTTGCCAAGAATAAATAAACTTGAACAAATGATAACTGTTGGAAGATCTAGAAATTTGTGGATGTTTTTAGTTTTACAAAGTTATGCACAACTAGCAAATGTCTATGATGAAAAAGTTTCTGAAATCATCAAATCGAACTGCAATATTCAAATTTTTATAGGTTCAACAGATCCAAAAACACTTGAGAGTTTTTCAAAGCATTGCGGCAACTATAGTGTTGCTACAAGAAATGTCAGTTTCAATACATCAAATACAGATAATTTAAGTTCATCAATTTCTGTAAAAGAAAGACCTTTAATATATCCATCAGAACTGAGTAAATTAAATAATCCTTTAGATATGGGTAATGCCATTGTGACAGTTTTTGGATATAACCCAATTAAATCAAAATATACTCCAAGTTTTTTAGTCCCAATGTTAGATCTTAGCGAATCAGAAATTAAAGTAGAGCAAAGCAGATATTTTGATGAATCTAGAATTTTTTATGATATGAAAAAACGAAATGAACATTATGAAAACGAAAAAAATGCAAGATTTGCTAAAGACCATATTAAAAGAGAATACGAAGAAAGAGAAAAAGATATGAACGCAGCACTTTTAATTCAGCACGCAGATGCAGCAGTTGTAGAACTATTAAGTGTTGAGGAAAGGGAAAAATTAAGTGGATATATTGCAAAAAGATTAATTAAAAAAGCAATTGAAGTTTTAGAAACAGCCATTAAAAAAGCAAAAGAAACAGGGAAAGACAATTTGATTTTTGAAATTGACAGAGCACGAAAATATTTAGAACGTGAACTAGATAAAAGTATTGGTGGTAGCATAGCGGCTTAAAGATAATGCAAATATTAGAGAAAAAAAGAGATTTTGATTGAATAAATAATTGTGAAGACTAGAGGGCAAAAGGGTTATGAGATTTTTGCTGGAAAGGCTAGATGATAGGAATAAATATATGATGTTTATTGATAAGGTGAGAGGGTAAAAT
>DUUO01000030.1 GCA_012841525.1 Clostridiales bacterium
GTTGCAGCTGTTGAAGTTGCTGAGCAAAAAGAAGAAGTAAAAGAAGATGTTGCAGCTGTTGGAAAAGAAGAAGTTGTAAATGCTGAAGAAGATTCAGATGAAATAAAATATCCAAATTACATTAGTAAAAAAAGAATAGGAGTAGAACCACCAGAGTTTTTAGTAGATAAATTAACTGGTAAACCTGTATTTGGAACATTTACTAAAGAAATTTCAAACATAAATCTATTAGACTGTAAAGGCTTGTATCCATTTGGAAGATTGTTTAACAAAGCAAGATATACACATTGGGAAGCACTAGAACTACATTTTGATGAATGTGCAATAGTTTCTGCTGTATATAACATGGGAATAATTGGTTTTGCAATTGTTGTCCTATTTGACAAAAGAGATAAATCTATTAAACATTGGATTCAATTTGTTCCAGGTGGAAAAGCAAAAGTTGCTCCAAATCTAATAGATACCGTAACATCACAAGATTCTAAAAAGCTTAAATATCATTTGCATAATATGTTCCATGAAGGATATGCAACAGCACAAATCACTGGAAACAGCAAAAAGTTTGGTGATATAGAAATTGATGTAAAAATTACAAATGTTGCAAAACCATCAGTAGTAAACATTCCATTTGAAGGTGGTAAACCTCTTTATTCACAAAAGAATCTATTTAAAGCAGAAGGAAAAATCGTATTAAATGGTGAAACATTTGAAGCAAATGAAAATTCAGTTGCAATAATAGATGACCATAAAGGATTTTATCCATTTGAAGCCCATTATGATTGGCTAACAACAATGGGAACTACTGAAATTGATGGTAAAAAACAAATCATAGGATTTAACCTAACAAAGAATCAATCAATTTCTCAATATGATTACAATGAAAACTGGCTATGGTTAGAAGGGGAAGGATTTTCACTACCTCCAGTAGAATTTAGAAAAGTAACAAAAAGTAAATGGGAAATAAAAGATGCACTTGGTAAAGTTGACTTGATTTTTGAATTAGATAATACATACAAAATGAAGTTCAACATTGGTTTAATATATATTAAATACTATTTACCATTTGGAACATTAAAAGGCACAATTACAAATTACGACGGCAAAGTATATAACTTTGATGGAATGCTTGGTATCGCTGAAGATAAGACCACTAAGATATAACCTCACAAGACTAAAAAGTTGATATATTTAACCGAAATAGTTTATATCTCAACAAAAATTAAAACCTAAAAAAATTGATACATTAAATTCATATAATTTATGTGTCAAAACAAATAGAAATGTTGAGAGTTTTAAAATAAAAATAAGTGTAATGTTGCTAATCACATATTGATTAAATCTAAACGACATTATTTAGTAGAGAAAATATGGCAGGCAAATATAAATTGCATCATGCAAAAGTAGAAGACTTGATTCTTCCAGGAGTTACATTAAGAGATATTATCGAATTTAATAAATTTGATTTAAAAGAAATTAGTGAAAAAACTGGAGTTTCAGTCGAAGATCTAAAAGCATTGCAAGTTGGTGAAAAACAATTTAATGAAGAGATTTCAGTTGCACTTGCAAACTTTATAAAACTTCCTGAAGATTTTTGGTCCAATCTTCAAAAGTTATATAACGATGAAAAAGCAAAAATCCTAAGAAGAGAAGCAAGAATGAAAAAAGAAAAATTAGTTGCCAATCCTTCATTAGGGAATGAAGCTCCTAAAATCCCAAGCGAACAAACAAAGGTTAAAACTAAAGTCACTGAAGTTGATATAGATGAAATTTTAGCAAAGACTAGTGAAAAAATTGCAGCTAGAGCTAAAAGCGCAAAGGCAACTGTAAAAAATGCTGAATCTACAAAAGAAGAAAAAGAAACAGTAAAGAAAGCAACTAAATCACAAAGCCCAAAAGAAAAGACTGATGTAAAAGCAGAAAATAAACCTGCTACAAAAAAGGCAGCACCTAAAAAAGAAAAGGTAGAAGCGGAAGTAAAAGTTAAAGAAGATAAAAAAGTAGCCGCTAAACCTAAAAAAGAAAAAGTAGATGCTGAAACAAAAGTTAAAGAAGATAAAAAAGAAACTACTAAAAAGAAAGCAGCAAAGAAAGATAAAGAGGCATAAACAAATGGAAAGAAAAAAAATAGTTTGTTTCATTCTATAAATTAACTATTAAAGTACATAACTTTAGAAAACATTCTAAAATTTCATGTAGCCACACATAACATTAAAAAGCACTTTTTTGTTTAGTGCTTTTTTTTATTGACTTTTTTGCTTTTATTTTTTATTATAAAAAGCACGACACAGTCTATATTTTTATATTTTGGAGAAATGGCAGAGTGGTCGATTGCGGCGGTCTTGAAAACCGTTGAGGTGCAAGCCTCCTGGGGTTCGAATCCCTATTTCTCCGCCATA
>DUUO01000002.1 GCA_012841525.1 Clostridiales bacterium
AAATATTAATGTGACAAAATAAGTATTTCATAATGTAAATATTGATGTAATAAATACAAATATTAATGTGACAAAATAAGTAATTTCATAATGTAAATATTGATGTAATAAATACAAATATTAATATGACAAAATAAGTAATTTCATATATATGAACTTTAGCAAACAAATGTAAAAAGATAGCAAAGAGGTTAAGAAAATGAAAATAGGTATTATTGGTTTAGGATTAATGGGCGGGTCTCTTGCAAAAGGAATAAAAAGAAATATTCGCGATGCAATTATATATGGATCAGATATTAGCAATGAAACAATAATGAGAGCAAAGCTTTTAGAGATTATTGATGAAACTTTAGATAATAAAAGTATAGGTGAAATGGATTTAGTTTTTGTTTGTACTGGTGTTGAAGAAACAAAACAAGTCATAAATGATATCGCACCTTTATTAAAACCTGGAACTATGTGTTTAGATGTAACTGGCGTTAAAAAGACAATGTTTGAATTTTTAATGGAAAAAAGCAATCAATATCCCGAAATAGATTTTATATCTTTACATCCAATGGCAGGAAGAGAATATAGTGGATTGAGACATAGTACAGTAAATCTATATGAAAACGCATATATTTTAATTTTGCCAATTAGAACTTCTTTGCCTAGCTTGCAAAAAATTAAAAACTTTTTAAAACAGCTTAAAATAGCAAATGTTAAGATAACTAATCCAAAAGAACATGATGAAATGATTGCATATACATCTCAACTCCCACATGTGCTTTCAAACGCATATGTTAAAAATGAACTTGCACAAAAAAGTCTTGGGTTTTCAGCAGGAAGCTATAGAGATTTTACAAGAGTTGCACAAATTTCGAGTAAAATGTGGGTTCCATTAATGTTAGAAAATCGAGAAAATATATTAAACGCAATTAAAGATTTTAAGGATAATCTTCAAAAACTTGAAAAAGCGTTGGAAGAAAATGATGCAAATGAGCTAAAAAAATTGTTAAACGAAGGAAATGAGGCAAAATTAAAAGCTGATAAACAAAGATGGGAAGATTAATTATTGAAATTTTTGTTGTTACAAATATATAAAAAAGCTGATAAGCAAAAATAGGAAGATTAATTAGTGAAGTTTTTGTTGCAAATATATAAATTGGAAAAAATTTTTTAAGTGGTAAATTAAAATGGCATAATTAATTAAAGGAATCAAATTAATTGTTTAGTTTGTTTTATAAGGAAAAATTATGGAAACATTAATTGTAAAAGCTGAAAAAAAATATGATATATACATAGATTCTAATTGGCTAGAAGATGTTCAAAAGGAAATTTTATCAAAATATCCTGAAGAAAAAATTTTGGTTGTTATAGATGAAAATGTAGATAAAATATATGCTGAAAAACTAGTTACATTATTTTCAAAGAAAAGAGTAAAGAAATATATTTTACCATCTGGTGAAAACAGTAAAAACATCAATGAATATGCTTCAATCCTTGCTGAATTAGCAAGGTCAAACTTTACAAGAAACGATTTAATAATTGCTTTAGGTGGCGGAGTTGTAGGCGATCTCGGAGGCTTTGTTGCATCTACATATCTAAGAGGTATAAGGTTTATTCAAATTCCAACAACATTACTTTCAATGATAGATTCATCAATTGGTGGAAAGACCGCAATTGATTTTGATAATAAGAAAAATATAATAGGTGCATTTTATTCACCAACGAATGTGTATATTGATACAAAATTGTTAGAAACTTTGCCAGAGGAAGAGTTATTGAGTGGTTATGGCGAACTTGTAAAATATGCAATTTTGGATAAAAAAATTTACAAACTTATAAACAAAGATATAGAAATTAAAGACTTAATAAAGGCTTGTTTATCTTACAAAAAATCTATTGTCCAAAAAGATTTTAAAGAAAAAAATCTTAGGATGCTATTAAATTTGGGACATACTATAGGGCATGCAATAGAAGCAAAATCTAAATTCAGGATTAAGCATGGTGCAGCAGTTGCACTTGGAATAATTTATGCAACCAAAATTTCAAACAAGTTAAATTTACTAAAAGAATCTGAGCAAATTAAAATATTTAATTTATTAAAAAAGTTTAATCTCTATTCAGAAAAAGAATTTGATGTTAAAGATTATGTTTATAGCGATAAAAAAATAAGCAGTAATGGGAAAATAAATTTTGTTGCTATGCAAAAAATTGGGAAATGTAAAATAATAGCAATAACACTTGAAGAATTTATAAAATTACTATAAGGCTGTTGTTTTAGATGTAATTTAATTGTTTTAAAATCAGTAGAATATTAAATTTCTATATTTTATTAATAATATAGTCAGTATATAATAAATATAATTAGTATCTAGAAAATAGTTCTATTTGAAAAATTTGCTAAACTAATGTAGTTTTTAAATAAGATATATTTTAGTTTAGGGAAGGTGAATTAAATGAAAGGTTCCATAGCATTAAAAAAATCTATTATTGAAGGTAAAATTTCAACAAATGATTCAAAATCATATTTGCATAGGCTTTTATTCATGGCTTTTATTCAAGATGATTTGGATAAAATTACAATAAATTTAAAAGATGAAGATCTATCAAATGATATTATTGCGACCATTGGAGTTTTAAATACAATAGGTGCAGATATAAAGGTTGTTGGTAAAACAATAACAGTTGAAAAAAGAGAAAACTTTCATGCAGATGAAGTTTTAGATATTAATGTCTTAGAAAGTGGCTCTACACTAAGATTTGTTTTACCAGTTATCGCGAAATTAGGCTTATCTGTAAGAGTTTTTGGACAAGGAAGAGTTTTATCTAGACCTTTAGAAGATTTAATTAATCTTTTGAATATTCATGGTTATGTAGTAGAACACAACGATGGATACTTAAATTGTTATGGAAAATTACAACCTACGGTATATAAAATCAAAGGATATATATCAAGTCAATATATTACAGGCTTAGCATTTGCATTAGCACTATCTAAAGGTGGGCAAATTGAAATTGAAGGAACAATAGTATCAAAACCATATATAGAACTAACATTGCAAGTTATGAAAAAATTTGGCTTTGATATTTCAATTAATTCACATGGTTTCAGTATAAAAAAGGCAAGGAAACTTAAAAAAGAAGATTCTACATTTGATGTTGAGGGTGATTGGTCATCTGCGGCAGCACTATTTACCATTGGTGCATTTTCAAAAGGCATAGAAGTTGACAACTTATCATTGAAATCAGCACAAGCAGATAGTGCAATAATTGATATTTTATTAAGAGCAAAAGCAAATATTGAAAAAACAAATATGGGTTATAAAATTGCAAACTCTAATTTAAAGCCAATAATTAATTTAGACATAAATTCTTGTCCTGATCTTGCTCCATCACTTGCTGTGCTTTTTGCATTTGCTGATGGGCAGACTACTTTATTTGGAGTTAGAAGATTGCAAGATAAAGAAAGTGATAGATTAGAAGAAATTGGTATATTTTTAGAAAAGATTGGAAGAAAATTTATTCTTTTAGATGATGAACTGAGAATTTTCGGAATAGATGAAGATATTGATGTTGAGCTAACATATGAAGGTAGTGATCATAGATTAGCGATGGCATATACTGCAATTTCACAAAGAAACTTACAACCGACAATAATCTCTCATCCTGAATGTATAGATAAATCATTCGTCAATTTTTATGAACATTTAAGTGGAATTGGATTGATTATCGAAAATAAATAGAGGGTAATATGTTAGATATAAAAATTTATGGTCATTCAAGATCAGAAAAAATTGGCATAATAATTTCAAATTTTCCAAAAGGCTTTACCATAAATATAAAAGAACTTCAAAAGTTTGTAGACAGAAGGAAAAGTCAAGATAACATTTGGTCAACACCAAGAAAAGAACAAGACAAAATAGAGCTTGTTTCTGGTGCTTCCATGATAAATGATGTTGAATTTGAAACCAATGGCGATATCTTAGAATTTTCTATTACCAATTCCGATATAAAATCTGATAATTTAACTGAAAAAGAAAAACCATATCTTTGTAGACCCTCACATGCAGATTTTGTTTCATATAAAAAATATGGACAAATTTTTCCAGGTGGTGGTCCTTTTTCTGGTAGAATGATGGCTTCTTATGCAATTTTAGGTGGTATCGCCAGTCAAATTTTGTATAAAAACGGAATAACTATTGCGGCATATATTACTCAAATAGGGAAGGTTAAAGCAAAAACATACTATGATAATACATCTTTTGTTGATGCTGGTATTTCTAATCTTCATAATAAGTTTAACAATAAAAATTTTGCATTTAATGATGATTTATTTAGAATCTTAGATAAAAATGATAGGGAAGAGTTGATTTCAGAAATTAAAAATGCGGCAGAAAAAAAAGACAGTGTGGGAGGCAAAATTGAATGTGTTGCTTATGGCGTACCACAAGGTCTTGGTGGTCCCATATATAATAGTTTTGAAGGTAGACTTTCCTATCACTTGTTTGCAATACCTGCCGTTAAAGCGTATGAATGTGGAATAGGCACGAACTTTGCAAATAGCAATGCATCAAAAGTAAATGATCAATTTTGTAAAATTAATGATGAAGTTAGCACGATAACTAATTACAATGGTGGAATTGTAGGAGGATTAACTAATGGTGAACCCATAGTGTTTAGTGTATCAATTAAACCTGTTCCATCAATAGGCATCGAACAAGACTTTTACAATATAAAAACGGAAAAAATTGAGAAATTTGCTATTAAAGGAAGAAATGATGCTTGTATAGTTCCAAGGGCAGTCGTATTGGTTGAATCTGCTCTTGCGATAACAATACTTGAAAATATGATAGATGCAAAATTGATTTAACATAAATTGTTAAGTACAAACAATATTTCAATATATGGTAAACATAAAATTATTTAACATTAACTGTCAAATACAGAAAATACACAAACAATTAATATCATACGATGCAGAAGTTTAATAAGCTTGGAGGTAAATATGAGCTTAGAAAAATATAGGAATGAAATTGATAAAATAGATGATGAAATATCAAAACTATTTAAAAGACGAATGGAAATTGCAAAAGATATTGCCATTGTAAAAAAGGCTGAAAACAAACCAATTGTTAATGTAGCAAGAGAAAAAGAGATAATTAATAGAGTTGCGGGTGAAATGCCTTATGAATTAAAACTTTATTCTAAGCAAGTTTTTAATACTATTTTTGATGTTAGTAAAGCATATCAATCTAACTTTTTTAATGAAACAAGCAAAATAAAAGAAAAAATAACAAAAGTTTTAGAAAATGGATTAGAAAGATTTCCTATTGAAGCAAATGTTGCCTGTCAAGGTGTACTTGGATCTTATTCAAGCATTGCTACTGAAAGGCTTTTTGAGATATCAAACATACTATATTTTAAAGATTTTGAAGGAGTTTTTAATGCAGTAGATAAAGGTTTATCTCAATATGGTGTTTTGCCAATAGAAAATAGTTCTGTTGGTAGTGTAAATAAAGTCTATGATTTAATGAATAAATATAGTTTTTATATAGTTAAAAGTTATAAATTGAGAGTGCAACATTCACTGGCTGCCAAACCTGGAGCTAAACTTTCTCAAATAAAAGAAATAATATCTCATGAACAAGCAATAGAGCAATGTGGTGAATTTCTAAACAATCACAAAGATATAAAAATTACTATATGTGATAACACTGCTTTAGCAGCAAGAAATGTATCTCAGTTAGATAGAGATGATGTGGCTTGTATTTGCTCAAGTGAAGCGGCAAAAGCATATAACTTGAAAGAATTAGCAAAAAACATTCAAGATAATGACAACAACTATACAAGGTTTATTGTTATTTCTAAAGATTTCAAAATTTTTATAAATTCTAACCGTATTAGTATTATGGTTAATTTGCCTCATACGGCAGGTTCACTTAACAAGTTTTTAAATGAATTTTCAATAAGAGGCTTAAATCTTACAAAATTGATGTCAAGGCCGCAACCTAAATCACCATTTGATTTTATTTTTTATTTTGACTTTGAAGCAAACATTGAAGATGAAAGTGTTGTAAATTTAATAAGTATTTTAGAAAATCAAGTGGAGCAATTTGTATTTTTGGGCTACTATCAAGAAGTTTAATTTTGCAAATCAGAAAAACTATTTAATAAATTTAGCAGTAGAATAATATTTGGAGCAGAAATGTCAAAACAATATGGACTCATAGGAAAAGATTTATCATATTCTTTATCAAAAGAAATTCATAGTGTAGTAAATGATAATTATAAATATTATCCTTGCAAAACTGTGCTTGATGTTGAAAAATTAATTGCATCACAAGAGTTAGATGGATTTAATGTAACTATTCCATATAAAGAAACTGTTATGAGTTTTATTTCTAAAACTGACACAATTGCAAAAGAGATTGGTTCAGTAAATACGGTTGTTTTAGAAAATGGAAATTATGTAGGATATAATACTGATTATATCGGAATTATAAAAACTTTTGATAGGCTTGGTATAGATGTAAAAACATCAAATTTTTTAATTTTAGGTTCTGGCGGAAGTTCTAAATCAGTGGAGTATGTGTTAAAAAGTAAAGGCAATAATGACTATTATATTGCAAGCAGAACAAAAACGAAAAAGCCCAATTATATAACATATGATGAAATAGATAGAATAAAAAGTAAAATTAATGTAATTGTCAATGCTACACCAATAGGGATGCATAAATATATTTACAAGGAACCTTTAGTTGATGTTTCCAAGTTTTCTAAATTACAATATGTATTCGATTTAATATATAATCCAAATAATACAAAATTAATTTTAGAGGCTAAATTAAAAGGTATAAAGACATCAAATGGTCTATGGATGTTGATAAGCCAAGCACTTGCTGCAGAAGAATGTTTTTTGGATAAAGAAATTTCAATTGATAAGTTTCTACTGCTAGAAAAAGAATTGACATTAAAAAACACTAACATAGTTTTATATGGTATTGCAGGTGCTGGGAAATCTAGTATTGGAGAAAAACTTTCTAAACTTTTAGGAAAAACTTTCTATGATACAGACATGCTTATAGAACAAAAAACAAACATGAAAATTCCTGAAATCTTTAAAATTTTTGGGGAAGAATATTTTAGAAATTTAGAAAAGGAAATTATTGCTGATCTTGCAACTAAAAACAATTGTTGTATTTCATTGGGAGGCGGTGCCGTACTAAATAACGAATCTGTTCAAAAACTAAAATTGAATGGTCTATTTGTTTATGTGAAACGTAGATTAAATGACATTGAAACATTAGGCAGACCATTATATGAAAACAAAACACCAAAAGAGCTTTACGAAGAAAGAAAAGAAATATACGAATCAATAGAAGACATTGATTTTTTGAATGATGATAAAAGTATTGATGTATCTGCAAATAGATGTAAAGATTTAATTATGAAATACTTCGAGATTGTTTAAATTTTTATTAACAACATCCAAAAAAACTATATTTCGTAATTATCATAAATTTTTAATTTGTTAGTTATTGCTTTAATACATTGATAGCAACAAATTGCTATGATATAATTTGCACATGGAGAAAAAAAGAGACTTAAATAAAAAGCGAACTATAACACCAGCCCAGAGATGGGGCTTGGGACTTGGAGATTTAGGTTATAGTTTAATCGCAAATACACTCGCTTCATATATTTTGTATTTTGGCAATGCTGTAATGGGCGTGCCTGGCTCTATTATGGGTGCAGCAATTGCAGTTGGTACGGTTTGGGATTCCATTACAGACCCCGCACAAGGAGTTCTTAGCGATAACACCAAAAATAAATTTTTTGGAAGAAGACATCTATATATACTTATTGGTTTAATTGGAATGGTTATAGGAAATATTTTCATATGGGCTGTTCCAGCACGGTTTTCAGTATGGGGAAAATTTGCTTGGTTTTTGTGTTTTTCTATATTAATGAAAACATGTTTTACATTGTTTCAAACTCCAAACAATGCTTTATCTCTTGAAATATCTAATAATTATGATGAAAGATCCGGAATACAGATATTTAAGGGTGTATTTACAATACTAGGTTTATTGCTACCAACTGTACTAATGGCGTTATTTCAAAAACCAGCTCCTGGAATTGATGACGGACGTTTGAATCCACAGTCATATGTCAATTTTTCATATTTTACTTCAGCAGTCGCAATAGTTTTATGTACATATATGTTTATTATAACTTTTAGCCATGTTCCAAGACTTCGAGAGCTTGCAAAAAAAGAAAAAACGGAAAAAATAGGTTTTAAAGAAGGTTTTATTAAAATATTTAAAAATTTTGGTGGCGCTTTAAAAGATGTAAATTTTAGGGCAATTGCAATTGGATTTGCAGTTTCTATGTTTGCGGCCTCAGTCATAATTGCAGTAGGGTTCCATGTCTTTACATTTACATTTAACACATCGAATATTCAAATGTATATAGTTATGGGTGGCTTGTTTGTTATGACAATTGCAGGACAACCACTTTGGATGAAAATATCAAAAAAATACGATAAGAAAAAAGCTTTAATGATTGGTCAAATTATGAGTTTAATTGGCTGTATTATGCTTGGAATAATGGTGGCATTGAGAAATCCAATAAATGATTTACTTGCAAAAAGCAAGGCTGCTGTAATAGTTATGATGCCTCCTTTGATGGTTGCAGGATTTGGAACAGGAGTTTTATATTCTTTACCAGTTGCTTTAATTGGAGATATTGCGGTAGTTGAAAAACTAAAAAGAGGTGAAGATAAAACTGCTACATATGCTGGATTTTTAACTTTTGCAAATAAAGCAGGGCAAGCATTAGCACAAGTTGTTTTGGGTGTCTGTATAGATTTAATAGGGTTTAAAGAGGGGCAGAAAACACAAACCGAATCGGTTAAAATCGCATTAGGCTGGTTGATGGTTGGAGGTTGTACAATTGCTATAGTTGCTGGTTTCTTTATTTTCTCAACATTTAAATTAAATAGATTTTATGTAGAAAATGCATTGCAAAAATTGGGAGATGATTCAGTAGAGACAAATTAATAAACCTTTTGGTAAAACTTTTTTAATTTTTAGAGTTTTAGTTTAATATTTGAGGAAGAATAGGTGTTAGAATTTTTTGCAACAAATGACAAAAAGCAATTAGATGCTATTATGCAAGATGTTTTTGGAAAGGATTTTCCAGGACAAGTTGGATATGTTTTATCATATAATGATACAATTATTGGAATTTCTAAAATATCAGTTACACCAGAGATATCTTCAATTAAATTTATAGGCATATCAAAGCCATATCGTAAAAAAGGTTTTGGTGATTTTTTTACAAGGTCTTTAATGAATACATTATCTTATGTGTCTGAGGTTATAGTCATTGAATATGTTTCAAATTATTATTTGCAATTTGGTTTTGTTGAAAAAAATAAAACGATGACAATTGACAGTAAGAATATTATTTTCCCGTCAAAGTGTGGGCATTAACTTTGAAAAAAGAAATAATATAAAATCAAAAATAAAATTGTTTTGATATAAAAGTATTGGCGTTAATTTATGCAAATAATGCAAAATTAAATAGAAGGCACTTCTCAAAAAGTTTAGACACTGGTTTTATGATTAATTCTATATTTTCATTATATGTTTTATGAATTTTGAATTTCTATTATGGTTAAAAATGACCTTTTACTATGTGTATAAAAAGATTAAATGCTTGTTATTATAAATACTTTAGAGTATATTAATATATTATTATTGCTTTACAAAAAAGGAGGCTTTAATTGAAAAAAACTGATATTGTTCCAACTAATTTTATTGAAAGCATCATAGTTGATGATTTAAATTCTGGAAAGCACGATAAAATTTTGACAAGATTTCCCCCTGAGCCGAATGGATATTTACATGTAGGTCATGCAAAAAGCTTGGCAATAAATTTTGGTATTAAAAACAAATTTGGAGGAACTTGTTATTTAAGATATGATGACACAAATCCCGAAAAAGAAGAAAAAGAATATGTGGATTCAATCAAAGAAGACATAAAATGGCTAGGTCATGCGTGGGATAAAGAGCTTTATGCTTCTGATTATTTTGAAACAATGTATAAATGTGCTGTCTTGTTGATTAAGAAAGGACTAGCGTTTGTCTGCGATTACAGTGATGAAGAAATTTCGAGAACTCGTGGAACATTTAATGAGCCAGGTGAAGAAAGTAAATATAGAAATAGAAGTGTTGAAGAAAATTTAGAATTATTTGAAAACATGAGAAAAGGCTTATACGAAGATGGTTCTAGAGTTTTAAGAGCAAAAATAGATATGGCAAGCCCTAACATGAATATGAGAGATCCAGTCATATATAGAATTTCAAGGACAACTCATCATAGAACTAAAGATAAATGGGTAATTTATCCTATGTATGATTTTGCTCATCCAATTGAAGATGCAATTGAACACATTACACATTCAATTTGCACCTTGGAGTTTGAAGACCATCGCCCTTTATATGATTGGGTTGTTGAAAATTGTGAGTTTGATCCAAAACCTAGACAAATTGAATTTGCTAGGTTGAATATAAAAAACACAATAATGTCAAAAAGATTTTTGAAAAAACTCGTTGATGATGGTTTTGTTGACGGCTGGGATGATCCTAGAATGCCCACTATTTCAGGAATGAGAAACAGAGGTTATCCACCAGAGGCTATAAATGAATTTTGCGAGAGAATAGGAGTAGCAAAAGCAAACAGTGAAGTAGAGCCTAGTTTATTAGAATTTTGCATTCGTGAAAATCTAAATAAAAATGCAGATAGAGCAATGGTTGTTGAAAGTCCGTTATTAGTGACAATTGAAAACATAGGTGAAGGTGAATTTTTTGAATTCGATGCTGTAGATAATCCTCAAAATGAAAACTCAAAAAAACATAAAGTTACATTAAAACGCGAAATATTTATTGAAAGCACTGACTTTGCTTTAGTCCCACCACCAAAATATCATCGCTTAGTAGAGGGTGGAAAAATTAGATTGAAAGGAGCATATATTATCGAGCATGTAAAAACAATTTTAGATAAAAATGGCAATGTTGAAAGTCTTGTCTGCAGGTATATTCCAGATTCAGCATCTGGCGGTGCAAATGCAAAAATTAAGGTAAAAGCTACAGTACAATGGGTTTCCAAAGAAGATGCTGTAGATGTAGAACTACACAATTTTGAGCATTTATTAAATGATGAAACTCCAGAAATAAAAGACTTTTCAAAAAGACTAAATTATAATTCTAGAAAGATAATTAAAGGTGCAAAAGCAGAACCATTTGTTTTAGAAGGTGAAGAAAATAAACGTTTCCAATTTATGAGAAATGCATATTATAAGCGTGCAAAAAAAGTAGATGGAATTTGGCAATTCTATCGCATTGTTAGTTTAAAAGAGAGTTATACATTGATGTAAACTTTAGCAAATTTCAAAAGATAAAAACTTTATTTTGCATAAAAAATATTCATAACTGAAACTTAAATTAAATAATTATCAAAAATAAAACTGACAAAAATTGAACAACGAAAATCAATTTTTTATGTCAGTTTTTGTTATAAAAATAAAAAAAAGATTTTGTTTTGTTTTTATCATTTATTTTTAAATTTTAGCAGATAAAAAAGATTAAACATATATTAGTTGAATTAAAAAATGGAACATGTATCAAAAAAGGATGCAAATATATTACTTTTTGATACCTTAATTTGAAAAATCTTAAAATATTAAAAAATACATTCAAAAGAACTAGATTGAGTTTATGCTTAAAGTTCGATTTAATATTTACTTTAATTTACTTAAATTTTAGTATTGTAATTTTATTCTCTTGCTTGTATAATTATATTATTGTAAAATTTTAACAAGTGGTGGATGGTTTTGGGACTAATATCAACAAATAATTTTAGGAGCTAGTATGGTTAAATGTAAATACTGTGGTGAGATGAATTTAGAGGATGGTAAATATTGTGCAAGATGCGGGCAAGAATTACCGTCTACTGATAACACAGCGATGAAAGATACTTTGTTAAAAGCACAAAAAAGCTTTGACAGAGATTCTTTAGTGAATCTGGAGCGTTCGCGCATAACTTATGTTTGTACGGTTTGCGGACATATTAACAGTATTGAACAAGATAGATGTGATACATGTGGCAAACCAAGACCTAGAAGTGAATATGTGACTGCTTTGAAAAAATTGAAGCAAGCTGGGAAAGTTCAAACTGAGCAACAAAAACCAATTCAACAACCACAAACTCCAATTGAAGAGGAAAAAACACCAGAAGAAGAAGTCGTTCAACCTCAAACTGCTATTCAAAATTTTCCACAAACTTCAGGTGGTCAAGCACCAGCTGTAGTGCAACCATTTGTGGTAGTCCCATATGTAAACACACAGCAACCTTTGTGGCAATATAGAACAAATCAAGTTTATAGATTTCAACCGTACACACAAGAAGAAATTGCTATGATGCAAGAGCAAGCTGCGAAAGCACAAGGGCAAGAACTAACAGATAAAACCGAAAAAACTGTTGAAGATGAAGTAAAACCAAAGGGAACAAAGCGAGTAAGAGTAACATCGTTATTAACTTTAATTGTTTCAATTGCAATGATAATTTGCATGTATTTGGTTCCTTATACAAAATCTGCATCAGATCCAGCAATATTTTATTTATCTGGAATAGTTGAATGTTTCAGAGCATTTGACATTGTGTTAACTAATAAATTCTCAGCATATACATATTTAGGCTGGTATTCTTTCATTCCACCAATATTATTTGCAATTGCAATTATATTGCTGGCTGTTTTAATTGTTCGTTCAGTAATTAGATTATTCACTGGCAAAGCAAAAGTGAAAGGTTTTGTTTTGCCTTTGTTTATCTTCTTAACCGTATTTGGTGCATTTTTTGGAATAGTTGCACAAGTTTCAGGTTATGCGAACAATGGATTTGCAAATTATTTCCAAGTTGCAAATGTTGGAACATATTTAATTCCTGCACTTGCTTTAGTCTTGATTATTATTGCTCTTTTCAATAAAGCAAATGAACCAAAGAGCAAAAAAAAGGATAAAAGTAAAAAAGGAAAAGAAAAAGAAAAAATTTAAAACCAAAACAAAAATGGTTTAGGAGAAACAAAACATGGCAAAAAAAGCAGATAAAAATACGCAGCCAACAATGGGATATTATGAGGTTCCCGCAAATAGGTTTTATGTAGATGAACGAGATATGAATTCTCCATATCTACAATCATACTATGCTGCAAGAAGTGCAAAACCAGTGTTTGTAAACAAACCAACCGCAGATGCTTATATGGAAAAGCAAGAGCCTCAACCAGTTGAAAACAAAAAAGCAAAAAAAGCAAAACAACCAGCAAAAGGGCAAAAAAAAGTTAAAAGAAATGGCTTTGTCATTTTAACTTTAATATTAGTTTTATTGTTGGTTGTATATCTAGTACTTAGTTTTGTGGGAATTGATGCAATAGCAGATTATACATCTATTGCAGTAAAAGTTACACTTCCTGAAGAAGAAGATGCTGAAGCAATTGTTGAAAATATAGATCTGAAAGATATTGTAATGGGAACTGTTGAATCATTTAGCAAAAAATCAGATGATCCAGAAGAAGCGGAAGCTGCAGAAGCTGTGGAAACTGAAACTGAAACTGAAGAAGAAGCTGTTAGCGAGGAAGAAGGTTTTATTTATTATTCAGATAGAATGGCAAATGTTGCTGCTTTAGATACAGCTGGAAAGGCATCAGCCTATGGGTTGCCAATAGGACTTTTGGTTTTCGCTATTACAGCAGTTATATTCTTGATTAGATTGATAGTATCAGCATTTACTCCTAAAAGAAGAAAACTATTTATATTTAGCGGAATAATGCTTCTAATATTTGGAATTGTAACAGACTTATTCTTGTATATGTGGTCCGCGGGCACTGATTTTTCGAAATTTGGAGAATTTATATATGTCTTTGCACAAGAGTCCACATTAACTATACAAGCTGGAATAGGAGCGTTAGTGCTTGTAATATTACCGTTGTTAATCACAATTACATCAATATTTTGCTTTAGAAGCAAGAAAAAATATGGGGAATATAGGAGGAAGTCATAATGTCTCGTAAAAGAAGAAATAAAGAACAAGAAAGGGAACAGCAACATATACAAACAGCACCTCAAGGTCAATATTATGCTGGACCTCAACAAAACCAATATTATGCTGGACCTCAACAAAATCAATATCCCGCAAATCCAGGATATTATAATCCGATGATGAATCCGCAAGTCAACTATCAAAATTATGGACCTCCAATGCCTCCTGCTGGAGCACCAATTGCAAAAGCACCAGTTAGATTTAAAGCTAGATGGAGAAAAATTAATAATAGTGGTCCAGTTCCAGTTGCACCACCAGCAGATTTCATACAATTAACGCCAATAGTCCAACCTATACCATTGGTTCCATATTCAACACAAATGCAACCACTTGCAACTTTTGATGATGAATATGATGATTATGATGAATTTTATTAAAATCATTGGATAGATGCTGTAAATTGAAGATGAAATAGAAGCATAAATTTTAATATGCTAACATAAAATATCTACAAATCTGAAATTAGAGCAACATATCTAAAGGCAATATATTTAATAAGTTAATAATATATAAAGATTAGTACATAAATATTAAGGAGAGAGCTGCTAGAATGCCAAGAAATGCACAACCAATTCAACCATATCGCGGAGGAGTAGGGCCTGGTCCACGACCACAAAATCCTTATCCTATGCGTCCTAGACCTGGCAATACAAGACCAGCAAACCAAAGGCCTGAACCTATTCCTGTAAAAAAGAATAGAAAAAAGGAAAGGGAATATTTTTTCATAATGAGAAGAGGGGTTTGTTTTTTCATTATGTTATTTGCATTAATTTGGCTTGCAATATTTGCACTTAGCTTTTTAAAGGTAGCTCCAAATTTTACGGCTATATTAATTGAACCAGATAGAACACCTATGAGTTTAAGAGAAGAGACTGATAGCGAAGAACTTGATGAGGATGGAAATCCAATTATTAATGAATATGAAGATAAATCAGTCTTTGTTGGTCTTGATGATATGATTTACGGTTCAATTGGAAAATTATTAAACAAACCTCAAGTAGATGAAGATGGCAATTCTAAATCTCCATATTATGATGGGTTGATAAGCGAAATTGAAAAAATAACAAAAGATGCTGAAGATGTTGAAACTGAAGATGAAAAAGTTGAAGAAACAGAAGAAACTCCAAGTGCAAGTGGTGTATATTTAGCCGAAGAAGAAGAAAGTGCTGAAACTGATGGTGAAGAGGCAGAAGAGGAAACAGAGGAAGAAACCCCTGTTGCAGACGATAGAGCAAAAGTTGTGGCTGAAGATACTATGTTTAGTATGGGTTCAATGGCTATTACATATTTCCCAATCGTGCTATTAGTAGGAATAATTTTAGCTCTTTTAATATTTTTATTTGCCTTTTTCGCATTATTCGGTAGGCGCATATTTAAAGGTTTTGTAATAATGGCGATTTTGCTTTTGGTTGTTGGAATTTTTACCTTATTTGGAGGATTAGCATCTTCAGGAATAAAACAAGGGGCACCGATGAAAGACCCTGAAACTGAAGAAGTAACAAGTATTGTAGATTTTTCGAGACTTGGAGAATTTTTAACTGGAAGTTTTGCTGCTCCACCAGAAGAAGAAGTTGAGATGGAAGATGGCCAGTTGCCAGACTTAAATGCTGTTGGTGGAGTTCCAATATTGGTATTCACTGTATCTCCAGTAATAATATTGATTTTATCGTTCTTTACTAAGAAAAAAGTGCCATATAGCATCTTTGATAGATAAAATGCAAAATGAAGTTATTATGTATGATGTTGATAGAGGTGTAAAATGTCTAAAAAAAAGAAAAACATAGAAAATCAAGATTTGCAGATAGTGGAAAAACCAGTGCGAAGAAAAACATATACTTTTAGAGTTTTAAACACTGTAGGACCAGTTCCAATTGCAAGACCTAATGATTTTATTCAATTAACTCCAGCGGTCCAACCAATACCAATTATGCCTTATACTGATCAAATGGGTGGGTTTGAAGAAGATGGATATGATGAAGGTTTTGACGATTTTGAAGATGATTTTTATTAAAAAATAAATAATGCCGAGGAGGATTTGAAAAATGGCAAAAAAAGATAAAAAAAATGTAGAAAAAGCTGTTCAAGTCGCAGCTGTTCCTGTGCAAGAGCCACAGCCAATGCAACAAGAGCAACAATGGCAACAATCACATCAATGGGATCAACAAAGATCTCCTAGACCAGCTAGGCCGTTACAACTTACTCCAATTATACAACCAATTGCTTTTGTGCCTTATTCAACTCAACAACAAGAGTTGTATATGTGGGAAGAAGAGCCTTATGGTGATGCTTACTATGATTCGCAAATGCAAGCAGCAAATCCAGGTTATAATGTAGATGCTCCTAATTTTGGTAATTCTTCATATCAGGCAAATGCATATGGCCAAGGATATTATGGTGGAGAAGGATATAACCAAGGCTATGGCTATAATGATGATGCTCATGAACTATCTTATGGTGCAGCGGCACCCGTTGAAGCAGCACCTGAAAAAGCAGCTAAAAAGAAAAAAGGAGCCAGTGGTACAGCAATTGTTTTACTTATTCTATCGTTAGTTGCAATTGCATTAATTGTTATAGGAAAATTTGTAGATCAAAGCTTTTTAATGTTTGCAGATGAAACATCAGGACTAGATATGATAATAAATTTCTTTACCGATGTTAGTGGCGGATTTACTGAGGCTATGATAATGCCAATTGCAGTATTAGTTGCAGCAGTAGGTATATTATTTGTTTTCTTAGGTTCATTATTTGGTATAATGAGAAAGGGAGCAACTGTATTTACAAAAATAGGTACATGCATTGCTTTTATAGGTGCTTTAGTTGGTTTAATTGTAGGATTGATTAAAGCCGAAGATGTTAAAATTGAAATTGGATATTACATCTTAGTAGGCCTATCTGCTTTAATTTTAATTATTGCTTTCGCAGCAAAAAATGCTCCAAAAGAGAAAAAGGCTAAGAAGACAAAATAAAAAATTAAAATAGTAAAGTATTATAAAATTACTCGAAAAGATTAGTTAGTTTTGAATGAATAAAATTAATACCTAACGGTAATTATTATAAATAATATATATAGAGAGGAAGAGATTAATGTGCAGAAGACGTAAAAAAGAACCGATAAACGATGGTATTCAACGCACAAATGTGCCGACAAGGCAAATGCAAAGTTCGGCATATCCAATGTCACAAGTACCATCACAAGCAATGCCAATGCCAAATACAGGTGCTTTTCATGTAGCACCAAATGGCATGCCAATGGGGTTACCTACATATTCGTCTGTTGATGAATATGGCAGAGTATACACTCCAATAATGCATTATGGTCCACAACCAGTTAGCGCGCCGATGCCTATAGCAAAACCAGCAGAGTTTGTCCAACTTGCTCCAATAGTATCGCCAGTGGCTTTTGTACCATTTAGTGCTCAAGAGGATAAACAAGAATAAAGGAGGCATTGAGATGGATAACAATAGTAATAACAGTATGGTAGATTATGGAAGATGGGTGCCTGTTGATGAAAATCAATTAGGATTTAAGTTACCTCCAATTCCTTCAAATCAACCAGTAGCAGGACCTGATGGGTCATTGTATTGTGTAGGTGACTCCAAACCTGAATTGACTTCAGTTGGATCAAATACTAATAATGCAATTCCAACGCCATCATCAATAGTGCAAATGCCATCAATAGTTCAGCCGATTGCATTAGTGCCTTATACAAGTCAAAATCAACCTATGCTTCAATATGATCCATATTCAAGACCTGTTGAACCAGAAGGTGCACCAAAGGCTCCAGTTTACATAAAAAAGCCTTATAGACCAATAAGTATTACGGCATTTGTGATAGCACTTATTGCAGCTATTGTGTTTTTGCTTTTCTCTGTAGTAGCATTTCAAGGAAATTCAGCAAGAGAAGCATATAAAGCAAATGGAATTGAATTAATGAAAGCAGTAACAGATGTTTTCAATAAAGATAGTGGAACAGCATATGCTTCCATTATTGCAGAAAAAGATGGAGATTCTTTTGGAAGAATAGTTGTTTATGCATTACCATTTTTAGCAATAATTGTTGAGGTGTTTTTAATTATCCTTGCATTAAAATATCTGATTAGATTTTTTACTAAGAAATCACCAAGGTCATTTAGCGTTCTTGCTTTTTTGAATATTATATTAACTGCCTTGATGTTTATAGGGTTATTGATAATGAGCAATGCTGAAGTTGCAACTGATGCAAGAAGTTATAATACAAGAGCATTTTTTGCTTTAGAGGCAACCCCTGCTACAATAATGGGTAAATGGGCTTTAGGCTTTGCGTTTGTAGCATCGATAGTACTTTTCATAATTCCATTCTTTGCTAGAAAAAATGCATATATGGTTGAAAGAGACGATCCTGCAAATAAGACCTATATAATTTCAGCAGAATAAAAGAATAAAATGCTTTAATCTCTAAAAAATATAATTTGAAAGGGGGCATATTATGCCCCTTTTATTTATCCTTTTTTTTAACAATTTATGTTATTAAACATACTAATATTAATTTTTTTAATTTTTGTATTAATAAATTATTTGTTTTTTTGCACAAGTTTTAATTGCTTGAGGAAACTTATATTTTGTTATATCATACAAATGAAGTCAAAAAGACAATTTGAAACAAAAAAAGTAATTAAAGAGGAAAATTATGTTAGATAAATTAAAAAATATTTTAAATGAACAAATGGAAATAGATACTAGTAATATTACACCAGAAACTAGATTAATCGAAGATTTAAAGGCAGATAGTATAGACCTTATGCAAATGGTTATGGCAGTAGAAATTGAATTTGATGTAATTTTTGAAGACAGTGACATTAAAAAGCTCAAAACTGTTGGTGATGTAATGAGTTTTTTGGAAAATTATTAGTTTTAAAAAATTGTAATTAAAATTTATTAAACTGCTGCTTATTTAAAAAAACAAAAACTCATTAAAAATTAGTGCTTATTTTTAAGGTAAATATTATGAATGTTTTTTTATAAGATGAAAGCAGTTAATTAATAAAAATCTTTAAATAACCATAATATTTGTATAAATTTTTGTGCAAATATAATAAATTAATACGATTTGATAGTTATAAAGTTTATAAATTGGTTGACAATAACTGTTCTCGGTGATATATTATACAAGCACCGATTTGAAAGGTGTATTTTTTTGATTACAAACTTGCATTGGAGGTAAAAACAATGCGTGATAAAATAGTTCTTGCATGTACAGAGTGCAAACAAAGAAATTATAATACAATGAAAAACAAAAAAAACACTCCTGACAGAATCGAAATGAGTAAGTATTGTAGATTTTGTAAAAAGCATACTATTCATAGAGAGACAAAATAGAGAGTTATATTGTTATCGGAGTATAAATAATGGCGAAAAAGAAAGATCTAATTGATATAGGTGAAGTAGAAGTAAAGGAAACAACTTCTGCACAAAAAACCTCTACCAAATCTGCCCCTAGAAAGAAATCTAAGCAAAAAGTTTCTACTAAAGGGGGACGTAAAGTTATAATTGAAAAAGAAAAACCAGGCAAGAGAATAGCAGGTTTTTTCAGAGGTTTAAAAGCAGAGTTGAAGCTTGTAACTTGGCCACCATGGAGAAGTACCCAAAAAGTAAAAGGCGTTTGGGCAAATACTGGTGTTGTTTTAGTAGTTGTGTTATTTTTCCTAGTTATTATAACAGCTTTTGATGTTGGTCTTAGTGCATTATTAAGATTATTAGTTGGAAAAGCAGGATAAATGATAAACAAATAATTAATAAGTTGGTATAAATATATGGATAACAGAGAAGATCTAAATGAAGTAAATCAAAATGAGGAAGAAGTAAAGGTGGAAGAAGTAAAACCTGTTGAGAAGGCTGACCAAAACAAAGAAAATTCTGCCCAATGGTATGTAGTTCACACTTATTCAACCCATGAAAAAGCTGTCAAACAAAGTTTAGAAAGCATGATTGACAACAATAATCTTCATGATGAAATTTTAGAAATTTCTATTCCAACTATTGAAGATATTGTAGAAAAAGATGGGAAAAGAAAAGTTGTTGAAAGAAAAAAATTCCCTGGATATGTTTTTATCAAAATGATTTTATCCGACAAAATTCTTTACATTGTTAAAAGCACAAAAGGAATCACTGGTTTTGTTGGACCACAAGGAAAGGCACTTCCATTGACAAATGAAGAAGTTAAGAGAATGGGACTTGAAAAAGTTACTATTGAAGAGCTAAATGTAAAAGTTGGTGATAATGTTAGAATTGTATCAGGTCCATTAGAGTCTTTCTTAGGCGTAGTTGATAATGTAAGTTCTGAAAAAGAAAAAATTAGAGTTATCGTTCAAATGTTTGGTAGAGAAACTCCTGTAGATTTAGAGTTTAATCAAGTTGAAGTGATTAACTAGTAACAGTTGATATTAATATCAATGTAATTGATAATGATATAACCTTTCACTTTAGGTGCTTTAATAGCGAAAAGTAAAAAAGATTCGATATAAAACTTTATATCAATCAAATGGGAGAATAGCAAAATATTTAGTGTTATTCGTATGTACCTTGTAGTCACGGAGGATAAGGACTATGGCAAAGAAAATTACAGCAGTAGTAAAATTGCAACTTCCAGCGGGAAAGGCAACACCTGGACCACCTGTTGGATCTACTCTTGGACCTTATGGAATAAATATTCCTGGTTTTACAAAAGAGTTTAATGATAAGACTAAAAATCAAATGGGTCTTATTATACCAGTAGTAATGACGATTTATGCAGATCGTTCTTTTACCTTTATTACAAAAACACCCCCTGCAGCAGTTTTAATTAAAAAAGCATGTAAGATTGAAAGTGGCAGTGCTAATTCAAAAACAACGCAAGTCGCTACAATCACTCAAGCTCAAGTAAGAGAAATTGCAGAGCAAAAAATGCCTGACTTAAATGCAGCAAACATAGAAAGTGCTATGAAAATGGTAGCAGGAACAGCACGTAGCATGGGCGTTAAGGTAGTGAAGTAGGAGGTTTGTCATGAAAAGAGGAAAAGCGTATAAAGAGTCATTGAAGTTATATGATAAGTTAAATGTTTATGATGCAAAAGAAGGTGTAGGCATCGTTTTACAAACAGCAAAAGCAAAATTTGATGAAACAATAGAAATATCAGTTCGTTTAGGTGTTGACCCACGTCATGCTGATCAACAAGTTAGAGGTGTTGTAGTTTTACCTCATGGAACTGGTAAAGTTGTTAGAGTTTTAGCAATTGCAAAAGGCGAAAAAGCTGATGAAGCAAGAGCAGCTGGTGCAGATTTTGTTGGCGATGATGATATGATTGAAAAAATCCAAGCAGGTTGGTTTGATTTTGATACATGTGTTACTACACCAGATATGATGAGTAAAGTTGGAAGATTAGGAAAACTTTTAGGTCCTAAAGGATTAATGCCAACTCCAAAAAGTGGAACAGTAACTATGGATATTGCAAAGGCTATAGGTGATATTAAAAGTGGTAAAGTCGAATATAGGGTAGATAAAACTGGAATCGTTCACTGTATTATTGGAAAAAAATCTTTTGGTGAAGAAAAATTGTTTGAAAATCTTTCAGTTTTGATGAATGAAATAATTAAAGCAAGACCAGCAGCTGCAAAAGGAACATATATTAAAAGTGCAGTTTTATCATCAACTATGGGACCTGGTGTTAAAATCTCATATAGAAAACCAGACTAAAAATTATAAACTAAGTGATAATGCTTGACAGTAAAAAATTGCTTAGTTAAAATAACATTACAATTAAATATCCTTCCAAGACCGTTTGTGCTTTACGGCTTAAATATCAAACGCAGAAGAAACTAAGTAGAACTAGTGCTCCGTTTCTTTTGGAACGGAGCATTTAAAATATAAAGGAGGTCAATATGTCTAAATTTCAAGATCAAAAGAAAGAAGTTGTAGCGGAAATTAAAAATAAATTGAAAGATGCACAAGCTTTTGTATTAGTTGATTATAAAGGAATTTCTGTAGCTCAAGATACTGAAATGCGAGCAGCATTTAGAGAAAATAATGTTGAGTATAAAGTTTATAAAAATAGACTTCTCAAAATTGCATTAAACGATTTAGGTTACACTGATTTTGATAGTGCTTTAGTTGGTTCAACAGCAATAGCATTAACTAAAACGGACGAAATTAATGCACCAGCAAAAATAATCAAAGAAAAATCAACAGCTTGGAAAAAACTAGAAATGAAATGTGGTATGGTTGAAGGGAAATACTTCAATACAGCAGAATGTATGGCTTTAGCAGCAATGCCATCAAGACAAGGTTTGATTACACAAATCGCAAGTTTATTAATTGCACCGATTTCTGGTTTAGCAAGAGCATTAAATGCAGTTGCAGAGCAAAAAGAAGCATAAAAATATTGTTACAAATACAATAAAAATTATATTAATAAAATAAGTAAAAATAAAAAAAAAGAATAAGGAGAAAAATAAAATGGCAGATATTAAAAATTTTATAGAAGAAATAAAAAAATTATCAGTTATGGAATTAAATGAGCTTGTAAAAGCAATAGAAGAAGAGTTTGGTGTAAGTGCAGCCGCTCCTATGATGGTAGCAGGTGCAGCAGGTCCTGCAGCACCAGCAGAAGAAGAAAAGACAGAATTTGATGTAATTTTAACAGGCGCAGGTGCTAATAAGATTGCTGTTATCAAAGCTGTTAGAGAAGTTTTACCAGGTCTTGGATTGGTTGATGCAAAAGGTCTTGTTGATGGAGCTCCAAAACCATTAAAAGAAGGTGTATCTAAAGACGAAGCAAACGAAATCGTTGAAAAAATCAAAGCAGCTGGCGGAACTGCAGAAATTAAATAGTTACCAATTATTAGAAAATGAAGGGCTGTTAGGAAAACAAAATTTCTTAACAGTCTTTCTTTGTGCTTATGTCTCGATATCTATATTTGAGAGGAAAACAAACAACTTTAAATAAAAGACACCCTCATTGATTAATAGCATTTTGAAAAGTATAATAATATTACTATAATGTGAGGAGGTACAAATGAGCAAAAAGAAAATATTAACATTGGTAGTAATTTTTGTTCTAACTTTATTATTAATTGTTTCATTAGCAGCATGTTGTAAATCTAATCCAGAATCAGATGATATAGATAATACAATTACTCAAAAAGACATGCATGAAATGTGGCTTGATGTACAAACTGAAATGGAAAATGTTTGGGCAAACGAAGAGATAAAAGTAGTTGACCTGACAAATTTAAATATAGGAAACGCAAAATATGATATTGCTGATTTTGGAAATCCAATTAGAGCGATAGCGATTGATAGGAATCCAATAGTAATTGAATGTAAAGATAGTGATTTAGAAAATTTTAAAAATGCAAAGGGAGATTTTGGTACAAATATCAAAAAATTTGATGTTAAATTTACAAAAATAGAGAATACCAGTATTTATGTGTCCAATATTTGTTCTGCTTATAACTTTTTTACAAATGACATAAAAAAAGTTGGTGATGCATATTATTCAAAAGACGAAACAAAATTAATAAGATATATTGGAAATTCAGAAACTTATGAAATATTAGAAAACACAACCACTATTGGTTTTGGTGCCTTTGCAAATAATAAGAATTTGAAAAGTTTAAATATTTCTGAAGGGGTAAAAAACATTGAAACTTGTGCTTTTTCAGGATGCGAAAAGCTTGAAAGTGTAACTATTTCTAGTAGCGTTGAGAATATTGATTCCGGTGCATTTTTAGAATGTTCACAACTTAGTGAAATAAATATTCCAGAAAATAGCAATATTGAACACATCGGTTGGGGTGCATTAGATGAAAATGCCTCTTGGTATCAAAACAAACTCGAAAAAGAAACAGGTATTCTATATTTTGGAAAATTTGCATATTCATATCTAATCAAAGGTGAAAAAAATATAAATTTAGATTTTAAGGAGGGGACAAAAACCATTGCAATTCAATTTAAAAATTATAAAAACATTGAAAGTATTAAAATTCCGAGCAGTGTTACAAAAATTGAAGATGGCGCATTTACTGCGTATCCCACCCTTAATAGCATTAGCGTAGATGGAAAAAATACAAAATATAAAAGTGCTGGAAATTGCTTAATTGAAACTGAAACAAACACATTAATTTTGGGTTGCAAAAATAGTGTTATCCCTACAGATGGTAGTGTTACAAGTATTGGCGATAGTGCTTTTTATAAATGCGATAGTATTTCTAATATAACAATACCAGACAGCGTTACAAGTATTGGCGATAAGGCTTTTTATAAATGCAGTAATCTTTCTGATGTGATAACTTCTGGTAGTATTGAAAGCGTAGGAGCTCAGGCTTTTAAAGAAACTTCTTGGTATGACAATCAGTCAAATGGAATTATTAAAATAGGAAAAGCCATATATGCATATAAAGGAGAAATGCCAGAAAAAACAAGTTTAGAAATTGAAGACGGACCAATTTCAATATCTCCATCAGCTTTTTCAAATTGTGCTAATCTTATTAGTATAACAATTCCTGATAGTGTTACAAGTATAGAAGATGAAGCATTTAAAGGATGCGAAAACCTTACAAATATAACACTTCCAAACAACATAAATAAAATCGCAAAAGGAACATTTGAGGGTTGTTTACAACTTAATAATATTACAATTTCTGATAGTGTAATAACAATTGAAAGTCGTGCATTTGCTAGATGTGAAAACCTTGTTAATATAACAATTCCAAAGAATATAATTAGCATTTGCGAAGAAGCATTTAATGGATGTTCAATGTTAAAAAATATTAATATTCCTGCGAAAGTTGATTTGATAGGTTGGGGCGCATTTTCGGATTTAGAAAATCTTGAAAAAATAACAGTAGATTCAGAAAACAAATATTATCATGTTGATAATAACTGTCTAGTTGAAACAAAAATGAAAGTATTAGTTGTCATTGCTAAAAATTATGTAATTCCTACAGATAATAGTGTTACAAGCATTGGTAATTATGCCTTTTCTGGAAATAAAAATCTTACTAAAATAATAATTCCAGATGGCATTGTAAATATTGGTGACTATGCTTTTTCTGCATATGAAAATCTTGAAAGCGTGACAATTTCAAATAGCATAAAAGTGTTTGGAAAAGGAATTTTTGAATACTGCACAAAATTAACTCAAATAAATTATGATGGAACAAAAGCAGATTTTGAAGCAATCAAGAAGGCTGAAGGAGTTGATAATTGGTATGATGATTCAAGTATAACAAAAGTAAAATGTACAGATGGTGAAATAGAAATTAATCAAGATTTGTAAATCCCTTAATCATTAGAATAAATTGAATAGTGTTAAAGATGTTTTAAGGTTAATATACAATAAACCAGCAGTGAGAAATCATTGCTGGTTCTTTTATTAATATGGTGTTTTTATTGTTCTTAATAGTAATAAATAGCGTTTTTGATATTACTAATATATAAACTTCAAGATTTAATTAAATTTTTATTCTGCAATAACATTTACAGTAATAACTGCACTCATATTTGCATAAGTTTTTATATCAACAGTGTGTGGACCTAAAGTTTTAATAGGGGATTTTAATTGAATTGCACGTTTATCAAGTTCAAATCCTGCATCTTGCAATGCTTTTGCTATATCAATTGTTGTAACGCTACCGTGTAATTTTTCTTGATTTGTTTTAACTTTGATGTCAATTGCAAATCCATTTAACTTCTTGGTAAACTCAACCGCATTTTGATACTCTTCTTCTTTAATTCTTGCTTCTTTTTGTCTTTTTTGCTCTAACTCACTAAGGATTTGTTTTGTAGCCTCAGTTGCAAATTTTTTAGGAATTAAAAAATGTTTTGCATATCCATCATTTACATCGACAACATCGCCTGCTTTTCCTTTTCCTTTTAAATCTTTCAATAATAAAACTTTCATAGAACGCTCCTTTAAATGCATAATGCAACTAATAAATGATTAAAAAAAATATAGTTAATTATACTCGTATAATATACTTTTAATACTTTAAATGTCAAATTATGGTATACTGATATTCAGTTGATGTCAATATAGACATAAAAAAAGAGGCAAAAATGTTTGATACAATAGGACAAATAGAAGGAAATATTGGTTTTGGATATGATATACATCAGTTAGTTCCTACTAGAAAATTAATTATAGGTGGAGTCGAAATTGATTATCATTTAGGAGCTCTTGCTCATTCAGATGGTGATGTGTTAATTCATGCATTAATTGATGCAATTTTAACGGGAATTGGCTCACTTGATATTGGCTCACATTTTCCTGATACTGATAAAAAATATGCTGGTATTGATAGTACTATATTATTATCCGAAGTTATGACGATTTGCAATGATAAAGGCTATAAAATCAATAATGTAAGCATTACAGTGATTTTAGAGGAACCAAAGCTTCAAGATTATATTCCAGTAATGAAAGTTAAGCTTGCAAATTTATTAAAAATTAAAACTAGCGATATTGGAATAGCGGCAAAAACAAATGAAAAATTAGGACTCGTGGGAAATAGTAAAGCAATAATAGCGTTTGTGGCAGTTAGTCTAAATAAAACAACAGATTAATTAGTATTTCATACAAAAAATACAAATTTGTGTGGCAAATTGCATAATTTAGTTTGATAATTTTAGCAATGTTTTGCTTGACTTGAATGGCTTTTAGGAATAAGATTTTTTTATATTTTTAATGTAAGGTAGACGAATATGGATCTTAATACTTTAGCTGGATCTTTAATGTTTAAAGTAGGAGTATCTATATTTTTTGCTTTTTTAGGCAGTAAAATAGTCAAAAAGTTTAATTTACCAAATGTAACTGGGTATGTTGTTGTGGGTTTAATTTTAGGGCCTTCACTAGGATTGATATTTAAAGGTTATGGTGGTTTTATCAGCGAAGCTGACACACAAAAACTTAGCTTTATAAGTGAATTGGCGGTTGCATTTATTGCTTTTAGCATTGGTACAGAATTTACCAAAAAATCTGTAAAGAAGATGGGAAAATCTGTTTTTATAATGACATTTTTAGAAAGTCTATTTTCTGTTGTTTTAGTTACTGTTTTACTATACTTTATTCCTCAAAAAAATGCAGATGGCACAATTATGACAGGACAGAAAAAACTTGCTTTTTCGTTAATCCTTGGTGCTATGGCAGCTTCAACTGCTCCTGCTGCTACTTTGTTAGTTATGAGGCAATATAGGGCACATGGTCCAGTTTCTATGCGTATTGTTGGTATCACTGCATTAGATGATATATTTGGTATTATTGCTTTTGGTATTGCTATTGCTGTTGGAAAAATATTATTGGGGTTAACTGAAGGAATGCATATTACATTACTAATATTTATACCAATTATTGAAATTGCAGGTTCTATATTGCTTGGTGTTTTTTTTGGATATGCTTTACTTCTTTTGGCAAAAAAATATGATAAAGCAAGAGATGATATTCAGATTTTAATTATTTCTGCGATTTTGCTCACTGTTGGTTTAACTTCAATGTTAACTGATATATCAAAAGGTATGTTTTCATTTTCACCTTTACTTATAAATATTGTAATGGGCACGATCATAGCAAATCTTGCAAAAAGACCGGAAAGAACATTTGATGCATTAAATGATGTGGTTTCAACTTTTTTTGTTATGTTTTTTACATTTGCTGGTGCTAGTTTAGATGTATCAAGATTAAAATATGTTGGTCTTGCTGGGATTGTATTTATTTTTGCAAGAGCTTTTGGAAAATATCTTGGTGCATTTGTCGGTGCTAAAATAGCAAGAGAAAGCAAGGCTGTTGCTCGTTATACTGGATTTGCACTACTTCCGCAAGGCGGAATTGTAATTGGCTTACTAGTTGTTTTATCTAGAGTTAAAGGTTTTGAGGATTTACATAAAGCTGCTACGACGATAATTATGGCAAGTATTTTGATTTACGAAACTCTTGGTCCTGTGGCTGCTAAGTTTGCTATTTCAAAGGCAGGAGAAATAGGTGGTGCAGATAGATTTTTAGATTATGATTCAAATGATCCAGATGATTACCAAAGTAAAAAAGAGGAAAAGTCTACCAAACATTCTATTTTTACAAAGTTTATAAATGGCAAGCATATAGGAATATATAAAAAAAAGAAAAACAACAATCTAGCAAAATTAAAAAATGATGAACAGTTAAAAAATGCAGATAATAAATTAGAGTTGGAAAATTTAGACACTCTACATGTTGAAGCACAAGAATTTATTGATAAAGAAGGCTTGCCTAAAGAAACTAGTTGTGAAGTGCCATCAAAAGATAAGAATGAAAAATAAATACATATAATGTCAGCTAAAAATGCAAACTAATGTAAATATTCACTGTGTTTAGAAAGGAAAAAATATGAGAGTATTATTTATAATTATCAGGGAAACACGCTACACACAAGAGATACTTGAGGGCTTTTTGAGATTGCAAGTAAAGGGAGCTACAATGTTAGATAGTCAAGGTATGGCTCAAGCAGTGCTTCGTAATTCAGATTTATATTCTTCAATGGGATTAAGTCAAATATTTTCAAAATCAGACATTGAAGATAGCGGTTATTCAAAAACCATTATAACAGTTTTAGAAGAATCTAAAGTTGAAGAGGTTGTATCAGAAGTAAGGGATATAGTTGGAGATTGTGAAAAAACTGGAATAGGTTTTATGTTTAGTGTTCCTGTTGATAATATATACTTACTAAAAGGGAAAACAAAATAAATATTTACTGTCTTATTTTGCTTAAAGCATATAAAATATACTATTTAACTTAAAAATAGGCATTTACACACATAATTGTGTGTTTGGCTTGATTTAATGCATTGTTTAAATTAATATATATTGTGTTTATAAATTAAATTTTTTTATTGTATTTTATTATTAAGTGGTTGGTGGTCGGATGTTAGATAATATTGATTTATTAGGTTCTTTAATGTTTAAGGCTGGTTTGGCAATTTTTCTCGCATTTTGGGGAGGAAAATTAGCAAAAAAACTGCATTTACCTAATGTTTCAGGCTATGTGATTGTAGGCTTGTTTTTAGGTCCTTCATTGGGACTGATTTTTAAAAATTATGGAGGTTTTATAAATGCAGAAAATGCAAGTACCTTCAGTTTTATGAGCGAATTAACAATAGCTTTTATTGCTTTTAGTATTGGTTCGGAATTCACAAAAAAGTCTGTACAAAAAATGGGTAAATCTGTTTTTATAATGGCACTTCTGGAAAGTTTATTTGCAATTATATTAGTAGCGTCACTTATATATTTTGTGCCACAACAACACACCGACGGAACGATGATGGTGGGGAAGGAAAAACTCTCATTTTCTTTAATTCTTGGTGCTATGGCAGCATCAACTGCGCCTGCTGCAACTTTGATGGTTATGAGACAATATAAAGCATATGGTCCAGTTTCAATGCGTATTGTTGGAATAACTGCACTAGATGATGTTTTGGGAATAATTTCTTTTGGTATAACTCTAGCAGTTGCAAAAATATTGATGGGCATGACCAATATGAGTACTGCTTTAATGATATTTTTGCCGATTTTAGAGATACTTGCTTCTATTGCTCTTGGTGCATTATTTGGAGCATTTTTGGTTTTGCTTGCTAAAAAATATGATAAAGCAAGAGATGATATTCAAGTTTTAATTATTTCTGCAATATTATTGATAGTTGGATTGTCTAAAATTTTGTCAAATTTGTGGGTTATGACATTTTCCCCATTACTTGCAAATATAGTAATGGGAACTTTTATTGCAAACCTTGCTAAAAAACCAAAAAGAACTTTTGATGCTTTAAATGATATAGTTTCAACTTTTTATGTGTTGTTTTTCACATTTGCAGGAGCGAGTTTAAATTTAAGGATACTAAAATATGTTGGGCTTGCTGGAGTTGTATTTATCATTGCCAGGGCATTAGGAAAATATTTGGGAGCTTTTGTTGGGGCAAAAATATCGAAAGAGAGTAAGGCAGTTACATTGTATACGGGTCTTGCTTTACTGCCACAAGGGGGAGTATCTATTGGTCTTTTAGTAGTTTTAGCATCAACTCAGGGTTTTGAAGCACTTTACATTGCTGCTTCTACAATAATTATGGTTAGCTTATTGTTTTATGAAACTTTGGGCCCAATATTTTCTAAGATAGCTATTTCAAAAGCAGGAGAAATTGGTGGAGCAGATCGTTTTTTAGGCTATGATGTTGAAGATCCAGATGATTATCAAAGCAAAAAAGAAGAAAAACAAAAAAAATCATCGAGTTTTTCAAAAATTATAAATATAATAAAAGACAAATCTGTTAAAAAAAATGATAAAATAGAAGAAGAAACTAAAACTACTAAGTCTAAGGAAGAAAAAGTGACAATTAAATTATCAAACTCAAAATGTAATAACAATATAATTAAACTAATGAGTGAAGAAAATAAAGATGAACCAAAATTAAAAGATATAGATGACAAATTAATAAATGGTGAAAATGAAGTTGCAAATTTAGTAGTAAAAAAGAAATTTGAAAAACCAGAAAGTATTGATCTTTCAGATAAAAAAACAAAAAACTACAAAATTAAAACTGAAAATGCTGGAAAAGACAGCACTGATGTGTTAGAAAATTTAGAACCACTGTATGAAAAAGCAAGAGGAGTGTTATCAAAAGATGATGGTTGTAAAAAATAGACACTTAAGTCTAAAAATATTGCTAAAAAAATATAATTGCAAATGATTAAAAGATTGTTCATAGACAAGTTAAATAAATAAAAAACAATAGAGGATTATTGTAAATTTAATTAAATAAAAAATGCACTGCAATTGCAAATATAAAATAGAAAATGAGGAAAAACATATGAGAGCATTATTTATTATCATCAGAGAAACGCGTTATACTCAAGAAATTCTTGAGGGATTTTTAAGATTAAAGGTAAGAGGTGCTACAATGCTTGATAGTCAAGGAATGGCTCAAGCAGTACTTAGAAATTCTGCCCTTTATTCTTCATTAGGTTTTAGTCAAATGTTTTTAAAATCCGATCCTGAAGATAGTGGTTACTCGAAAACTATAATTACTGTTTTAGAAGAAGAAAAAGTTGATGAAGTTGTTGCAGAGGTTAGGGAAATAGTTGGCGACTGTGAAAAAACTGGAATCGGTTTTATGTTTAGCGTGCCAGTAGATGGTGTTTTCTTGTTAAAGGGTAAAAACAAATAAAATCATATTATAAAGAAAGGTGATTATTTAATTTGCTTTTATTTGTTAGTTTTTTTGTGCATTCATATAAGTTTATATTATGCTTTTATTTGTTAGTTTTTTGTGCATTCATATAAGTTTATATTATGCTTTTAATTGTTTGTTTTAATAAAAGCATAAATTGTTTTTTATTTCTATAAATTATGTTTTTAAAATCAATATGCAAATTAAATGACATAAAATTTTTAAAGTGTTAAAATAGGGTAGTTCACTACACAAATTTAAATGTGGCGACTAAAAATCAAATGTCTTTTATTATTTAAAATTTTATAAATAATTTATTTATTTTTGTCAATTATTTAATTGACAATATTGACTTATGCTGTTATTATTGTAAAATGCATATTATGCGTGAAAAACACTAAAGTGTGTGAAAATAGGCGTATTTTGAGCAAAAAATCAATTTTTTATCAAAAAAAACGAAAATTATTAACATAAAAGTGTTGTTTTGACATGATATGACAAAAGTTTTATTTTTTTTTAAGGAGATTTAGCCGATGACCCAAACAACCCATATTGAAAAGAAGGGAAATGTAGATAGACTATCTTTTGGTAAAATCAAAAATGTTATCGATATTCCCTATCTTATTGAAGTGCAAAAAAGTTCTTATGAAAACTTTATAACGACTGGTGTTCAAGAAGTTTTTGATGATTATTCGCCTATAGTTGATATTGGAAATAAATTTTCTTTATATTTTCTAAGTTATAAGGTTGATGGTGATTGCAAATACTCTTTACAAGAATGTAAAGAACATGATGCAACTTATACCATTCCAATGAAAGCAATGGTAAGACTTGTAAATAATGCAACAGGAGAAATGAAAGAATCAGAAGTCTTTATGGGAGATTTTCCTAGGATGACTGAAAATGGAACTTTCGTTATCAATGGAACAGAAAGAGTTGTTGTTAGTCAATTAGTCAGAAGTCCTGGTATTTACACTGGTAAAGGTAAATTGGATAAACATGGCATTGAGAGATTTGAAACTCAAATTATTCCTAGTCGTGGTGCATGGCTAGAGTTTCAACAAGATGCAAACGACATTTTATCAGTGCGTGTCGATAGAGCTAGAAAAATTAGTGCGACAGTATTTTTAAAAGCATTAGGACTTGACTCAAATGAAGTGATTCAAGAGTTATTTGCAAATGATCCAATAATTATAAAAACATTAGAAAAAGATGGAAAAGTAAATAATTCTGCACTTGCTAAGAAGGAAGCTTTTTATAAAATTAAACCAGGTGAGCAAGAAACCGAATCAGGCGTTGAAAATTTATTAACAAACTTGCTTTATGATAGAAGAAGATATGATTTAGCAAAAGTTGGAAGATATAAATTTAACAAACATTTATCAATCGCAAATAGAATTGCAGGAAAAACTGCAGCAGAAAATATTGTTTCTCCTGATGGTGAAGTGTTAGTTGAAAAAGGTCAAGTAATTTCAAAGGAGATGGCAAAAATAATTCAAAATGCTCCTATCAATGCTGTATTAGTTCAAGTTGATGAAAATCGTACAACAAGAGTTATTGGCAATAACACAGTTGATATTAGAGCATTTGTTGAAGGTTTCGATCCTAAAGAAATTGGCGTAAGTAATGGTATGGTATATTATCCTGAATTGAAAAAACTTTTAGATAAACATAGTGATTCAAAAGAGGATTTATACAAAGCGCTAGTAGATGAAGATAATATTAAAAACTTAGTTTATAGGACAATAAATCTTGATGATATTATTGGTGCAATTAGCTATAACTTGAATATGTGCTATGGATTATATGTTCCAGATAATATAGACCACTTGTCAAATCGTAGAGTACGTTCAGTTGGTGAATTATTGCAAAATCAATTACGTGTTGGCATGTCAAGACTTGAAAGAGTTGTTAGAGAAAGAATGTTATCACAAGATCAAGATGAAGCGACACCTGCATCTTTGATTAACATTAGACCAGTGTCGAGTGCAATAAGAGAATTCTTTGGAAGTTCTCAATTATCTCAATTTATGGATCAACCAAATCCAATTGCAGAACTTACTCATAAACGTAAACTATCAGCATTAGGACCTGGCGGACTTAATAGAGAGCGTGCTGGTATGGAAGTTAGAGACGTTCACCACTCTCACTATGGAAGAATGTGTCCAATTGAAACTCCAGAAGGACAAAACATTGGTTTGATAACCTCTTTATCTTCATATGCAAGAATAAATGAATATGGCTTCATAGAGGCTCCATATAGAAAAATAGACAAAAAAACTGGTGTAGTTACCGATATAGTTGAATATATGACAGCAGATGAAGAAGATAATTATTATATTGTTCAAGCAAATGAACCTTTAGATGAAAATCAAAGATTAATTAATGAAAGAGTTACTTGTAGATTTTTAGATAGAGTTATTGAAGTTGCAAGAGAAGATGTTGATTATATGGATGTTAATCCACAACAACTAGTTTCAATAGCAACATCATTAATTCCATTTTTGGAAAATGATGACGCAAACCGTGCTCTTATGGGTTCAAACATGCAACGTCAAGCAGTACCTCTAATTAGGCCAGAATCTCCAATAGTTGGGACTGGAATGGAATATAAAGTTGCTGTTGACAGTGGTGTTTGCATTTTAGCAAAAGAAGATGGTGTTGTAACTTTTGTAAGTGCTGATTTCATTGTTGTAAAAGGAAAAAGCGGTGAAATTGAATATAAACTAGAAAAATTTGCACGAAGCAACCAAGGAACTTGTTTAAATCAAAAACCAAACTGTAATGTTGGCGATAAAGTCAAAAAAGGTCAAATAATAGCAGATGGCCCAAGTGTAGATAATGGCGAACTTGCATTAGGCAGAAATGTATTAATTGGATTTATGTCATGGGAAGGCTACAACTACGAAGACTCTATTTTAATTAGCGAAGATTTGGTTAAAGATGATGTATTTACATCTATTCACATCGAAAAACATGAAATAGAAAGTAGAACAGTTGCTGCAAAACTTGGTGAAGAAGAAATAACAAGAGATATTCCAAATGTCAGTGAAGATTTGTTAAAGAATTTAGATGAAAACGGAATTGTAAGAGTAGGTGCCGAAGTTAGAGCAGGTGATTATTTAGTAGGTAAAGTTGCTCCTAAAGGAGAAACTGAACTTACTCCAGAACAAAAACTTTTAAGAGCGATTTTTGGTGACAAAGCAAGAGAAGTTAGAGATGCTTCACTAAAAGTTCCAAATGGAGCAGGTGGAATTGTTGTAGATGTAAAAGTCTTTACAAGAGCAAATAAAGATGAATTGCCACCAGGAGTAAATCAATTAGTAAGAGTATATCTTGCTCAAAAAAGAAAAATTGGCGTAGGTGACAAAATGGCTGGTCGTCACGGTAATAAAGGTGTTATTTCAAGAGTTTTACCTAAAGAAGATATGCCATTTTTAGAAGATGGAACCCCATTGGATATTGTATTAAATCCACTCGGAGTTCCAAGCCGTATGAATTTAGGACAAGTTTTAGAAGTCCACTTAGGTCTTGTTGCAAATAAAATGGGTGTTAAAGTAGCAACTCCAGTTTTTGATGGTGCAACGGAAAATGATATTAAAGATCTTTTCTTTGAGCATGGCATTACACATGAAGATGAAAATGGAAATAAATATGTAGATGGAAAAGTAAAAGTTTATGATGGAAGAACTGGCGAAATGTTTGAAAACACTGCAACAGTTGGCTATATGTATATGTTGAAATTAAATCACTTAGTTGATGATAAGATGCATGCTAGAAGTGTTGGTCCATATTCACTTGTAACTCAACAACCACTAGGTGGAAAAGCACAATTTGGTGGACAACGTTTTGGTGAAATGGAAGTTTGGGCACTTGAAGCATATGGTGCAGCAAACATTTTACAAGAATTAGTAACAATAAAATCAGATGATGTAATGGGAAGACAAAGGGCTTATAACAGCATTGTCAGATCGTCTCTTCCTGCAACTCCAGGTTTACCAGAGAGCTTTAAGGTTTTGAGAAAAGAGTTACAAAGTTTATGTCTAGATGTGAAATTGTTAACAGGCGACGCTGAAGAAGTTTCTTATGCTGACTTTGATGAAGATTTAGATGATGAAATGAGTGCACATTTAACTGATATACAAGAAACCTTAACAGACATGCAACCTCCAGACTTTAATATTGATGAAATGAGTGATTTGTTTGGTGGCGAAAGTGATATTAAAGATTTATTTGGTGGTGATTCTCTTTCTGGTGATGGAGAATTAGAGTTCGATCTTGATAACTTAGACTTTTATGATGATATTTTAGAAGAAGAGGACGACATATTTGGACAACCAGAAAATACAAAAGATTTAGATAGTGACAATCTTTCTGATACCACCAATGACGATTGGATTTTAGAAGAATTGAAAAATCTTGAAAAATTAGAAGCGGATAAAAATAAATCTACCAAAGATGTCGATGACAGTAAATCAAAAGACAAATTGCCTCAAGAAGAAAAAGATATTGAAGTAGATAAAAACAAATCAGATGATGATTCATCTAATGATGATAAGTAATAAAAAAAGGAGATAAATCATGGTTGAAATAAATAGTTTTGATGCAATACAAATTTCGCTTGCTTCCCCAGAAAAAATTAGGGAATGGTCTCACGGTGAAGTTACAAAGCCAGAAACCATAAACTATAGAACACAAAAGCCAGAACGAGATGGTTTATTTTGTGAGAAAATTTTTGGACCAACAAGAGATTATGAGTGCCATTGTGGAAAGTATAAAAAAATTCGCTATAGAGGAGTAATTTGTGATAAATGTGGTGTTGAAGTTACAAAAAGTAAAGTTCGACGTGAAAGAATGGGACACATTGAGCTTGCTTCTCCAGTTTCACATATTTGGTATTTTAGAGGATCTCCAAGTAGAATAAGTCTTCTTTTAGATATTACTAACAAAAATATTGAAAGGGTAATATACTACAGTGCTTTTGTAGTTATTGATCCTGGTAATACACCTTTTGTCAAAAATCAAATTTTGTCAGATGAAGAATATAGAGAAGCTGTTGCAGAGTATGGTGAAAAATCATTTGATGCTGGCATGGGAGCTGAAGCATTGATTAGGCTTTTGCGAGATGTAAATCTTGAAGAAGAATCTAACAAATTGAGAGAAATAATTGCTTCATCAAAAGGTGCAAAACGACAAAAAGCTGCAAAAAAATTAGAATTAGTTGATGCTTTCTTAAAAAGTGGAAACAAACCAGAGTGGATGATATTAACAGTTTTACCAATTATTCCACCAGAACTTCGTCCAATGGTTCAATTAGATGGTGGTAGATTTGCAACTAGTGATTTAAATGACTTATATAGAAGAGTTATTAATAGAAATAACAGATTGAAAAGAACAATTGAAGTTGGGGCACCAGATATTATTGTAAGGAACGAAAAACGTATGTTACAAGAAGCTGTTGATTCATTAATCGATAATGGAAGACATGGAAAAGCAGTAACAGGAACTGGCAATAGACCATTAAAATCACTTACAGATATGCTTCGTGGTAAACAAGGACGTTTCCGTCAAAACTTACTTGGAAAGAGAGTTGATTATTCAGGTAGATCAGTTATTGTTGTAGGCCCAGAGCTTAAAATTTATCAATGTGGCTTGCCAAAAGAAATGGCTTTAGAATTGTTTAAACCTTTTGTTATGAAGGTTTTAGTAGATAGAGGAGAAGCAAACAATATAAAGAGTGCAAAAGCAATAGTTGCAAGAGAAAATGATGTTGTTTGGGATATATTGGAATATGTCATTAAAGACCATCCAGTTTTATTAAACAGAGCTCCTACACTTCACAGACTTGGTATTCAAGCTTTTGAACCTGTTTTAGTAGAAGGTAGAGCTATTAAATTACATCCTCTAGTTTGTTCTGCATTTAATGCTGACTTTGATGGTGACCAAATGGCTGTTCACGTTCCACTATCAATTGCTGCTCAAGTAGAGTCAAGATTTTTAATGCTTTCCACAAACAATATACTTAAATTATCAGATGGTATGCCTATCGTATCTCCTACTCAAGATATGGTTTTGGGAATTTACTATATGACAAAAGCAAGAGAAAAAGCAAAAGGTGAGGGAAGATATTTTTCAAATGCCGATGAAGCAAAAAAGGCATATCACTTAAATCAAATATCTTTACAAGCATTGATTAATGTTAAATTAAGTAAAGTTGTAGATGGAGTTGAATACACAAAAATTGTAAACACAACGGTAGGAAGAATCATATTTAATGAGGCTATTCCTCAAGATTTAGGTTTTGTTGATAGAACAAATAAAGATAATATCGTTGATTTAGAAATAAATAGTTTGGTAAATAAAGGAAAAATTTCTGAAATTGTTAAGGCTTGCTTTAAACTAAAAGGATCTACAGTAGTTGCTGTTATGTTAGATAAAATTAAAGCTTTAGGATTTAAATATTCAACTCTTGCAGCGGTAACAGCGAGTGTTTTTGACATGCATGTACCAAGCAGCAAAACCGAAATTATAGCAGAAGCAGAAGAACATGTTTTAGACTTAGAAAAGAAATATAGAAAAGGTATTATAAGTGATGAACAACGTCATAAAGAAGTTGTAGGTATTTGGACAAAAGCAACAGAAGATGTCGCAAATAGTTTAGTAAACACTTTTAAAGAAGTTGATCAATTTAACCCAATTTGGATGATGGTTGATTCTGGTGCTAGAGGTAATATTTCTCAAATTAAACAACTTTCTGGTATGCGTGGTGTCATGGAAGATCCAACAGGTCGTGCTATTGAAAGCCCAGTTAAAGCATCATTTAGAGAAGGTTTATCAGTACTTGAATACTTTATTTCTTCTCACGGAGCAAGAAAAGGTGGAGCTGATACAGCATTAAAAACTGCTGACTCTGGATATTTTACAAGAAGACTTGTTGATGTTTCACATGATGTAATAGTAAAAGAGCAAGATTGTGGTGATACCAGAGGGTTTGAAGTTAAGGCAATTCTAGATTCTTCAGGAAGACCAATAGAAAGTTTAGAAGAAAGAATTATTGGAAGATTTTCTGTTTCAGATATTAAAAACCCAAAAAATGGCAATGTTATTGTTAAAGCTGATGAAATGATAAGTGAAGAGCAAGCTAAACAAATTGTCGATTGTGGAATTAAATCTGTAGCTATTAGATCAGTTTTAACTTGTCGTAGCAAATCTGGAATTTGTTCAAAATGCTATGGAGCAAATTTATCTAGTTGGAATCCAGTTAAAATTGGTGAAGCAGTTGGTATTATTGCTGCTCAATCTATTGGTGAGCCAGGAACGCAACTTACAATGAGAACATTCCATACTGGTGGTGTTGCGTCAAGTGCTGACATTACTCGTGGTTTGCCAAGAGTTATTGAATTGTTTGAAGCAAGAAAGCCAAAAGGAGCTGCAATCGTTGCAGACATTTCTGGAAAAGTAAGTGTTTCAGAAGAAGATTTGAACAAATACAAACAAGTTACAGTTGATATTATCGCTGAAGATGGTACGAAGGTTTCTCACAAACTTCCAATTAAATCAAAAGTTATTGTAGAAGAAGGATCAATGGTAAAAGCAGGGGATCCATTAACTGCTGGTTCAATTAATCCTCAAGATATTTTAAGAACAGTAGGTCATAGTGGTGTTCAAGAAATAATGATAAAAGAAGTGCAAGCAGCATATCGTTCAAATGGTGTTAAAATTCAAGATAAACATATTGAAGTTATAGTTAGACAAATGTTGAAAAAAGTTAAAATCACCGATATTGGAGATAGCAAATTTATCCCTGGCGAACTTGTAGACAGGAATGCTTTGGTTGAAGAAAATGATGCTATTGTCAAAAACGATGGGAATCCTGCTCAAGCAAAAAGAGTTCTACTTGGAATAACAAAAGCAGCTTTATCAACCGATAGTTTCTTATCAGCAGCAAGCTTCCAAGAAACTGCAAAAGTTTTAGCAGATGCTGCAGTTAGAGGTGCAATCGACAGATTTGAAGGGTTAAAAGAAAATGTTATAATTGGAAAATTAATCCCATCTGGAACAGGAATGAAGAGATATAAAACGGTTACATTCCAAGAAACAAAGACTGGAATAACTGATGAAGGTTTAGTTGATAAATCTATGGTAATAGAAACTAATCCAGATTTATATGGCTCAAAATCTGATGAATAAAAACTTTTAATAGATGCCACTACCATAGTGGCATCTTTATATTAATGCTAAAAAAGGAAACATATTCAACTAGTTGAGTATACCAAACTTTTGTTTATATATTAAAAATTTAATTGAGAAAATTCATATTGTAAAATGCAATTATGCAATTATTTTGATTTTAAAAATATATATTAAATTACTATCTATAAATATATAAATAGCTAAATATAAATATTACGAGGATATTACGAGGGAAATATGAAATATTTATTTACATCTGAAAGTGTAACAGAAGGACATCCAGATAAAGTTTGTGATCAAATTGCAGATAGAATCTTAGATGCTATTCTTAGTCAAGACAGTCAAAGTCGCTCTGCTTGTGAAGTTGTTTCAACTACTGGAAGAGTTATAGTAGTTGGTGAAATTAGTACTAATGCAAAAATTGATGTTGAGAAAATTGTAAGACAAACTATTAAAGATATAGGCTATACAAAAGAAGAATATCTGTTTAATTATTCCACTTGTTCAGTGGATGTCTATTTGGATAAACAATCTTCAGATATTGCTCAAGGTGTAAATAAATCTTTAGAATCTTCAAGTGGAAACGCATATGATTTAATTGGTGCAGGAGATCAAGGTATGATGTTTGGTTATGCTTGTAAAGAAAGCGAGAATTTAATGCCTTTACCAATTCATTTGGCACATAAATTGACAAAGCGTTTAACTGAAGTTAGAAAAAACAAAATAATAGATTATATAAGACCAGATGGAAAATCCCAAGTAACGGTTGAATATGTAAATAATAAGCCATCTAGAGTTGAAGCAGTGGTTATTTCTACTCAACATGATGATAATATAGATATTGGAAAACTCAGAAATGATGTAAAAAAACATGTAATTGAAGCAATAATTCCTTCAAACCTTATTGATGAAAATACTAAAATATATATAAATCCAACAGGTAGATTTGTTTTAGGTGGTCCTGCTGGAGATAGTGGAGTTACGGGTAGAAAAATAATTGTTGATACTTATGGTGGAAGTGCTCCTCATGGAGGTGGCGCTTTTAGTGGAAAAGATCCTACAAAAGTAGATAGAAGTGCTACATATTTTGCAAGATATGTTGCAAAGCATGTTGTTGCTTGTGATTTAGCAGATAAATGTCAAATTCAAATAGCATATGCTATAGGTAAAGCACAGCCAGTATCAGTTTCTGTTGATACATTTTGTACAGGTAAATATTCAGATGAAATAATTGCTGATGCAATACAAAAAGTTTTTGATTTTAGACCTAAGGCTATAATAGAAAGATTTGATATGACAAAACCTATATATTCAAAATGTACAAATTATGGGCATTTTGGAAACGAAGACATGCCTTGGGAAAAATTGACTCAATTAGATGAACTTAAAGCATATTTTACTAAATTATCTATTTAATTTAGTAATAATGCATTACATTATTAGAGTATGAACATATAAATTTAAATATTGTTTGTGAATATTTCTATGTAAAATATGTCTTATAAAATTTATTGACAAAATAAAAACATATCTGAAAAATAGTCTCAAAATATTTATTTAAAAATCGATAGAAATAAGTAACTAGTTAAGTGTTTTCAAAACAAATTATACTTTTCTAATTTGATTTAAAAATATATTCATATCAAAAATGTCAATGATTAAAACAGTTAAAGTTATTAATATAATATTTAAAAATGATGACAACGGCTATCATATTATTGAAGTTTTTTCTAATGATGCTGGCATTTTTGTTGCTAAGGGATATTTCCCTACAATTAGAGAAGGAAGTTTATTAAGCATTAAAGGTGATTTTGTTATAGACCCTAAATACGGTGAACAATTTAATGTTGAAGAGGTTTATTTAGAAGCCCCAGCAGGTGAGCAAGAAATATTTGATTATTTATCTTCTGGCATGATAAAGGGTGTCGGCCCTTCACTTGCTGAAACGCTTGTGGACACCTTTGGTGTTAAAACACTAGAAATAATTGAAAAAAATCCCAAAGCATTGCTGAAAGTTCCTGGTATTGGAGCAAAAAAGATGCAAAATATTGTTGATGCACACGCTGAATTTTTTAAAATGCAAGAATTAATTTCATTTTGCATTAAATATGAAATTCCAAATGCTAGAGCAATTAAAATATATAATCACTATGGAGAAGATTCATTAACTATAATTAAAGAAAATCCGTATCAATTAGTAGAAGATATTGAAGGAATAGGTTTTATTAAGGCAGACAAAATGGCTCTTTCCTTAGGTATTGAAAAAAATAGTAAATATAGAGTTTCAGCAGCGATTATGCATGCTTTGTCAGAAGCGTCAAAAAAAGGTCACACTTGTTTACCTTCACAAAAATTAATTGGAGACTCTCTAAAGCTTTTAGGTTTTGATGAAAATTTTAACATTAGAGATTATATTGATTCCCTTATAGAGCAAAAAAAATTATATAAAGTTAATCAAAATTTTGGTAATAAAGAAGTGGAGACTATAGCCACATCTTTAAATTTTCATACCGAAAATGGAATTTTTAGAAATACCGTAAGACTAATTAGAGAATCAAAGCTGGCAGAGAAAATTTACAATGGAGGCGTTAAGTCTGGCGCACATAAAGAAATACAAGCAAAAAACTATATTGGAACAGATGAGTTATTTAACACCAGCAGTAAAGAAGTTGATGATGAAAAGAAACTAACTAAAGAATATATGTTAGATTTAATTGCAAAATTTGAAAAATCAAGAGATGTTATTTTTGATGAGAATCAAAAACAGGCAATTTTAAATTCTTTTTTACATGGAGTTTCTATTATTACAGGGGGCCCTGGAACTGGTAAAACCACAATAATTGATTGTATTGTGCATATTTGTATGCTGCAAAATTTGGAATTTGTGCTTGGTGCTCCTACTGGTAGAGCAAGTAAACGATTATCTGAGGCTACCAAAAAAGAGGCAAGCACAATACATAGATTGCTTGGTGTTACAATGGACGATGATGGAAAACTTAAGTTTAAATACAATAAAGCCAATCAACTAAAGGCAGATGTTGTTATTATTGATGAAGTTAGTATGGCAGATATTTATATATTTTATGCTCTCATTCAAGCAATAAAAAATGGTGCCAAATTGATTTTAGTGGGTGATAAAGATCAGCTTCCAAGTGTTTCAGCAGGCAATATATTGGCAGATTATATAAAAAGTGAAAAAATATCAGTTACATTTTTGACAAATATTTATAGGCAGGATGAAAATAGTTTAATTGTCTATAATGCTCATAAAATTAATAGAGGAGAAATGCCAGATTTTAATAATAGATCTAAAGATTTTTTCTTAGATAACCTACAAGAACCTGATGATATAATTGAAAGTGTTAAAAGTTGTTATTGCGGGAGAATAGAAAGATATTTTGGAATGAGGAGAGATGACATTCAGATACTTTGTCCTGTTAAAAAAGGTCCGATAGGAACAGAAAGCATAAATAAAATTTTACAAAAAGAATTAGTATATAATCCTGATGGCAGACGCTTTGCAGTTGGTGATAAAGTTATGCAAATTGTAAATAATTATGAGATTGAGTGGGAAAAAAGCGAGCAAAATGAAAAAGGAACTGGAATTTTTAACGGTGAAATAGGTCGTGTTACAAATATTGATGCACGTTCAAATATTACTGTAACTTTTGATGATGGGAAAAGTGCGGTATATACAAGTAGCATACAAAGTGAATTAATGCTTGCTTATGCAATAAGTGTTCATAAATCACAAGGTTCGGAGTTTAAGGGTGTGGTGCTTGTACTTGGAAATACTACTATGCCTTTATTAACTAGAAATTTACTTTATACTGCACTTACAAGAGCAAGAGAAATGGTTTTGATTATTGGAACAAAGGACGCCATAAGGAATATGATTAAAAATAATCATAGTGAAAATAGATATACACTTTTATTGTCCTATCTCGAAAAGGCAAACTATTAATGTAAATGTGAAAATATGTATACACTTTCATTGTGCTTTCTCGAAAATACAAACTATTAATGTCAATAAAAATTTATTTATATAAATAACACTTTAGTTAAAAATGAAACAAAATAAGTTTACAAAAATAGAAATTATTTTTATTATAAATTTTGACATTTAAGTTAAGTATAAAAATATAAAAACACTAGGGTTAATAATGAAAAGTTACAGCGAAATTAGTTTGGAAAAATTTAATAAATTCAAAGATAGAAATGACTATATTATTTTAGCAATTGAGTCAAGTTGTGATGAAACTGCCGTTGCGATAACAAAAGGAAGAGAAATATTGTCTTCTTCTGTGTTTTCACAAATAGATATACATAAAGCCTATGGTGGAGTTGTTCCAGAAATAGCATCTAGAAATCATGTTGAAGCTATTGACAAAGTTTTAGATGAGGCTTTAGAAAAAGCAAAATTAACATTGAAAGATATTGATTTAATAGCTTTTACAAAAGGGGCAGGCTTATTAGGAGCACTTTTAGTTGGTGTTTGCTATGCCAAAGCATTGGCTTATGCTCTAGAAATTCCATTTATTGGTGTAAACCATATTAAAGGACACCTTGCTGCTAACTTTATTAATTCTCCAAATCTTGAATATCCTTTTATCGGGCTAATTGCAAGTGGTGGGCATACTGAAATATTAAAAGTTGAGTCTTTTAAAGGTGCAAAAGTTTTAGGAGAAACAGTAGATGATGCTGTAGGTGAAGCATTTGATAAAGTGGCAAGAGTTATAGGTTTGCCATATCCAGGAGGCCCTGAAATAGATAAACTTGCTAAAACTGGAAAGGCAAAATATAAATTTACTAGACCATTTAAGGGACAAGATCATTTAAATTTTTCATATAGTGGATTAAAAACAGGAGTAATAAATCTTGTTCATAATGCTAAACAAAAAGGTGAAGAAATATACCCACAAGATCTTGCTAAATCTTTTCAAGATGAAGCAATTGGTTTTTTAGTAGATAATACAATTAAAGCCAGCAAACAAAATAATATTCCCAAAATAGTTATTGCAGGTGGTGTCGCAGCAAATTCATATTTGAGGCAAGAATTTGAAAAGATTTGTAAAAAAGAAAATATTGACTTATATATTCCTCCAGTTTGGCTTTGCACAGATAATGCAGCAATGATTGGAGTAGCGGCATATGAAGAAATTAAAGAGGGAGCAATGCCGGATGATTTATCATTAGATGCCGATCCTTCTTTATAATAAAATGCTATTGTAAACAAAACATAGAAAAAACTAAAAAAATAATAGATTTGTTTTATAAAGAAAGAATGAGAAATAATATATACACTTATTTCGAAAATATCGAAAAATGAGCATAGAAAACAATAGGTTTATTGTATTAAAAAAGAAATAGATAATAAAATGTGACATATTGCAACAACAAAAAAAAGAGGCATAGAAAACACAAATATATTTTGATTTTTAAGTTTCATAAATTGTTGGAAAGAGGGTGAGATTTTTAGTCAAAAAATGGAATCAAAATGGCTCAATCTATTATAAAAAATGTTTGACAATAAATCTCCATGCTTGATATAATATCATAGCTTATACGGTAATTTAGATGATTTTGACAGAAAAAGATATAAAAAATCACAACAAAGTTATTGGTTTAAGACAAGTGATTCGTTGTATTAAGAGCAATCAATTATGGTGTGTTTTGATTGCAACTGATATTGATGAACACATAAAACAAGAAATTCTTGCTCAATGTACATCTTATGGCATTCCATATGTGATAAAATTCACTCGAAAAAAATTAGGTGAAATTGCAAATATAGATGTTAAATGTGCAACTATCGGATTGTTAAAATAGCCAAGGATCTAACTTCGGGTTGCGTTAGATTCTAATATTAAAAAGGAGGAACCCTAATGCCAACAATTAATCAAATAATTAGGAACGGTAGGAAAACTCAGGTTGAAAAAAGTCAAACACCTATGTTGAAGGGAAGCCCACAAAGAAGAGGGGTTTGTTTATCCGTTACTACAACCACGCCTAAAAAGCCAAATTCAGCCGTTAGAAAAATTGCTAAAGTTAGAGCTGTAAATGGAATGGAAGCAACAGTTTACATCCCAGGTGAAGGGCACAATTTACAAGAACACAGTGTTGTTTTAATTCGTGGTGGAAGAGTAAGGGATATTCCAGGTGTTCGTTACCATGTTATTCGTGGAGCACTTGACACAGCAGGTGTTGCAGACCGTAAACAAAGCAGATCAAAATACGGTGTAAAACGTCCTAAATAAATTATTAAGATAATCAGGAGGAAAAGAAATGCCAAGAAGAAGTGGAGTACCAAAAAGAGATGTACTACCAGATCCAGTATATAACTCAAAGATTGTTACTAAATTAATCAATCAAGTTATGCAAGATGGAGAACGTGGAGTAGCGCAAAAAATAGTTTATGAAGCGTTTGATATAATAGAAAAAAAAGCAGGAAAAGATGCATACGAAGTTTTTCTTGAGGCTTTAGAAAATGTTAAGCCACAATTAGAAGTAAAAGCTCGTCGTGTTGGTGGTGCTAACTACCAAGTTCCAATGGAAGTTAGACCAGAAAGAAGACAAACATTGGCTATTCGTTGGTTTGTTCTATATGCAAGAAAAAGAGGCGAAAGAACAATGAAAGAAAGACTAGCAAATGAAATATTTGATGCTTATAACAGCACAGGTGGTGCGTTTAAGAAAAAAGAAGAAATGCATCGTATGGCAGAGGCGAACAAAGCATTTGCACATTTCCGCTGGTAATTATATTCAAACTATCTAATTTTTAAGCTAAAAACGGTATTCTTTACCGTTTTTGCTATGTTAAAAGGATAGTTGAAAAATAGAAAAATATATGAAATAGGTAATAAAAATGAGAGAATTTCCTTTAGAAAAAGTAAGAAACATAGGTATAATGGCGCACATTGATGCAGGAAAAACCACTACATCAGAGCGTATACTTTTCTATACAGGAAAGTTGCACAGATTAGGTGAGGTTCATGAAGGCGACGCCACCATGGATTGGATGGAGCAAGAACAAGAAAGAGGAATCACTATTACATCTGCTGCTACTACAACTAGGTGGAAAGATTTTGTAATAAACATAATTGATACCCCAGGACATGTAGATTTCACTGTAGAAGTTGAAAGGAGTTTACGTGTTTTAGATGGTGCAGTAGCGGTTTTTTGTGCAAAAGGTGGAGTTGAGCCACAATCAGAAACAGTTTGGAGACAAGCAAACAAATACCATGTTCCAAGGATAGCGTTTGTAAATAAAATGGATGTTGCAGGTGCAGATTTTAACAGAGTAGTAGAAATGTTAAATTCACGCTTACATGCCAACGCTGTTCCAATTGTAATACCAATAGGAGCAGAATCATCTTTTGTTGGAATAATTGATTTAATTAGATTCAATGCAATCGTATACAAAGAAGATGAAGCATTAGGTAAACATTTTGATATTGTAGATATACCAAATGATATGTTAGATGTTGCAAAAGAAGCTAGGATGCATCTTCTTGAAGCTTGTGCCGAACATGATGATAATTTACTAGTTAAATTTTTTGAAGGTGATGAAATTAGCGAAGAAGATTTAATTCCAGTTTTGAGAAAAGCGACTATAGAAATGAAAATCACACCTGTATTTTGTGGAAGCGCATATAAAAATAAAGGTATTCAAAGACTTTTAGATATGATTGTAGACTTGCTTCCATCACCGCTTGATGTAAAAAATATGGTAGGAACTTATAAAGACAAAGAAGTTGAAAGAGAAACATCTGATGAGGCTCCTCTAGCAGGACTTGCATTTAAGATAATGGCAGATCCATATGTTGGGAAACTCGCTTTTTATAGAATATACAGTGGGATTTTAAAATCTGGTGCAACTGTCTTGAATTCCACAAAAGAAAAAAGAGAAAGAATTGGCAGAATTTTGAGAATGCATGCAAATTCAAGACAAGAAATAAGTGAAGCACATGCTGGAGATATTGTTGCTTTAGTTGGACTAAAAGATATTTCCACAGGTGATACTTTATGTGATGTTTCAAAGCCTATAATACTTGAAAAAATGGAATTCCCAGATCCTGTTATTCAAATTGCAATAGAACCAAAAACTAAATTTGGTCAAGAAAAAATGGGTATTGCTTTAAGCAAATTAGCAGATGAGGACCCAACATTCAAAACATATACAAATCAAAATACAGGACAAACAATAATAGCAGGCATGGGCGAATTGCATTTAGAAATAATTGTTGATAGGCTTTTGAGAGAATTTAAAATTGAAGCTAATATTGGTAAACCACAAGTTACATATAAAGAAACTATTACAAAACCTGCAAGAGCAGAAGGAAAATTTATAAGACAAACTGGTGGCAGGGGCCAATATGGTCATGTTGTAATTGAAATTGAACCACTTGAAGCTTCAAAGGGAATTGTTTTTGAAGACAAAACAGTTGGTGGAAGTGTTCCAAAAGAATATATAAAAGCAGTAGAACTTGGCATTAGAGATGCAGCCAAAGGTGGAGTTTTAGCAGGATATGAATTGTCAGACTTTTTAGTAAGATTAGTAGATGGTTCTTCTCATGAAGTAGATAGCTCTGAAATGGCTTTTAGAATAGCAGCTTCCATGGCAATAAAAGATGCAGCACTTTTAGCAGAGCCTATTTTGCTTGAACCTATTATGGCTGTAGAGGTTACAGTGCCTGAAGAATATTTAGGAGATGTAATTAGCACAATAAATGCAAGGCGAGGCTCTATAAAAGACTTGTCGGATAATAAAGGAGTAAAGATTGTAGATTGCGAAGTTCCACTTTCTGAAATGTTTGGCTATGCAACAGATTTGCGTTCTGCCACACAAGGTCGTGGGAATTATGTAATGCAACTAAGTTCATTTGCTCCAGTTCCAAAATCAGCAGCATGTAAAATTACAGGTAAATAAAATACTTAATAATATTAAAAAAATTATATTGAAAACTGAAAAACGAATAATATTTGCTTGTGTGCTTTGCATGAATAATAAATTATTTCTACAATAAAGTAAGATTATCAAAATAAATAAACATTGATAACAAAATAGTAAAAATTGATGATATTATTTGAATAAATGCTATAATTGTCGTAGTTATTCGTTAGAATGGTATATAAATGCTAGACAATGCACATATTATATATTATAATCTAAAATACATAAAAATAATAAAATATATAAATTTGGAGGACCAATAAATGGCAAAAGAAAAATTTGAAAGAAGTAAACCTCATATTAATGTTGGTACCATAGGACACGTTGACCATGGTAAAACAACTCTTACAGCAGCCATTACAATGGTTGCAGCATCTTTGGGTAAAGCTAAAGTCATGAAATATGAAGAAATTGACAAAGCACCAGAAGAGAAAGCAAGAGGAATAACAATTAATACATCACACGTTGAATATGAAACAGAAAATCGTCACTATGCACACGTTGACTGTCCAGGACACGCAGACTATGTTAAAAACATGATTACAGGTGCTGCTCAAATGGACGGAGCAATTTTAGTTGTTGCATCAACAGACGGTCCAATGCCACAAACACGTGAACATATCTTGTTAGCAAGACAAGTTGGTGTTCCATACATAATCGTGTTTATGAATAAAACAGACCAAGTTGACGATCCTGAATTACTAGAACTTGTTGAAATGGAAGTTAGAGAGCTATTAAGCACTTATGATTTCCCAGGAGATGAGATTCCAGTAATTAAAGGTTCAGCATTAAAAGCAATCGAAGCTGCAACATCAGGCGATTTAGATTCACCAGCAATTGCACCAATTAAAGAATTGCTAAATGCACTTGATTCATATATTCCAGAACCAGAAAGAGCAACAGATAAACCATTCTTAATGCCAGTTGAAGACGTTTTCACAATCACAGGTCGTGGAACAGTTGCAACAGGTAGAGTAGAAAGAGGTGTTGTAAAAGTTCAAGATAAAGTTGAAATAGTTGGAATTAGACCTACTGTAGAAACAACTGTTACTGGTGTTGAAATGTTTAGAAAACTTCTAGACCAAGCAATGGCAGGAGATAACATCGGAGCACTTCTACGTGGTATTGAAAGAAAGAATATTGAAAGAGGACAAGTTCTAGCAAAGCCAGGAACAATCAAACCTCATAAAAAATTCCACGCACAAGTTTATGTTCTAACAAAGGAAGAAGGTGGCCGTCATACTCCTTTTGTAGATGGATATCGCCCACAATTCTATTTCAGAACAACTGACGTTACAGGAACAATTAAATTACCAGAAGGTGTTGAATTAGTTATGCCTGGAGATAATATCGAAATGGATATCGAATTAATTACACCAATCGCTATTGAAACTGGCCTACGTTTTGCTATTCGTGAAGGTGGAAGAACAGTTGGTTCAGGCGTTGTTTCTAAGATTTCTGAATAGTTAAAACTAAAACAAATTTATTATAAAAAGGTAGGGTCGCAAATGCGACCTTACTGATTTAAATTACTCACACTATTAATTAGATGTGAGTTTTTTATTTTAAAATAAATATATTAATATAAAGAGATGGTGTGATAAATTTAGAAATCATATATCACATATCATAAGTAAAGCCAATATATAGATTTATAATATATGTTTTTAATTATTTATTATTAAAAAACATTTTAAACAATAATTTATTTAGTTCTATGCATACTAAACTATTTATATATAATTTTAGGAAATAGCGTAAATATTATAACTGTGGCTACAAACTTTTTATTTATGTATCTATAGCTACATAAAAAATATTAATAAAAAAAGGGCAAGAATCTAATCATGCCCTTATAAAAATTAATAATTTTAGCAAAACTTATTGTTCTTCTTCATCGTTAATAAAACAGACCTTCTGACTAGGTGTTATTTTTTACATCATCAACTCTAATTTTAGGAGTGATAATATAAACATTTGCAGAATGTTTATCAATCGTTGTATCAATTGCTTTTAAGTTATTATCTTGTCCACTGCTTTCCCAAACATCCCAAACATAATATGTGTCTGCTTTTGCTAATTTAATATACTCATCGTTAACTAAAGTCTTAAACTTAAGTACAGCATTTTTTGCACTTCCTCTTTTGTTCAAAAAGCAAACCGCAACTTTTCCATCACTCAAAGGTTTAGCTAATATATCTAGTGCACCTTTTTTAATTCTTTTTGCTTGTTTACCAAGTGGATCTTGATTGATTTTAATCATTTGCAAGTTAGTAACTATTCTCAAAGTTTTCCTATCAATTTTTCTAACATCCATACCTAAAATTAAAGGTGCATTCATCATAGCCCATGCTGAAAAATGAGCTCTGTTTTCATCTTCAGTTAAATCTCCATTACCTACTTCAAGCATGTCTGGATCATTCCAATGGCCAGGTTTTGCATACTTATATAATTTTACATTTCTCCAATATATCATCATTATGCGCCACCATTTAGGGAAAATATCACCAGTTGTTCTCCAAGAATTTCCAGCAGTGCTTCCCCATTTCCAAGGTCTATTAAATCCCCACTCACAAATTGAAAAAGTAATTGGCTTTTCTTCTTGCCCAGTTTCTTTAGCAACTTCCTTTGTTGCTGCGTCAAGACACTGATTCATATATCTGTATTGATATTTTGAACTTGTCATTCTATTTTTAATAGGATTAAAAATTTTGATTGTATTTAAACCTTTCTTTAATAAAACTTTTGTTTGATATCTTGCCGTGTCATTATAGAATTTTTGCTTTGGAACAAAAATATGATATTCATCACTATCATTTACTATAATATGAACATATTTTCTAAACTTACCATATTTTTGAATATTAATAGTTAAAATATATTCACCATCTTCTTCTACAGAGATGTTTGTATAGGTTAAAGCGCCTTTGTTTCTATCTAATCCAACAACAATTTTGCCTGTAGGAACTTTTTTGCTTTTCTTAAACATTGCAAGTCCTTCTAGAACTGCATCTGTGGTAGGGTAAAATGTGCAATCTTTACCTTTTGAAATATCTATTCCATAAATCCATGGGGCATATTTTGGTATTGGAATATTATGACAGAAATCATATTTGAAATATTCTGCACCCCATTTTGCAAAAGTCAATGCATCTTTCTTTTCATTGAATAAACTTGATGGTAAATTTTCACAAGTTTCCGTTCCGTTAGATGCGTAAAGGCCAACTTTTATTCCCAAATCATTAATTTTACTAATTAAATCGCCCATTCCTGATGGAAATGTGGCAAGGTCTCCTTGTAGATTTCCATTTTCATCTCTTTCACCAGACATCCAGTTGTCATCGATATTTAAATAGTTATAACCGACATGCAAAAGTCCAGTATCTCTCAAAGCTTTAGCTGTGTCATAAATTACATCTTCATTAATTTTATTTTTAAATGTATTCCAACTAGACCATCCCATAATAGGAACAGCGGCGTCTTTGACCCTAATATCTTCCTTTGCAAGTGGATTATCAATTTTCATTTGTCTTTTAAAAAGTTTTTTCAAATAACAAAAAATACATACTCCATTAAGTCTCATAAGCACCTCTCAAAATAATAATTAGATTATACCAAGTAAGCCAATATAATACAATAATCAATTAAATTAACAAAAGCCAATATCATTCAATAATCAGTTAACTAATAAAAAGCAATATAACACGATAATCAATTAAACAAACAAAACCAAGATAATACAAAAATTATTAATTAACAAACATTAAGATAATAAGATAGAGCATTAAAACCTTTAATAACTGAAAAATATTGATAAAAATTTTTGGTATTGAATGTAGATGCATTTAATAATATAATACATATTAGTATAAATTTTTAGGATGGCTTAAATGGGGAAAAAGAATAAAGCTAAGAAAGAAGGCAATTTTATAAAAAGATTTTTTGCACATAACGATGAGTATGATGTTCAAAACAGAGAGCTTATTGATTTTGCCATTGGCGTTTATGGTCAAAACAATACCTATAATTTAGTCAGCAGTTGGTTTGAATATTTTATGAATATGGTTTTATTTATAAAACCTTTGCATACTGGTGCGATAATGTGGCTTGCAAGAGGTTGGGATGCAATTAACGATCCACTGGCTGGTTCTATAATTGATAAAACACATTTTAAATCTGGCAAAAAACTGGGGCCATTCATTAAATATTTTTCATTACCGATAGGGGTCTTAGCGGCTTTATTATTTGTTAACTTTGGCTTTGAAAGTTACGGAGCAAAGATTTTATATGCTGTTGGTATATATTTGTTATGGGACACATTGTATTCATTCCAAGATATTGCTCAATGGGGAATGGTTGCAAGAATTACCACGCAACCAGAGCGAAGAGAAATGGCTGCATACCTTGGTAGAATCGGTGGAAGTGTAGGCAGTTGGCTGCCAGGATTAATTTCACTTATTATTGGTTTTTCTATCGATGGTCTTATTCCTTTAACATTAAGTCAATTATTTATCATCTTTGGTGTTCTATTTGGTTTTTTTGGAATGGTAATTTCCATGTGGCAATTAAAATGTAAAGAGCGTGCACCAGTACTTCCTCCTGAAGGTGGACTTTTGGCAGGATTGAAATTAATTAAAAAGAACAAAATAGTTATTGCACTTACTCTAGGTAGTGTATTAAGTTGTCTTACCTTAACAATTGGTCAAATTTATTTTTTCCAATATATGATAACAATTAACATTGGTGGCAAATCTATTAATGGTGCAACAGTCTTTTTTGCATTTGGATTAATTACTGGAATACCTGGAATGCTTGCTATGTTTTTCACTCCTTGGTTTGGAAGAAAATTAGGTGGAATGAGAAATGTTTTAATTTTTGCAAATGTAACTGTTGTTTTATCAAGAGTAATAATGTACTTTTTTGGCTTTGAAGGAAGTAGTTTTTATATAATGGCAGTGCTTTTTGCTATTATGAATATTCCAACTTCAATGATGGGAATAGCAAGCACAGCATTATGGGGAGATAGTTTAGATTTAATTGAATTGACAACTGGTCAAAGAAATGAGGGAACCGTTTTTGCTTTTCAAAACTTTATTGCAAAAATTTCTGGAAGCCTTTCAGCGTTAATGAATGGTATCACACTTGCCATACTAAAATTTAGTCCAGAGGCCATGGCAAATGGAGCACCGTTATCTGAAACTTTTATTAAATATTCTTGGCCTATATTTGCATTAGGGCCTGCATTAGGAGCGTTATTACAATTTATTCCTACTTTTATGTTGAAGTTTAACAATAAAGATAGAGACAAAATTACTAAAGCACTTGCAGAAAAAAGAAACAAAGCGAAAAAAGAAAAAGATGGTGAAATGTTTAGTGGAAATATTCACTATGTATTAGAAACTATAGATAAAAAAGTCAAAATTCCATATTAAATTAAATTTAATCTTCAAAAAACTAACAAAAAGATATAAATAAAAAAAACCTAAAATTGCTTTAGGTTTTTTTGATTTCTGGTGGACGATAACGGGCTCGAACCGCTGACTTTCTCCACGTCAAGAAGACACTCTACCAACTGAGTTAATCGTCCATTTGTGTATCTCATAATAACAAATTTTCATTAAAAAAGCAATAAATATTTTTACAAAAAAACGCAACTGTAAAATATAAATTGCGAAGCTTTTGAAAACATGTATTTAGGTTCAAATGTCACTATAAAATTGCATAATATAACATTGAATTATCTACATTAAAAAAAACACTTACTTTTAGAAAAAATATTCAAAAATTTTGCGTAGTTGCACTTACCTTTAGACTTAACAAACTTATAGTATAGTTTCAAAACATATCTTTTTGTTTGTTACAATAACTCTGTTATGATATACTTAAAACTATAAAATTATAACATATTAAAGAGGAATTAAATGAAAAAAGAGTTTTATCAAATACCAAATTTTCCAGAAATTGAACATAAGATTTTAAAGTTTTGGGAAGAGAATGATTGTTTTAATAAGTTAGTTGAAAAAAATAAAAACGGAGAACGTTTTAGATTTTTAGATGGCCCAATTACGGCAAACAACCCTATGGGTATACACCATGCTTGGGGTAGAACATTAAAAGATGCATACATTAGATATCAAGCAATGAATGGGAAATCTTGTCAATATCAAAATGGTTTTGATGGGCAAGGACTATGGGTTGAAGTTGAAGTAGAAAAGAGTTTGGGTTTTACAGATAAAAGCGACATATTAAAGTATGGAATGGATAAATTTACTGAAGCATGTATAGCAAGAGTAAAGAAATTTTCTGATATTATAACTGAGCAAAGTAAACGTTTAGGTCAATGGATGGACTGGGATAATTCATATTATACAAATACAGACTTGAATATTACTTCTATTTGGCACTTTTTGAAAGTTTGCCATGAAAAAGGTTGGCTTAAAAAAACACATAGACCAATGCCTTGGTGTCCAAGATGTGGAACAAGTTTATCAGATCATGAAATGGCTGGTTCATATACTGAAATGGAACACTTATCAATATTTTCCAAACTACCTATAAAAGGAACAAACGATAAAATGTTGCTATGGACTACAACTCCATGGACACTTACAGCAAACGTTGCTCTTGCAGTAAATCCAGAAAACGAATATGTAAGAGTAAAAGTAAAATCTGATACAGCAAATATCATAATTGGAAAAGAAGCTCTTTCAAAACTTGCAGGAGATATTTTGGAAGTTAGTGAACCTTTCAAAGGCGAAGAATTAATAGGACTTGAATATGAAACCTGTTTTCCAACACTTTCAGTTCAAAACTTTGCACATAAAATAATTCCTTGGGATTTAGTTGATGCAACAGAAGGAACAGGAGTTGTACATATTGCTCCTGGTTGCGGTGCTGAAGACTATGATCTTGGTAAAGAACAAAATATCCCAGCAATTTGTCCAATTGATGAAGAAGGACACATTCTTCCAGGATATGGAGAATTTGAAGGATATACTACAGATACAATTGTTGATAAAGTGGTCAGTTCTTTAGAAAAACAAAATAAACTTTATAAAACAGAAATGTATGCCCATAGCTATCCACAATGTTGGAGATGCAAAACATCTGTTGTATTTAAATTAGTTGATGAATGGAATATAGATACAGATGAAATTAGACCAATGATGATTGAAGCTATTAAAGATGTTGATTTTGAGCCAGAACATCTTGGTAAAAGAATGCTTGATTGGTTAAACAATATGGGAGCATGGAATATATCTAGAAAAAGATTCTATGGTTTACCTCTTCCATTTTATCCATGCCAAAAATGTGGTCATTTAACCGTTATCGGTAGTAAAGAAGAATTAATAGAAAAAAGTACTACAAAAAGCTTAGAAGGTGTTCCACATCTACATAGGCCATATATAGATAAAGTTAACATTTATTGTGAAAAGTGTGGAGCAGAAGTTGAAAGAATTTCAGAAGTAGGAGACTGCTGGCTGGATGCTGGTATTACATCTTTTTCAACTAAGAAATATTTTAGTGATAAAAAATATTTTGAAGACAACTTCCCTTCAGATTTAGTTTTAGAAATGAAAGAACAAATCAGACTTTGGTTTTATTCATTATTATTCATGTCTGTCACTTTGACTGGTAAAGCTCCATATAAAAAACTTATAGGACATTCAAGTGTTGTTAGGGAAAATGGCGAAAAATTTAGTAAAACTGGATATATGATTTTATTTGATGAAGCTGCTGAAAAAATGGGTGCAGATGTAATTAGATATCTATATTCAGCAAACCCAGTGGGTTCCGATGTGAGATTTGGTTATGGAATTGCAGAAGAATCAAAGCGTAAATTGATGTCATTTTGGAATATATATGTCTTTTTCAACATTTATGCTTCAATTGATAAACCAGACATTGAAAATCACGTTGTAGATTATGCTAAATTAAATCATAGTGATAAATGGCTTTTAGTTAGGACTCAAGATTTTATTGATAAAGCAAGAGCTGAAATGGATAATTTTAGAACCGCTCCTTTAATCAAAGAAGTTGAGACATATGTTGATGAAGTAAGTAATTGGTACATAAGAATAAATAGAAAAAGATTTTGGAAATCAGAAAACAAAGAAGATCAAATGAATGCATACTGGTGTCTATATCAAGCATTAAAAGCATTAATTATAGTTTTAGCACCAATAGTTCCTTTTATTACTGAATATATCTATCAAAATACAATTAGAGTTATCGAAAAAGATGCTCCAATTTCTGTTCATCATTATTCTTATTTGAAAAAAGTTGCATTACCAAAAGGTATGGATATTGAAAAAGAAAGAAATGTTATAAAAGAAACTTCTATTACTAGAAATGTAATTGCAACCGCTCAAAGAATGAGAAATGAAGCCCAAATGAAAGTAAAACAACCTCTACAAACACTCTTTATTTCTGTAAGCGAAGAAGATAAAAATGATATTGAAAAACTTATAGATGTAATAAAAGAAGAATTAAACATAAAAGAAGTCGTTTTTACAGATGACGCCACAAATTATGAAGATACTTATTATGCTGTAAACTTTAGAGTAGCAGGTAGGGCATTAAAGGGCGAGGCTCAAAACCTAAAGTCAATTATAGACAATATGAATCAAGACGAATATAATAACCTTACTGTTCAATTAAATACTGGAAAATTTAGTGTTGAAAAATTTACGGATTTAGATAAAGAATTACTCGAAGCACATTCTCGTCCAAAGGCTGGATTTGTAGTAGCAAAAGAATTAAATATGACTTTAGGCTTAGATACTAACTTAAACGATGAATTGATTGAAGAAGGATTTGTAAGAGAACTTATAAGGCAAATTCAAGTTTTAAGAAAAGAAGCAGATTTTGCTGTTGAACAAAGAATTATTGCAGACATAATTTTACAAGATGAATTTGCTAAAAAAGCTGTAAACGCTCATATTGATAGAATAAAAGCAGATATTTTAGCAAAAGATTTTGCTCCTATAGAAAATCCTGATATTGAAAAAACTGTTAATGTTCAAGATTATGAAGTAATAATAAAATTGAAAAAATAATAAAATAGCGTATAAATACAATATAAAATTAATATTTCTAAAATCAACTTGTTATATAAAAACAACAAAATAATGCATTTATACAAATAAATTAGTGTTTCTAAAATAAGTTTGTTATATGTAAAAAATAAATAAAGTAGAGGAAATAAAATGAAAAAGATTAAAGTCGGTGTAGTAGGTTATGGAGTCATTGGTCAAAGATTAGCAGATGGCGTCTTTATGCAAGAAGATATGGAACTCGTTGGCATTTGTGACGTAGGTGTAACTTTGGCAATTAGAGCTTTGAAAGAAAAAGGAATGCCTTACAATTTATATTTAGTTGATATGTCAAAAAAAGCAGATTTTGATAAATACTCAATTGAAATTTCTGGTTCTTTTGAAGATTTAGTTAAAAAATGTGATGTTATTTTAGATAGCACACCAGCAGGTATTGGAAGCAAAAATAAAGTTGTATATCAAAAATATAATGTCAAAGCTATATTCCAAGGTGGTGAAGACAACAGCGTAGCAGATGTGTTTTTCCACGGATATGCAAACTATGAAAAAGGACTTGGTAAAGACTATCTAAAATTAACAAGCTGTAATACAACTGGCTTAATTAGAGCAGTTGATTGCTTAGATAGAGCATACGGATTAGAAAAAGTTGCAGTAACAATAGTAAGACGCGTTGCAGATCCTGGAGATTATCATAGAGGTCTAACAAATGCACTTAAAGTTGACAAAGCACCATCACATCAAGCCGTAGACCTTATGACAATTATGCCCCATATAGATGCAACAGGTATTTTAATTCATACTCCCGTAACTCACGGTCATATAATTACAGTTATCGCTAAAGGTAAAAATAAAATTACAAAAGAAATGGCATTGAAGGCATTTGGTGATCACCCAAGAATTAGAATGGTTAGTATAGATGAAGGATTTTTAGGGAATGCATCATTATTTAGATATGCAAGAGATTTAGGAAATCCAAGAGGCGATATGTATGAAATAGCTATTTGGGAAGACACCGTAGTTGAAAGTGGCGATGAAATAATGTTCGCAATAAATATTCCTCAAGAGGCTGTTACCATTCCAGAAACTATAGATGGAATCAGAGCTTCGATGAATATGCAATTAACGTCAAAAGAAGCAACTGAAAAAACAAACAAATACTTGCATATAGGTAAATGGAAATAAATAAGCATCAAGTTTTATAATAAAATATAAAACAAAAAACATATGTTCCTATTTAGAAATCCATTATTAAAGGTTAAGTATGAATATAAAAAGCATTAGTCAAGTCGATGTAAAAAACAAACTTGTTTTGTTTAGGCCAGATATCAATTCTCCTATAAACAAAGAAGGTAAAATAATTAATTTTAACAGAATAAATCAAACTCTTGAAACTCTTAATTATTTACTAAACAATAGAGCTAGGGTTGCCATTATAGCACATCAGGGAGACGTATTAGACTATCAAAACTTAATCCCACTTGAAGAACATGCAAAAATTTTATCTGAATTAACTGGCAAGAATATTGCATATATAGATGATGTTTGCGGGGATGCAGCAATTGAAAAAATTAAAAAAATTAAAAATGGAGAAGCAATTATTTTAGGTAATTTAAGATACCTTGCAGAAGAGATGTCTTCATTTGAAAATTATGTTCAATTAAATCCAGAGGACATGAAAAAAGTTTATTTGATTCGCAGGCTTGCTCCTTTGTTTGATTTATATGTAAATGATGCTTTTGCAGCAGCACATAGAAACTCTCCAAGCATGACAGGCTTTCAACAAATTTTACCTTCAGCAGCAGGTTTTTTATTTTTTAAAGAATATACAATGTTATCTAAAGTTTTGTCTAATCCTGAAAAACCTGTTACTTTCATTTTTGGCGGAGCTAAAGTTTCAGATTCCTTTAGCATAATGGAAAAGATTTTAACTGATAATATTGCAGATAATATTTTAACTTGTGGTTTACTTGCACAATTAATGCATTTTGCTTTTGGAACTAATCTTGGTGAAAAAAATAAGAATTTTTTAGAAAAGAAAAATATTTTAATTTATTTGGATAAAGCGAAAGAATTACTTCAAAAATATGGTGATAGAATAATTCTACCTTTGGATTTTGCATATAATAACAATGAGAAAAGAACAGAAATTTTAGTTTCTGATTTTCCAAAAGAAGTTGAAATTTTGGACATTGGCGAAAAAACCATAGAACTTTATAGACAATATATTTTAAATAGCAAGACAATTTTCTATAATGGTCCAAGCGGAGTTTATGAGGATAGTAGATTTGAAAACGGCACAAAAGGCATATTCGATGCAATTGCAGATTCAAACGGTTTTTCGGTAATTGGTGGTGGTGATACTGTAACGGCTTTAAAAAAACTTTCAAATGAATCTAGTGTTAGTTATGTCTCAACTGCAGGTGGAGCAATGATACAATTTTTAAGTGGTAAAACACTTCCACTAATTAAGGCGATGATAAACAGTAAATAAATTTATTATACACAATTAAAGAGATAAGAATACTACCTGATGTTGTCTGGATAAAATATATAATATTGTAAAGTTAAATTTAACGAAGTAAAATAATAGTATAAAATAATTAAATTATATTGAGATAAAAATGCAACAAAAAATATTATTTAGTCCAATGAAAATTGGTAAAGTAGAAATTAAAAATAGGATAGTTGTTCCACCTATGTGTTTAGGATTTGGACAAATTGATGGTAGAGTTACTGAAAGATTATTAGATTATTATGAAGAAAGAGCCAAAGGCGGTGCTGGGTTAATAATAACTGAAATTACAAGAATTAATGATAAGCACGGTGCAAGCACTTTTCAACAATTGGCAGCTTCACAAGATTATCATATTGAATCATTAAGAGAACTTGCTAACAGAGTGCATAAGCATAATGCAAAATTATTTGTTCAATTACATCATCCAGGAAGACAAAATTATAGTTTATTAGTAAATACTGTTCCTATTTCAATAAAATTAGATAGAATTTCAAAAGTTTACAAAAAAATACTTTACAAATCTACTCCATTTTTCAAAAAGTTGCATGACAAAAAGCTTCTTTTCGCTGCTGTTGCACCGTCAAAAGTAGAGCCTTCATATGTGACAGAAGGAAGAGTTAGGGCACTTAGACAAAGTGAGATTAGAAAATTAATTAGACAATTTGTCAATGGAGCAATTAGAGTAAAAAATGCTGGTTGTGATGGCGTTGAATTACATGCAACTCATGGTTATTTATTACAACAATTTTTATCTCCTCATACAAATAAAAGAACGGATAAATATGGTGGCACTTTTGAAAATAGAATGCGAATCTTACAAGAAATTATTCAAGGAATCAGGCTTGCTTGTGGAACAGATTTTCCTATTGTAGTAAGAATGAGTGCTGATGAATGTTATGACAAAATTGGTAGACCAGGTGTTGGATATGGTTTAGATGAAGGCATAAAGATTGCAAAGTATTTGGAAACATTAGGCGTGGATGCTCTTGATGTATCTTGTGGTTCATATGATGCCTTTAATACTTGGCTTGAACCTGTTTCTTGGCCTGTTGGTTGGAGAAAATATATGGCTGCTTCAATTAAAAAAGTGGTTAAAGTTCCAGTTTTAGCAGCTAACTTAATTAGATCTGCAGAACAAGCAGAAGAACAATTAGAAGCTGGAATACAAGATTTTGTTTCTCTTGGTAGACCTCATATTGCAGATCCACATTGGGCAAATAAAGTTAAATCTGACGAAGAAAAAAGTGTAAAAAGATGTATATCATGTCTATATTGTTTTGAAACAATGATAAATAATGCTTTTATTGGTGAAGCAGGCCAATGCTCTGTAAATCCATTTCTTGGTAAAGAAAAATATTTATATAATCTCAGAAGAAATGGAAATGGTAAAAAAATCATGGTTGCTGGGGCTGGTCCTGCAGGTTTAACTGCTGCGTCAATATTATTAAAAAGAGGTTTTGATGTCACTGTATATGAAAAAACAGATAGTGTTGGTGGGCAAGTAAAAATTGCAGCATTACCAGAAGGTAAAGGGCATTTATGTTGGATATACGAAGATCTTGAATATGAAATATATAAACTTGGTGGAAAGATAGTTTTTAATACTGAGATTACAAAAGATTTTGTTTTAAAAGAAAAACCACATGCTTTAATAATTGCAACTGGTTCAACTCCAAGAAAACCAACGAGCATACCAGGAATTAATGGAAAAAATGTTTATCTTGCAACTGAAATTATCAAAGAACCTAGTTTATTAATAAACAAAAAAGTTGTTTTAATAGGCTCTGGAATGACAGGTCTTGAAGCATCAGAAGTTATTGTGTCAAATCAAAATGATTTAACCATTGTTGAAATGGCATCATCTCTTGCACCAACTACTTGGTTTCAACATGTTGATGATGTTATGCCTAAACTTAAAAAAGCAAATGTTAATTTTGTACTAAATAGTAAGCTTGTAAAAATAGAAAATGATGGTGTCGTTGTTGAGTCTACTAAAGGGAAAAATAAAGAAGAAAAAATTGAAGCAGAAGCAATTGTTTTATCTATGGGGGTTGTTCCTACAAATAACCTACATGCAGAACTTAAAGAAATGATGGAAAACATATATTTAGTAGGTGATGCACAAAGTCCAGGTTGTATAGGGCATGCTACCAATTCAGTTTATGATGTTGCAATTAATCAAATAGACTAACATATAGAAAAATAAGGCTAATATAAAAAACAATTGCAAACATTTAGTATATTTAAATAATTTCCTTTGCGAAAAAATAAAATACTAAAATAATTGTTTGCCGAGATGTAGCGCAGTTTGGTAGCGCGCTTGCTTCGGGAGCAAGAGGTCGCAAGTTCAAATCTTGTCATCTCGACCATATGAAAATTGGTATATAATAATGGAAATTAAAAGATTTTTTGCACCGCAAAGTGCATTGTCAAATAATTTAATAACAATTACTGGAGATGAGTTTTATCATCTTTCTAAAGTTTTACGCCATAAGATAGGATATAAAATAATTGTTTCTCTTGAAGATGGAAAAGATTATTATTGTACCATTACAAAAATGGAAAAAGATAGTTGCGAAGCTATTGTTGACGATGTTAAAGATAATCCCTGTATCAGTGATGTGAAAATAACTCTGTTTCAAGCAATCCCAAAGGGCAGTAAAATTGATTTAATAATTCAAAAAACTACTGAACTTGGTGTAGATGAAATAGTTCCATTTTACTCTAAATATACAAACGAAAAAAAATTTAATATTGAACGAAATAAAAAAATTGCAGTTGAAGCTTCTAAACAATCAGGACGTGCAAAAATTACAAAAATCAGAGATGTTATTAGCTTTGAAGATATGCTTGATATGCTCTTAAAATTCGATTTAGTAATTATGCCTTATGAACATTCTACAGAAGGTCGAATTGGTGACATTAAGAAATTAAAAACTGCAAAAAATATAGCTTATATAATAGGTTCAGAAGGTGGCTTTGATGCCTTAGAGGTCCAAAAAGCACAAGAAAAGGGTGCTAAAATTGTTACACTTGGCAAAACTATATTAAGAGTCGAAACTGCAGCAATAGTTGCACTTGCCATTATTAAATACGAACTTGGCTATTAATTTATTTAATAAATTATCAAAAAATTTAAATAAAATAAAATATTAAATTTTATGAAGTTTCTTTTTTATGCATATTTATGAAGGATTCTTTTTTCATTTTTTTAATTAGTAAAAGGCAAGTTATTATTGTTAGTAAGTCAGCAAAAGGTTGAGTGAAATATATACCTTTTACTCCCAAGACTCTTGGCAAAGTTAGAATGAATGGAATGAAAAAAAGTCCTTGTCTTATAACGGATAGAAAAAGTCCAGTTTTTGAATTCCCGATAGTTTGAAAAGTTATAGTCATCATATAGCATAAGCCAAATGCTGGATAAAGTGCGACTTGTGATATTAATAAATATCGTCCATATTCAATTATTTGAGTATTTTTGTTGAATATATATATCAAAGGCTTTGATAAAGCAATATAAAGCAAGGCCACTACAACCGTTAATAACAAACTTCCTTTCAATGCGAATTTTACCGATGTATAAAATCTTTCTTCATCTTCAGCTCCAAATGCATATGCCGCAACAGGCTGATAACCTTGCATGAAACCCATGATTATGTAATATCCTATCAAAGCAAGTCTTTGAACTACACCATAAGCAGCTATAATATAATCTGCATCTGGTAAATTTTTTGCGGAAACGTTTGTTAAAGAAGTCGCCACTGCCAAGAAAATTTGCAAAACTGCAGTTGGAATTCCTATAGAAATAACCGATCCTAACATTTTCCATGTAGGTCTGAAATATTTTGGTTTTATCTTAATAATAGATCTTCCACAAAAGTAGAACCATACAAGCATTAAAAAAGTTACACATTGTGAAATTGCGGTTGCCAAAGATGCTCCTTCTACTTTCATTCCAAGGCCCCAAGAAAACATAAAAATAGGGTCTAAGACAACATTTAATAAAGCTCCAACCGAGACAGCAATCATCGTTATTTTTACTGAAGACTCTGCTCTTGCTGCAAAGTTCATGCTTTGTGCTGGCAAATTAAATAGAGCTGCTATGAACATCCAAAAAGCATAATCTTTTGCTTGGGGAAGAACATTTTCAGAAGCTCCAAAAGCAGTCATTAATGGCTCGATAAATATAATGCCAAGAACACATAATGCTATACTTATAAGTACGGATAGGCCAACGATACTAGTAATTGTTTTATTTGCTTCTTCTTTATTTTTTTTCTCCTAGTTGTCTTCCTGCAATTACAGCAGCACCTGATGCAAAAATATTTTCTACTGATACCATTATCAATAGTAGTGGCAATGTAACGCCGACTGCTGCCAAAGCACCATCATCATGAAGTAATCCTATATAAAAGCTATCGACAATATTATAAATAGCTTTAGCCAAAAGAGCTAAAATAGCAGGAATGGCAAGTTTTGTAATAGCTTTTGATGGTTTTACTGTTGCGAGTAATGATTCATTTTTTTCATTTGATTTTTTATTGGTTTCTATATTTGTTCTCACTTTCTAAAACTCCATATAACATAAGTTTGATCAGTCTATTAACCATTGCTTCGTGTTCTTGTAACGTTTTTTCGCTACTTGCAGTTTTTTCAAGAGAATCTTTAAACACAAGATTAAAAATATTCGTGTACATGATAAAATCTTTAACTATAGTATCTATTGTAAGACCTTTTCTTAAACTTGCAGTATTCAACATAGACTTCAAAATAGAAATATTCAATTCATCAAAGTCTTTTTTTATTACACAGATATTAGTTTTTAAATGATTTTGTGTATTTAATATAAGATCCGAAAAAAGACCTAAGTAAAGAGGGTTTTTTGCAAAGAAATCTAGTCTTAGTTCGAAATATTGTTTTAACATACTTTCGATATCATTGTTTTTATTTTCAAAATTTATCTTTAAATATTTTGTAAGGTCATTAAAACAATTCTCTAAACAAAGCAAATATAATTCATCTTTGCTCCTAAAGTAATGATAAATCATTCCCTTAGAAATATTTTTTTCTTTGCAGACTCTATTTAGAGATGCACCTAAATATCCGTAATTTGCAAACTCTTCCAAAGCGGCATCTAAAATACGCTGTCTTGATAGCACGCCTTTTTCCATATTAAAAAATGCCCCCTGTAATATAAAATAGACCACCCAGTCTGTTTTTAAATATAGCACGAACAAATTGGTCGTTCAATTGTTTTTAATCAATAAATCTTATAAATTATATTTGTATTATCAATCAAAATTCAGTAGGGCATTCTTTAATTAAAAAAGTTTTATCTCATTATTGCTTGAAGATTGTGATAAAAAAATTACACAAAATTCTTTGTTATACCATATCAAATAAAGTAGTGAAAATTCTCTTAAAATTATGAAAAAAACAGTTATCGATACAAGAGATTGTACCAATAACTGCATTTTATTTTAACTTG
>DUUO01000031.1 GCA_012841525.1 Clostridiales bacterium
AAAAACAATCCATTAATCACAATATTTTAATCATTAGAAGCAATAAAGCATTAGTTGCAATATATTGGCTTTTTAAAAATAAAAAGTTGACCTTTTTAGAGTCAACAACAGGGTGCAGGGATAATGCCTACACTTAAAATGCCACAATTAGTGGTAGATATTTAGTTATATAAAAATAAAAAGGGGCTTGTTAGCCCCTAGATATTTTCATTAGATTATAGTTCTTCGATTATTGTTAAAGCTCTTCTTAATGCTAAATCAGATGTTAATCTTAGCATATATGGAACTTTTTCATAAACTTTTCTATCGCTTAGATCTTTTAGTGGGAACTTTTCATATTTTCCTTCAACATCTTCTTTTGAAAGATTGAAGTGAATACGAATTGCTTGTCCTATAATACTAATTCTTGCAATAAGATCACGACCTCTGTTGTATGTGATATACTTTTTGCTTAGTCTTTCATGAACTTTTTCTTTAGCATTTAATGCTGCTCTTAGTTGTTCATAAATTTCTCTTTTCTCTTTTGGTAAATCTGCGACTTTTTCTTCGAATGTACGACTTGTGCCTTGAATATTAAGTTCTGCCATAATTTCCTCCTAATAATTTTTTATTTTTTTACCTAAATAACCTACGTGGTTACTATTAATCAATCCATAATACTTTGCCTTGTGTGATTAGTGTAATAATATCAATTATCCATAAGATAAATGGCCCAACGAAAAGCAATATTACAGCAAGTACAATACCAAGTGTATTTTTTGCATTAATACTTCTTCCCAATCTGTAGATTGACCATAGGATAACTAGAAAAGGTAGAGCAAAAATAATTTTTACTACTTTTGGGAGTTCATCCATCCATTTTACATATCCTTGCATAGATGTATACCTCCTCTTTAATTTATTACCTAAATTTTAGCATGCATAAAATAGCGTGTCAATATCACTTTTAAAAAATATGCATACTTGTATTAGTTATCGAAAAAATATGGCGTTCTAAATTAATAAAATCTAGTGTAAAAATTCATTAAATCAAAAAAATTTTGAATAAAAAAACAATAATATTCAATCAAGTGTATAAAGTTCATTTAGGAAAAGTTTTTTTAAAATCCCTTAAATTTTGATATATTTGGCAAAAAAACTGATTTTATATATAATAAAATTATCAAAATTAGGAGCAAAGAGATGAAATTTAATAAAATCAATCATATTGGTATAGTTGTTGAAGATATAGAAGAGGCAAAAGAGAGATATTCTAAGATATATGGAGTTAAAAAATGGTATAAACTTGTAAATTCATCACCACTTGATTTATATTACCATGGCGAAAAAAGAAATTGTGAAGTAACTCTATATTTTGCAGGTAAAGGCTTTACTAAAATAGAACTAATTCAAACCAGAGGCGATGACAATATATATACAGAATTTTTAAAACGAAACGGCGAAGGCATTCATCACATTATGTATAATGTTAAAGATCTCAAAAAGGCAATAGAATATTGTGAATCTATTGGCATGAAAGTTTTTCAAAACGCAACTTTCAAAAGTGCTGGTGCAACTATTTCATATGCATATGTTGGCTTTGATGAAAAAGGCGTAATCTTTGAACTCATTGAAACAACAATTCCACTAGGAATGAAAAAAGGCGATTTACCTGGAGAAATTGGCTTACTTGGAGTTCTAACTGGCAATTACGAAAAATTAAAATAACCCTAAATAATATTTTTCTATGATCTTAAAATTATGTAGGGATTTGGAAACTATGGAAATTGAAATAACTCCAAAGATCTAAAAATTGTGAAAATTGAAATAACTCCAAAGATCTAAAAATTGTGAAAATTGAAATAACCCCAAAGATCTAAAAATTGTGAAAATTGAAATAACCTAAATATATTTTACTAAGATATTGTTTTGCATAAATATCATATAAAGAAACAGTTTAATTTTGGTATTTATTTTGGAAAAACGCATATAAATCGCTTAGTTGAAATATTGGCTATTTAAAAAGTTTCTAAAGTGGGGTATTCTAAAAAGGTAACTTTTAGCATAATATACTATATATAAAGATGAGGAGAACGAGGAAAACTTATGGCGACAAATGATTTTAAAGAAGAAAGTAATGGATTGTCAGAAAATTTGGGCGCATCAAATTCCGAGGGATTGCAAGAAAATGTCAATGTGCAAGATAATGGCCAGATGACAGGAAATGATAATGCTATTCAAAACTTGCAAGATGACACTGGTGCTAACGAAGAAAAACCCCAAAAGAAAGGATTGAAAAAATTAAAAGAAGATCATCCTGACTATATTCCCAAAAAAGAAAAAATAGCATACGGTATCGGTGCTTTTATGGATGGTGGTGGAGTTGCACTAATTGGTTGTGTAATGCTTAGGTATATGACAAACACTATGAAAATTGCAGCAGTGACAGCCTCTTTAATAATAATGCTTTCAAAAGCATGGGATGCAATTTCAGATCCATTAATGGGAGTAATTAGTGATAACACAAGAAGTAGATGGGGTAGAAGACGCCCATATATGTTTGGTGGTGGGTTTTTGTTAATCTTGGCGATGGCTCTTTTGTTTTTACCATCGAGTCATAACATAGGATCTCAAAGTGGTAGAGTTGCATATATTTTAGTAATGTTTCTTTTTTGGAATACTGCTTCTACTATTACGCAAGTTCCATATTGTTCACTAGCATCGGATATTTCACCAGACTATTCAGAAAGAGATAGAGCAAATACAGTTAAATTAATATGTACATCTATATCTGCTGGTATTTCATATCTTGGACCACTATTAGCACTTGAAGCCTTAGAGGCTGGTAAAATAAGTTCAACAGGATTTTGGGCAATTTTAACTTTTGTTTTTGGTGTATTGTTTGGTGGCGGTTTAATTGTTGCTGCAATATTTACAAAAGAGAGAGTTAAACCAGTAAATCCAGAAATTAAAGCAAAATTTAATTTTAAAGTTTATATAGATTGTATGAAAAATAAGAGCTTTAGATGGCATATCATCATGTATGCTTCTGCTTTTATGTGTATGGATGTTCTTTCTGCTTTTGCAGTATATTATGCAAATGATGTTTGGGGTGGCACAACACTATTTGGAATGAATTTCTCATCTATGTTTGTAATAGCTCCATTAATGGTTGGTGCAGTAATAATGATACCTGTTTGTCGTTATGTTTTAGGAATAAAAAGCAAGCAATTTGCATTTAGAATGGGATTACCTGCATATATTTTAGGTGGAATTTTACTTGGTGTATTATCGCCAGAATGGGCACCAACATGGATAATTCCAATAATTTCTCTAATGATGGGACTTGGCTTTGGTGGAGCTCAAACAATGCCATGGATAATATTCCCAGATACAATTGATGTTGCCGAATTAAAAACAGGAAAGCATCCAACTGGTGTATATAGTGGCATGATGACATTTGTTAGAAAATTATCAGGTGCACTTGCAATATTTATTGCTGGTAGTGCATTAGAGGCATTTGGATATCAAGCAAGTGAACTTGGTCAAGAAATTGCACAAACAGCCACAGCACAACTTGGAATTAGGATAATTATGTCGCTTACTGTAGCGATACTAATATCTATAGCACTAATTGCATCATTAAGATATAAAGTGACATCAGCAAAACTAGAAAGAGTAAAATACTTTAATAATCTAAGACGTGAAAATGTTTCAGATGATGAACTATCAGAAGAAGAGAGAGCAGAAAGGGCAGCTTTAATAGATGAACTTTACGGAACATCACGTAAAGAAAAAGCAAAAGCAAAGGCATAAATGCTATAAATAAAGATCCAAAACTTAAAAAGTAAAAGATTTAATCTGGAGATATCGCAAAATGATGTTTCCAGATTTTTTAAACCTTGTATTTTATAGGCATCAAAATCACATTATAATTTAATGCTAGAAGGGGATGGAAACAAGCACCAAAAAGTACATGACATTTAATGTGATAAATTAACTTAAACAAGAGTCAAAAGCTGAAGATATTTTAATACGATAAATAAATTTAACAATGGTCAAAAGACACGACAACTTACACAAAAATTAAAGGCCGAAAACATATTACATTTTAATTTGAGGCTTGCACTTTATTAGATAATATTATACGATTTTTTTTAGAGGCTAATAATATATTAAAAATGTTTTAGTACATAAATATGGAGGTAAAATATGGTAAGGCATGTTGTTATGTTTAAAATGAAAGAAGGCGTTTCAAAGCAAGAAACTGCAAGAGTATTAAAAAGTATGGATGGAGTTTGTCCTCAAATTCGTGAAATGGAAGTTGGTATAGATTTTTTACAATCTGAGCGCTCTTATGATGTTATTTTAAGTGTTTTAGTAGATGATGAAGTTGCTCTTGAAGCATATCAAAATGACTTATATCATTGTAATGTTGTCAAAAAGTTTATGCATGCAAATAGAGTAAGTTCTGTTGCAGTAGACTATTATGTAGACTAATTATTGAAACCTAAAAGCAAATAAACTGAGGCTTGTTTTAGTAGATTATTATGTAGCCTAGTTGTTAAAACCTAAAAATAAAAAGTTGCATAAATAAAATAATAAGTCGGAAAAGTTAAATTATTTTTTATAGATAAATGCATGTTTCAAGTGAGCGTGCATTTATTTCTTAGATAAGATAAAATAATAATTTTATAGTATATTCTAAATATCATTAATAAAAATTATATATATATGATATAATTCAATAGGTCTAAAAGATATTAAATAAAGGCGGGGAATAATATATGAGTAGTAAGAAAGTTTATCCAGTTGATATAAAAGGTTATAAAGTAGATTTACCAATATTGCCAATTGATCAAGGCATGAATATTGCATTTTTTAATTTGCATGGTGCTCAAGAATTAACAGAACATTGTGCTAAAGAAATCGCAAAGTTATTACCTGATGTAGATGTTGTCATTACAGCAGAAAGTAAAGGTTTACAACTTGCACATTGTGTTGCCAGAGATTTAGGTCATAAATTTTATGCAGTGGCAAGAAAAACACAAAAACTATATATGCAAGATGGAATATCTGCAACAGTAAAATCAATCACTACAAAAAATATTCAAACTCTATATCTATCAGAACATGATGTAAATTTAATTAAAGGCAAAAGAGTAGCAATTGTAGATGATGTCATTTCAACTGGTGGTTCACTTGAAGGACTTGAAGCTTTAGTTCAAAAAGCAGGTGGTACAGTTGTGAAAAAAGCATTTGTTTTAGCAGAAGGTGCAGCAGCAGATAGAAAAGATGTAGTATATCTTGCAACAATACCTCTACTCTAATCCAATAAAAAAGTCTTAGTATATTTTACAACAATATTCTAAGATAATTACGGATTGATTTTTAATACAACTATATAAAATAAATAAAGGATAATTTATGTTTGTTAAACTAGAAAAAAAACATATTGAAACAATATATGAATTTTTAAATAACGATTTTACCGATGATACAACTTATGCTGCAATTAGCATTTTAGGATGGATGGCACCATTCAAACCTGAGGTTGAAATAACAGATAAATATGCTGTCATAAAATTCATTGATTCTAATGGTATAGTTGGATATTTAACCCCCCTTGTAAAAGATAAAAAAGATTTTGACGCTGCTATTAAACAACTTTATGAATATAAAGCAAGCCAAATACATGGTGTACTAGATTGGCAAATAGAAACACTTAAAAAATATGGGTATGAAGTTAAATATTCTAGAAACATCAGCGAATATTTATATGACCCCAAAAGCCTAATTACACTTATAGGTAAGAAATATCACTCAAAAAGAAACTTCATAAATCGTTTTCCAAAAGAATATGTTTGGAGACCATATGACGGTAGTAAGGAAGATAAAGAAGAAATATACAATATGTTTTGTAAATGGTGTCATTGGAGAACAGGTGGAGATGTAAAACCTTGTGAAGATGAAAATTGGAAAAAGTCTCCTAAAATGGTTGAAGCAGGTTATGATCTTGAATCAGATGTTTTAGAAATGATGCTTGAAGATTGCGATACTTTTTCTTGTATGGTTGACATTTTAGAAGTTGATGGTGAAATCGCAGGTTTTGTTGGGGGCGAAATTTTACCAAATAATATAGGTGCAATATATTTCCAAAAGGGCGATATTCAATATAGAGGAATATATCCTTTAATAGATAATCTATTTTGCAAAACACATTTTGATATCCCAAATTTAAGATACATAAACAAGCAAGAAGATATGGGAATTGAAGGACTTAGAAAATCTAAAGAAAGTTACAATCCAGTTAAACTTGCAGATAGATATATTGCAACACAAAGCTTTGATGGCAAAGAAGTTAAAGTCAGTATGAAAGCATTAAATATAGGAGTGTAAAAATCCTAAACAAAAGCATTAAAAAATAAATTTGCTAAATGTAAAAACAAAGAAACATAAAAGTTTGATGCTTTTAATGTTAAATTAAGTAGGTGATTAATATATGGATTCTGATAAAAGATATACATCAATACATGCGGTAAAAATATTAGTCATAGCAATGGCAATTTCATTTGCTGCCAGTTTATTTGCTGAACTTATCAAAGATCCAAATATTAAGACATTAGTTTCTGTTTTAATAACACAAATTTGTTATTTAGCCGTTCCCTTCATTATTCTAAAAAAGGAAAAATTTCCATATAAAGAGGTTATTCCTCAAGATATAGGAGTATATCCACTTGGAGTTTTATTAACCATACCAATTGCTGTTGCTGCACTTGCACAAAATTTAATGCTTACAGTTTCATTTATGTGGCTAGCAGATGCAATGAATTTGGGATTTTATATTGTTTTAGATGTTTCAAATCCAGTTGTTGCAGTGTTTGGCGTTTTAATAATTGGAATTTTACCTGCAATTTCAGAAGAGATTATGTTTAGAGGTGTCATAATGTCATCGCTAAGAGAAAGGGGTTTATGGTATCCAGTTTTTGTTTCTGCAGTAGTATTTGCTCTAGCACATATGAATATTAAACAATTAGTTCATCCCTTTTTACTTGGTGTAATACTTGCATATATAACTATAAAAACAGGGAATATCATATATGCTATGTGCATTCATTTTCTAAATAACTTCATGGCTTTATTCATTGACCAAATTCCATTTTTTGCAAACTTAATGGTTTATTCACCTAAAAATTTCGGCATTCTATGTGGAATTATGGCAGCAGGAGCAGCGGTGCTATATCCATCAATTTGGCTATTTTTAAAGGCTACAAAATCATCTTTAAGATTTAAGAAATATTCGGGAACTTCCCCTTATGAAAAGGCTAGCGAAAAACCTATACATGCAGTAAATAAGCCAATCTTGTATATCTGTATCATTTTTGTTGTATTGATGATTTTAACAGCGTTAGCATCATATTTTCAAAACAAAGCATAAAATTTAGTTAAATAAAATATACAAAAAAGATAGATTTGGATATAAATCAAGATACATAATTAAGTAAAATATATAAAAATATATCAAATTTAAATATAAATCAAGATACATAATGAAACAAAATAAACAAAAATATATTTATAGAAGGGAAAAATTATGGAAAATTTAGACAAAAGATCGCCGCTTTCAAAAATAATTGAAAACAAAAAAGTAGTAATAGGTGTCATGATATTTGCAATAATATATGACCTTTTTTATAGTATTGCTTTAGCATATGCTCTTGGTGAAAATCCTGTTTCATTTACTATGAGCATGATTGGCAGAGCAACAACTCCTGGAAGATTTCCAACATTATTTATGTTTTTTGGTATAGTTACAAATATTGCTTTTATGTTAAATGTTAATTATGCCTATCATAAAGATGAATATATAAAAACAAAAGCAGGGAAAGCAGGCTTTGTTTGTGCATGGCTTGGTGTTTTGTTTTTAACAATGTGTACCTTGATCCCATCAATTGAATTTGAAGAAGTTCACGATGTTTGGACAGGCTTACAAATTGCAGGACATTGGTCTGGAGCAATACTTTTTGGCCTATTTTTTGCAATTTCAATATGTCTATATATATTTTCACATAGGAAGAAATACAAAGGATTTTTAATTCTTTTCATAGTTTTATTAATACTTTTAACTACTCTTGCTATTTTAGTAATAGCAATTCCTAAAAATGGTGTTTTTGAGATTTTACCACTCATACTTGTTATGATATTGATGGTTTTAATAAATGCAGGCGTATTCAAAGAAATTAAACAAGAGACTCCACAAGAATAAAAAAGTCATTTATTAATGCAATAAGATATAATAAAGATACAAATGTTATTAAATGATGCAATGAAAATATAGTAATGTAAAGATATAATATGAGATTCAAAATGTTATTAAATGATGCAATGAACACATCACAAAAATAATATAACAAAAAAGGAGATTCAAAATGTCACTTAATAATGCAATGAAATATTTAGAAGAAAAAGGATATAAAGATAGAGTAATGATTTTTGATTCTTCTAGTGCAACTGTTGAACTTGCAGCAAAAGCAGTAGGGACTGAACCATGCAAAATTGCAAAATCACTTACATTCAAAGTAGATGATAAACCAATAATGATACTTTGTGCTGGTGATGTAAAAATAAATAATCAAGCATATAAAGCAAAATTTCATCAAAAGGCAAAAATGCTATCTAGAGAAGAAGTTGAAACATTAATTGGCCACAATGTTGGTGGAGTTTGTCCATTTGGAATAAATGCTGGTGTTGATGTTTATCTTGATGAATCATTAAAAAGATTTGATTATATTTATCCAGCAGCAGGAAGTGCAAATAGTGCAGTCAAACTAACAATAGAAGAACTTGAAACATTATCAAATTACAAAGAGTGGATTGATGTTTGCAAAAGCATATAGTAATATCTACAAAATTTTGAGAACATTTAACGATACTGAAATTGAACCCCTCAAATTCGAGGGGTTTTATATTTTAACCGTGTGCAATTCGACACGTTTAGAAATAATTGGCAACTATATTCTAACAGCAAAAACTAATAAGAATATATATCCATACAAATATTGTTTTGACTGAAAAGGCTTGTGTGTATAATATATAATATATAAAAAGAAATAATTAATAGGCATAAGATTGAATATTAAAGATTTAACTAAAAATACTGAAGATAAAAAAGTTTTTAAGCTAGGCTTTATAGTTTTAATATCTACATTAGGACTACAAATCACAAGATTAAATTTTGGCTTAGTCGATTTAAATCTTCCAGACTTGTACCAAGGGCAGTTATTTACTTTGGTAATACAAGGTTTTTTCATGGGCATTTTGCCTGTTGTTTTATATAAACTAATGATATCTAAAAAACATAAAGATTTAGTTGAAGATGCTTCACTTTCTGCTAAAGCACCACCTAGAGTTTTTGTTACAAGCGTTGTTATTGGTTTTTGCTTGGCAGGATTTTCAATAATACCATCTCTTCTTCAAAATCTATTTTTAAATAGCATTGGATATCAAAGAAATTTGAATAGTGGCACTTTATACACAAATGATTGGATATTACTTAGCGATATAATCTTTGTTGCAGTTTTTCCTGCAATATTTGAAGAGTTTGTAGATAGGGGAATTTTGCTAGGAGCCTTAAAAAATGTAAAAAATGTTGCAATTCAAGTTGTAGTTGTAGGCCTATATTTTGGATTTGCACATCAAAATATTCTTCAATTTTTTCCAGCAGCGATAGCAGGCATGATAATTGGTTATGTTGCAATTTCTACTGGATCAATATGGCCTGGTGTCATCATTCATTTTTGTAATAACTTTTCAGTGGTAATAATCTCATATATTAATCAAAAAATGACATTATCAAGACCAATGCAGCATATAGCAAGCACTTCTAACGCTTTATTTTTAACAGACTTTTTATGGCCAGTACTAGCAGGATTCATAATCATTTTTGCTTTAAGATATATACACATTAGTATGCTTAAATTCAAAGCACCAAAAGTTACATCGTTTGATCCACAAAGAGGTATATATACTTTAAGCACTGATGAAAAAACATATACAATTTATGGAATGGAACCAGAAAAAGCATTACATAGTCCACAAGAGCTTTTGAAAATTAATAATATTTTAGATCATATTGTTGAAGATTCTGGTGTTATTATACAAAAAGTAAAAATATCAATGTGGGCATATGCTCCAATAATAGCATCTTTTGCTACAGCAATTTTTGCAACGATTGCGACTTTAGTTTGGGGAATGAGATAAAATATTTTCCATATTTAATAGTTCATTTGAAATAATATCCATGTTAAGTTGAGTTTTGTATTAAATAGATTTTTTAATGTATGTATCTATTTGATATTAGTAGATTTTTTTGAAATATTAATTTTATTTTTCTGAGGCAAAAAGTTCAATATTTTATACTAAAATTTATAAGACCTTTATTTATTAAAATGTTAGAATGAAATTATTAAGATAAAAACAAAAGGGACAAGAAATGATTTTAGAAGTTAAAAATTTTAGCAAACAATATCAAGGACAAATGGTAAAAGCAGTAGATGACATTAGTTTTTCTATTAATGAAGGTGAAATTGTAGGTTTTATTGGACCAAATGGTGCAGGAAAATCAACGACAATAAAGGCAATTGTTGGAATCAATTCAATCGATAGTGGGGAAATATATGTTGATGGATTAGACCTTTCAAAATATACAATTGATGCTAAACAAAAAATGGGATATGTTCCAGATGAAGCATTGCCTTTTGATACTATCACTGGTAGAGAATTAATTAATTTTGTTGCAAGTATGTATGAAGTTCCAAAAGAATTAAGAGATGAACGTTTAACACATCTTGCAAGTCTATTTGAAATGACTCCAGTTTTAGACAAATTGATAAAATCATATTCACACGGAATGAAACAAAAAATAGCAGTTATTGCTGCACTAATACATAATCCTAAACTTTGGATATTAGATGAGCCTCTAACAGGTCTTGATCCAAACTCTTCATATAACTTAAAACAATTAATGCACGAGCATTGCAAAAGTGGTAACGGCGTATTCTTTTCATCTCATGTTTTAGAAGTTGTAGAAAAATTATGCGATAGAATTATTTTAATTAACAAAGCAAAAATTATCTTAAACTGCACAATGGAAGAACTAAAAGAAAAACAAAAAGATTTAAGCCTTGAAGAATTTTTCATTAAAGTTACCAAAGAACACAACGAGTTTTTAGAAAGTCAAAAAGGTAATAATTTAGGAAAAGTTGCAAATGAAAACGATGATGCAGTGACAAATGAAAGCTCAATAAATGAAAGTGAAAAAGTAAAAGAAAGTTCAATAAATGAAAGTGAAAAAGCAAATGAAAGTTTAATAAATGACGATGTAAATTCTAATGGCGATGTTGATGAGAGTATAGAATAAAACGCAAAAAATATACGAAAAGAGTATAGAATAAAACTTAAAAACATACGAAAAGAGTATAGAGATAAAGGATAAAAGATTGTATTTTAGGACACTAAAAGTAAAAGCAATGATAGCCTAAATGTAAATAAAGAGATAAGTCAAATTATGGAAGAAAAAGTAAAACAAAATAAAATATGGCCGCTTGTGAAGTTTAATTTTTTAACTTCGCTGCAAATAAATACAAACAAAAGAAAGAAAAAAGCGAAAGATGGAACAATATATGATCCATCATTTAATAGTGAATCCCTTGCTAAAAGATTACTGAAATATTATCTTGGAATGATTCTTAGTTTTGTCTATGTTGCAGTAATGCTTGCACTACAAGGATATATGATGGGACAGGTTTCGATGGCACAAGGAATATTTGCTGAAAACTTAACATTCATGTTGTTTGCACTATTTTTGATGAGTACAATGTTTGGTCTTTTAACATATTCTAACACTATGTATTATGACAAAAAGGAAGACTTTTTAAGCGTGCTTCCAATCACAAAAGATCAAATATTTTGGTCAAAGTTTATATATCTATATATTCAATCATTGCCAGTTACTTTAATTTTGTTTTTACCTTTATCATTTTCTTCAGCATCAGGTGCAAAACTTGGTGTAGGTTCATATTTCATTTTAGCAATAATACCATTTTTTATTCCTATGTTATCATTATTTGTATCAACTCTAGTTTCTTTGCCAATCAATTATATTGTTTCAAAAGCTAAAAGAAAAGAGCTTACAAAAAATATTATGCTTGGTATTTTAAGCATGATAATGATTGCTCCTGTAATTGCTTTAATTATTTTTCTAACTGGTTATAGTGATGGAGAAAGTCAAGTTGAATACATGATGAGAATGCAAAATTCTCTACAAGGAGCAATGCAAGGAGTTTCATATGCTATATATCCAATTTATGCATTTGTAAAAGCAGCTACCTTTGCAAAAGGCTCTGGATTAATGATTTTGTATACGATATTCATTTTTGTTGGTATAACCATAATAACTTTTGTTTTATCAAGACTACTTTATGCAAAAGCAACAACTAATTTAGATGATACAGCAAGCATTAAAAAAGTTGCAAAAGAGGGTCAAGAAAAAAGCAAAGCAGGCATTTTAAGAAAAAGAGAAGAAAAAAGGCTTCTAAAAATTCCTGGAAATTCTGTAAGTGTGATAACTGGGACAATAGTGTCATTTTTTGTTTTGATTCCAACGATGATAGGCGAAATTCAAGCAGTTGGTGGTTTGTCAAATATGTATAAAATTGCAATTGATGCAGGGCTTACAAATACTACGTCTGGAGCTTTTATGGGAATTTGCTTTTTTGCACTTTCTATGTCAGTCGTATATACAAATATTGCTTTTATGATTCCTATATCTTCAGAGCATAGAACTGGGCTAGATTATCTTTTGAGCCTTCCAATTTCATTAGAAGAAATAATAAAGGCAAAGTTTTTGACTAACTTAAAATTTACTTTTCTTTTAAGTTTACCAGTTGTAATTTTTTATTTATTCTTGTCGCCAATATTAAAACTTGGGACAATATTCATATTGGTAAATGGAGTACTTGTTGCATTAGCAATGATATCACTCATATATGTAGTTGATATGTCTAAACCTTCACTAGATTGGACTAATGTCGCAGAAATTAGACAAAAGTTTCGTGTAAACATTCCATTGATGGTTGGTATGTTAATATCAATGGCTCAACTTCCAATTGTAATGCCGCTTGCACTGATGACATATGAGGTATTAAATTCATATTTAATTTTATATGCCGTGATTACAATATTTAATATCATTGCCTTTTTAATTCCATTTATAATTTTGATTAAAAACTACAAAAAATATATGGCTAGATTGCAAGCATAATTTTTGTTTTAGTTGTAAGAAAGTTAATAAAAGGGTGTTTTTGAAAACTTTTGTAGTGTAATTTTAAAAACAATAGTAGTGCATTTTTAAAAACATTTGTAGTGTAATTTTAAAAATAATTGTGGTGCATTTTTAAAAACATTTGTAGTGTACACCTAGAACGATGGGCTTTTAGTGTTAATTAAATTGTGAAGGCAATTGTAAATTAAAGGTTTTAAGCATTGGTTGAATATAAAAGTATAGTTAATAATTTAAGATTATAAGCATAATTAAAATATAAAAGCATAGTTACAAATCCAATATTTAGGTATAGGTTAAACATATAAAAGCATAGTTACAAATCCAATATTTAGGTATAGGTTAAACATACAAAAGCATAGTTACAAATCCAATATTTAGTTATAGGTTAAACATATAAAAGTATAGTTGTAAATCCAATATTTTGGTATAAGCAAAACATTAAACAATAGTAATAAATTTAAGATTTTTAGCGTATGTTTCATCGTTTAGAAGTGCTTTAATAAAATTTTGTATATATATTTTTTTTAATAAATTTGTTACAATATAAAAAAGCATCACCGCTAAATGATATAAAGATAGAGGGCGTAAAAATGGAAAATGTTACCACATATGAAAAGATTTTAAAAAAAGAAGATGAAGGCATATACATATACATTCCAATCGAAATTGGAGATGGTGTTGAACGTATGGAAATTTCATATGAATATTCACCTTGGAAATTTAAAGGTTCTGCTTGGAGAAATGATGTAGATGTCATTGTGGTTGATGAAAAAGGAAAAGACGTTGGAACAAGAGGTTCACTTATTAGAAATATAATAATAAGTCCATATTATTCCACACCAGGATTTGATGTAAGAGAAATAACAAAAGGAACTTGGAATGTTGTAGTTTTACCAGCAAGAATGATATCAGATGAAATTGATTTGAAAGTTCATGTAAAAACTTTTACTAAAGAAAGAAAATGGTATGCTGGAGATACTCATGCCCATACTCATAATTCTGATGGTGCTTTGAGTTATGATGAATTAATTCAAATAGCAAAGAAAATGGGGCTTGAATATTTGTTCCTAACTGACCACAATAGAACGGTATTAAACATGCCAAGATCACAAGATTTTTTAACAGTTGTGCCAGGACTTGAATATACTTATCCAAATGGACATATTAATGCTTGGGGTGCACAACAGCCATATCAAGGTACCTTTATTACAAATACTCAAGAAGGCTTTTTGAAGCTAAAAGAGGAATCTGAAAGAAATGGAGCACTTATAAGTATCAATCATCCGTTTTGTTCAATGTGCGGTTTTCATTGGCCACTTGATAACTTTGATTTTGATGGTGTCGAAGTTTGGAATGGACCAATGAGACTTGATAATTTGAAGGCAATTGATTGGTGGCATGATGAACTTTGTAAAGGTAGAAAACTTTCTGCAGTTGGCGGAAGCGACTATCATAAAGACTATTTTGTTGTTCGTATTTTAGGTAGGCCAGCTACATATATTTATTCCAATGGTAGATCTCAAAATGATTTATTAAAAGCAATAAAAGAGGGAAGAACTAGCATATCAAGTAAAATAGGTGGAACTTTTATAGATATTAAATGTGGCGATAGTGTTGTTGGCGACACTGTAAAAGTTGATGAAAATACTAAAGTGGAAATAAATGTTACTAATCTTAAAAAAGGCCATATCTTAAATGTTTATGACAATGAAGGCATAATATATACATATAAAGCGAAAAAGAAATGTGATCATAATGTTGTTTTGCCAGTTAAAAGCTCAAAGTTTATAAGTGCAGATGTAAGATACAAATTAAAAGGTTTGAAAAAATTCTTGTTTGATATAGTTATGACTTTCTATATTCCAAAGCAAGCTTTTATGAAAGATTTACCCTTAATGGTTGAAGCACTTTGCAGTCCAATTTGGTTTGAATAAAATACATATATTAAATGTAAAATAAAAAAATTTGCTGTGAAAAACACAGCAATTTTTTATTGTTTTTTACTCCCTTATTATTCTTGTTTTAATGTGAAGGGTTTTTAAATTATTTTGTTATTCCAGTAATAGTATATGTTTTTTAGCGAATAGTTATTTTAATAACACTTTGCAACATTGCTTTGTATAATATGTTTTTTTATAAAATAGTTATTTTTTTAACACATAATATGTATTTTTACCTTGACCATATTTTTCAACTTTTCCATCTTTTATCAAGGCAGCAATTGCTTTT
>DUUO01000032.1 GCA_012841525.1 Clostridiales bacterium
AGATGTATTATTAGACAATATTTTACTGCTTTAATTATAAAAATTATAGTTTACATGTAAAAAAAATAATTAACAGAAATAGAGATGTTTTTAGACAATATTTTGCTGCTTTAATGATAAAAATATAATTAATGTAAAGTTTATATGTTTATTTGCAAATAATATTTTTGTATCAAACATTAAAATAAAATAAAAAAGGTATTATGTGATGATTTATAATGTAATAGTCGATATAAGTGCTGATCCTATAGATAAACCATTTTACTATAAGTCAGACTTCGCATTGAATATTGGTGATAGAGTTTTAGTTCCTTTTGGTAAAAGAAAAATAGAGGGCTTTATTTTAAGCAAGGAAGAAAAACCGATAAATGTAAAATATGAAATCAAAGACATAATACAAAAATTAGATGATTTTAGTTGTTTATCTCCCGAATTTATTGAGCTTGCAAACTATATGAATAAAAAAAATATCAGATATATTGATAGTTTTAGATTATTCATGCCAACTGGAATCAGGAAAGGTACGACCAAAGCAAAAAAGGTAAATTATTTATTATTTAACCAAACTCATACTTTAGATTCTGCATTGGCTTTTGTTTCTGAAAGAGCAACTTCTCAGCGTGAAATTATTAAAAAAATGCATAGTGAAATTGAAGCGTTAGAAAGCGAAATCAACAAGGAGTTTTCTGCTTCTGCTGTTAAATCATTACTAGAAAAAAGAATTTTAATTAGAGAGACAAGAGTTGAAAATAGGCTTCCAATTGCAATGCAACGGGAATCAAAAGATATCATTTTAACAGATGATCAAAGATATGTAATTAATCAGATTCTAAAATCTGAACATGATAAATTTTTGATACACGGTGTGACTAGCTCTGGCAAAACACAAGTATATATTTCTTTAATTGAAAATTATTTAAAGAAGGGTAAAACAGCAATAATTTTAGTGCCAGAAATATCGCTAACACCTCAAATGCTTGGAATATTTAGAGCAAAATTTGGTGATAAAGTTGGGGTGCTTCATAGTAAATTAAATCCTGGTGAAAGGCATGACGAATGGCAAAGAATTAGAAAAGGTGAATCTACCGTTGTACTTGGACCTAGAAGTGCTATTTTTGCTCCAATAAAAAATATTGGCATAATTATAATCGATGAAGAACATGACCAAAGTTATATATCAGAATCAAATCCTAGATACTTTACTGTAGACATAGCAAAATTTAGAGCAAAATATAATGGTGCAAAATTGGTTTTAGGTAGTGCGACACCATCTGTTGAGACATATAAGGCTGCAGAAGAAGATGGTGAATATATTTTACTTGAAATGCCAAATCGAATTAACAAAAGTGAACTTCCTGAAATTGAAATTATTGATATGCGAATTGAAAGAAAACAAGGCAATACGACTTTACTTAGTAAGCCACTTGTTGCAGCGATGCTTGAAGCATTAAAAAGAAAAGAGCAAATAATTTTATTTCTAAATAGGCGAGGATATTCATCATATATTAGTTGTCAAGATTGTGGATATATTGCGAAATGTCCATTTTGTGATGTTTCACTTACTTATCATAGATATCCTGAAATGCTAAGTTGCCACTATTGTGGTGCTCAATATAAAACAATTAACAAATGTCCAGAATGTGGAAAAACAAACCTTAAAAGTGGAAGAATAGGGACTGAACAAGTTTGCGATTTGCTAAAAAAGGTTGTTCCCGATGCTAGAGTGTTGAGGTTAGATAATGACACAACAACAAAAAAAGATTCATATAATAAAATTCTTTCCGCTTTTAATAGAAAAGAAGCAGATATTTTAGTAGGGACACAGATGGTTGTCAAAGGCCATGATTTTCCCGATGTAACCTTAGTTGGAATATTAGATGCGGATATATCTTTATATGTTTCAAATTATAGGGCAAATGAAAAGACCTTTCAGTTAATTACTCAAGTTGCGGGCAGAGCGGGTCGTGAACAAAAAAAGGGAAAAGTTTATTTGCAAACATTAAATCCTGCACATCCATTATATGCAGTTGCTCGAAATTATGAATATAAAAAATTTTATTTTAGAGAGAAAACCATAAGGAAAAATGCTTATTTTCCACCGTATTCTAGAATAATAAAAATAATGTGTACTAGTGAAAAAGAATATATCGCAGCTAACAAATCAAGAATAATTTTTAAACAAATTAATGATGCTCTGGAGGGAAAACCTGGTGTTATTAGAATAAAACATATGTATTCCAGCATTAAAAAACTAAACAATAAATACCGATATCAAGTAATGATATTTATTGTTGAAGAAGAAGCAAATAAATATATGCAAACAATTTACGATATAGTAAATAAAAATTCAACTGGAGATGCTAGCATTTTTATAGAAATAAATCCGCAAGATTGATATATAATATATGCAAATAACTATGATACAACAAATTAATAGCAAGAGTTTATACTGACACCATATAAAAGCAGTTAGAGAATTAATTTTGTAATATATATAAACATTTTGTTATAAAATTAAAATAAACATTTAAATGAGGAAATAAATGAGTGTAAGAGAAATAATACAAGAAGGAAATATAATTTTAAGACTAAAGGCAGACAAAATAGAAATATTTGATAAAAATTTGCATGCTTTGTTAGATGATATGCATGAAACGATGATTTCTGCAAATGGAATAGGACTTGCAGCTCCTCAAATTGGAATCAGCAAAAGAGTAATTGTTGTTTCAACAAATGAAGATGAAAAAATTGAAATTGTTAATCCAGAAATAGTTAAATTTTCTGGTATGCAAATCGGTCAAGAGGGCTGTTTATCAGTAGATTCATCTAAAAATGGTAATGTGAAAAGACCATCAAAAATTACTGTAAAAGGTTTTGACCGAAATGGTAAAAAAATATTAATAAGGGCTAAAGATTTAACGGCAAGAGCTTTATGTCATGAAATAGATCATCTCAATGGTATCTTATTCATTGATAAACTTGAGCCAGCGACAGAATAAAATAATTTCATGATAAATTGCAATAAAAACACTACTTTAGAGTAGTAAAAAACATATGGAGCTTTGATATGAAAATAATTTTTTTAGGTACACCAGATTTTGGAATTCCTGCATTGAAAAACATTCTTAACAGCAAGCATGAGCTTGTTGCTATTGTCTCTCAACCTGACAAAATAAATGCAAGAAATAATAAGGTTATTTTTTCTCCAGTAAAGCAATTTGCAATTGATAACGATATTTTATTATATCAATTTGAAAATATTTCAAAAGAAGGAATTGAACTTCTTGCATCATTAAATGCAGATATTATGGTTACTGCTGCATATGGTCAGATTTTATCAAAAAAAGTATTAGATATTTGTCCACATGGTGTGATAAACATTCATGCTTCAATTTTGCCAAATTATAGAGGCTCCTCTCCTATTCAACAAGCACTGTTAAATGGAGATGAAGAAATTGGTGTAACTATTATGAAAACTGAACTAGAAGTTGATTCTGGGGATATAATAAAAATTATGAAATATCGTTTGAATGGTCATGAAAATGCAGGTGAATGTTTTGATATATTATCTAATCTTGGCGGAGTTGCATTAGTAGAGGCATTAGATGAAATTGAGGCTGGGAAAGCGGTATTTACAAAACAAGATCATAGCAAAGCAACATTTACTAAAAAAATAAAAAAACAAGATGGACAAATTAATTTTAATGATACTGCAAAAAATATTATCAATAAAATAAGAGCATTCAGCCCTTGGCCATCTGCATATATTTTCACCTCACGTGAAAGACTTATAATACATAAGGCAAGTATAGTTAAAAACAATGTTTGGGGTGAAATAGGTGAAGTTTTAGAGTCCCAAAATGCACTTATTATTAAATGTAAGGATTTTGCAATTTCTATTGATGAGGTTCAAGGTGAAGGTGCAAAAAGAATGGATATTGCTAGTTATTTAAGAGGAAAGGCAATAGAAAAAGGTTTAGTTATTACATATGTTTCAGAAAATAAATAACTTTTTTTTGGCAGCTTTGTGCTTAAATAAAAATAAATTTGTATTTTTAAAATAGATTATGAGTGAGTTTTATAATAGTTTTTTAGTTTTAGAACAGATTTTAGATAAGGGTTCATATGCTAATATAGCGCTTTCAAAATATAGCTTTCAAAATCAAGCAAAGGTCACAGTTATTACATATGGCGTAATTGAAAACTATTATCATCTAAATCAAATTTTAAATAGCCTTGTAAAAAGAAAACCAAATAGTAAAATAAAAATCATATTATTGATAGGGATATTTTCTATACTGCATCTAAACACACCAAATTATGTAATTGTAAACGAATGCGTTAATGTGGCAAAAAAAATTAATCAAATAAGTTCTGCTGGGTTTGTAAATGCAGTTTTAAAAAAAGTTTGCAATAAAGAATATAAAGTAGATATCAATAATCCTGAGTGCAAATATAACATTCCTCTATGGCTATATGAAAAAATAAAAAAACAATATCCACTGCAATATGAAGATATATTAAAAAAATCAGGTGAAAATAAAGTTGAATTTAGATTAAGACATAGATTAAAAGAAAATGAAAATTATGACAAAACTGAAGTAAATAATTTTCTTTTAAATTTTGAAAAAGCAAAACAAAAAAAAGAAATTATAACACTGGAATATGGCTACAGTGCTAAATTAAATGATTTTTTGAAGCAAAGTTTTGAAAAAGGTTTTGCGACTGCACAATCTCATGGTTCAATATTAATTTGTAAGCTTTTTGGAAATGCAGAAAATGCATATATTTTAGATGCTTGTGCTGCACCAGGTGGTAAATCAATATATTTAGCAGAGCACGGTGCAAAAATTGATGCATTAGATATTCATATGCATAGAGTTAAATTAATAGAAGCATATGCTAAAAGGATGAAAGTTAATATTAACACCTATTTGGAAGATAGCAGCATCCCAAACAAGTCAAGACATAATTTATATGATGCTGTTTTAGTTGATGCACCATGTTCTGGACTTGGCGTGTTAAACAAAAGACAAGATATTGTGTTAAATATACAAGAAAACGATATTTTATCATTATCAAAAATTCAGTTTAATTTAATATCAAACTGTGCAAAGTATGTAAAAAAAGGTGGCTTTTTAGTATATTCTACATGTACTATTTTAAGGGAAGAAAATGAGGAAATAATTGAAAAGTTCTTAAAAACTCATAATGATTTTGAACTCGAAAAAATAGAATTAAATAAATATTTAGATGATAGTTTAAGATTTTTAAAATTACTTCCAAATATAAATTCAGAAGAAGGTTTTTTTGCTGCTAAACTTAAAAAAAGAAATAATTAATTGAAAAACATAAATTCAGAAGAAGGTTTTTTGCTGCTAAACTTAAAAAAAAGAAATAATTAATTGAAAAATATAAATTCAAAAAAAGATTTATTGCTGTAACTTTTAAAAAAGAAATAATAATTGGATTTTATTTAACTATTTTAGCATCTTTTACAATTTGTCAATTTTGAAAAATAGATTTTCATGTGACACATAGCTGCACTTAACATTATGCTTGCAACTTAAGTAAAAAGTTTATAAAATGTTTTTTCCACCTAGAAAAATATGAGAAATTTTAGTATAATAATAGTGATGAATTTTAGGAGAATACTTAATGCTTAGTTTACAAGATTTAACTTTTGATGAATTAGAAAAAGAAGTAAAAGAAAGAGGATTTCCTGCATATAGAGCCAAACAATTATATGAAATGTCAATGCAAAATAAGCGTTGGGGAGAGGCTAGCAATCTACCAAAAGATTTAATTGAAAGTTTTAGCAAAGATTATTTAGATTTATCTTTAACTTTATTGGGTTTTGTGACAGGTAAAGATAAGACCAAAAAATATTTATTTAAAACATATGATGATCAACTTATAGAAAGTGTTTTCCTTCCAAATAGTTATGGATGTACAGTATGTATTTCAACTCAAATTGGTTGTAGAATGGGCTGTTCGTTTTGCGCAAGTGGTAAATTTGGACTTGAAAGAAATTTAACAGCAGGAGAAATGTTATCACAAGTTTTGGCAATCAACAGAATTAATAAAAATAAAGATAGACGTGGCGTTGCAAATATTGTTTTAATGGGAAGCGGTGAACCCTTAGATAATTATGACAATGTTGAAAAATTTCTGCATTTAGTATCTGCTGAAGAAGGCATAAATATAAGTCGCAGAAATATTACAATATCAACTTGTGGTCTTGCAGACAAGATAATAAAACTTGCAAATTCAGGACTTGGTGTTAATTTGTCAATATCACTGCATTCATCAACTGATGATAAAAGAAAAGCAATTATGCCTGTTTCTAAAAAATTTAACATTGCAGATATTTTATCAGCAAGTGAATATTATTTTGACAAAACTGGAAGAAGGGTCACTTTTGAATATGCTTTAATTCCAGGTCAAAATTCATCTGATATAGATGCCCATTCTCTAGGCGCATTGCTTCAAAATAAAAGTGCACACGTTAATTTAATTAAAGTAAATCTAATAGATGATAACAAACCTGTATTAATAAAAAACAAAGATATTGTCAATTTTATGAAAATAGTCTCATCATATGGAGTTAATATTACTTTAAGAAAAAGCTTAGGTGAAGATATTGAAGGTGCTTGTGGACAGCTAAAAAGAAAATATTTAGGAGACAATGTTCACTTAGAACAGTTAAAACATTGTTTTTAATTTAGGTTAAATATGAAAAAAACTTTTATAGGAAAAATTTCCAAAAAAAAGGCTGATCGATTTGAGGTTATATTTAACGATGAGATTTTCATAGGCCGTCCTAGAGGAAGAATACAGTTAATTGATAATTTATATGTTGGAGACAATGTAGAGTTTACTATTGAAGATTCTTATGCAAATATAGAGAAAATTTTGCCGCGAAAAAATTTTTTTATAAGACCAAATGTAGCAAACATTGACAAGCTCTTAATTGTTATTGCAAAGGAGCCAACAATAGACTGGCTTTTAGTTGATAAGATGATAATTAATTGCTATGCAAATAATATTGAGCCAATTATTTGTTATAATAAAGCAGATTTAGTAAAAGACGAAGATGTTGAAAAAGAGCTCTCGCCATATGCTAAATTTATGGAATGCATTAAAATTTCTGCCATAAAAAAGGAAAATTTGGATGCTTTAGTTGATGTTTTAAGTGAGGGTGTTACTTGTCTTGCAGGGCAAAGCGCTGTTGGTAAAACTACGATATTGAATTCAATATTAGATTTAAATTTGAGAACTGGTGGATTATCTGAAAAAATTAGCAGAGGTAAACACACAACAAGGCATGTTGAAATATATAAAGTTTTAGATGGACTTGTTATGGACACAGCAGGGTTTAGTGTATTTACTTTAATTAATAAAAAACCAAATGAATTAAAAGATTATTATCACGAATTTATTGAGCTTCAAAGAGGGTGTAGATTTTCTTCTTGTTTACATATAAATGAACCAGATTGTGCCGTTATAAAAGCATACCAAAAAGGTCAAATAGATTCTGGAAGATATGATCGTTATCTTAAAATTTATGAAGAAGTCAAAACTGCATACGATAAAAAATTTATGTAATTAAAACATTGTTTATATTTCGTTGCATATTGCATATTAATAATGTTCTGACTATAAAACTAGTTAAATTTAAAACATTGTTAGAGAGGGTTAAATGGAAAAGAAAATTTTAATATCTCCTTCAATTTTATCTGGAGATTTTGTAAATATGGAAAAAAGTGTAAGACTTTTATCTGATTGGAATGCAGATTTAGTCCACTGCGATGTTATGGATGGTGTTTATGTTCCAAATATTACTTTTGGTATGCCAATGATAAGGGCAATTAGAAAAATAACAGATCTGCCATTAGATGTTCATTTAATGATTACGAAGCCAGAAAAATATGTTGAAGAATTTGCAGATGCTGGAGCAGATATTATTACATTTCATCCAGAAGCCAGTGAAAATGCTTTAGAGACTATAAAATTAATTAAAAGTAAAGGCAAAAAAGCGGGAATTGTAATCAATGCAAAAGTAGATATAAAACCGTATTTATATCTCATTGATTATATTGATATGATTTTAATAATGAGTGTCAATGCAGGCTATGGAGGGCAAAAATTTATTCCTGAATCATTAGAAAAGGTAAAAATTGCAAAAGAATACATCGAAAAGAACAAATTGAATGTAGATATTGAAATCGATGGTGGAATAAATGAAGATAATGTAAGTCTAGTTAAAAATGCAGGCGTAAATGTAATAGTTGCTGGAAGTGCCGTTTACAAATCAAGTGATCCTAAAAAGACAATTGAAATTTTGAAAAAGTAATTTTGTTGCTATAGATACAAAAATGTTTATTTTTAATTTGTTACTTTTAGTATTATAAATTCAAAATTTTATCAAAATAAAAAAGGCCACTGCAATAGTGGCCTTGATTTTTTTAAAATAAAGGTGTTTTATATATTAGCGTTTTTTCTTTCAGTACGCATACATCTGGTGCAAATATATTTTCCTGAACCATCAGAAGTCTTCATTTTATGAAGATTTGCACTCCAGCTTTTTCTTGTTTTAATATTACTGTGGCTAACTTTGTTTCCACTCATTGGACCTTTACCACATACACTACATTTTCTTGCCATAAGGTAACACCTCCTTGCTTTTGCTATAGTATTATATCTAGTATTTTTTAATATTGCAACAAATTTTTTATTATGAAAATAAAAAGATTTCTGAGAAATTTTATAGATTTTGCAATAATTTTATAATTTCATCAATTAGTTAAGTTTAATATTAAGTAATTTAACATTTTTTCACATTATACATAATGTGTATTTTGATACTATAGTATATTAGTTGCTTTCATTTAACATTTAATATATATTAAGACATAATAGTAGGAGTTCTATTTATGGCGTTAAGCACTTCAAATATTTATGGGAACATCACAATTTACGATAACGTAATTTACAAAATTGTAGGTAGTACTGCATTAAAATGTTACGGAGTATATAGTCTTGTTTCACGTAGAATATCCGACAGTATCCTTTCTTTATTTGGAAAGGAACCAATTAGTAAAGGTGTAAAAGTTCTTACAAGCGAGAATAAAACATACATAGAGGTATATGTTCTATTGAAAAGTGGAGTTAACAAAGAAGCTGTAGTTGAAAGTTTAAAATCATCAATAATTTATAACATTGAACACATTACGGGGATGATTGTTAAGTCTGTTAACATCCATGTTGTAGGTGTACGCTTGTAACATATATTGTTATGGTTTTAAGTTTAAAAGCAGAAAAACTAAGAGATATCTTTATTGGTGGAATGATAAATCTTAGTAATAATAAGGCATTAGTCAATAGTTTAAATGTTTTTCCTATCCCAGATGGTGATACGGGAACAAACATGTATTTGACTATGAAAAATACTGTTAAAGAACTCAACGCTGTTAAAAATCCTACAATGATAAACATATGCGAAGCTTTAACCAATGGAGCATTAAGTGGTGCTAGAGGTAATAGTGGTGTTATTTTATCGCAAATTTTAAAAGGAATGGCTTCTGTTTTTGCTGAAGCAAATGAAGTTACAACAAGAACATTTACAAGAGCATTAAAAAATGGTGCAAAAGTTGCATATTCTATTGTTGAAGAGCCACAAGAGGGCACAATTTTAACAGTTATTAGAATGATTTCAAATTATGCATATAGAGTTTCTTCAAGAAAAAATAATTTTATTGATTATTTCACAGCAATATTAAAATACGGAGAAGAAGTTTTAGCAAATACTCCAAATCAATTACCTGTTCTAAAAAAGGCAGGTGTCGTTGATGCTGGTGGCAAAGGTTTACTTGTTTTGCTATATGGTATGTATAATGAAATTGCAGGTATTCCTCAACAAGAAGAAAACATAGAAGAAACAACAGAATTTGTAGAAGATCCTGTGCTTGAGTATGAAAACATTGAAGATATTAAATTTGCATATTGTACAGAATATTTTGTAATAAATTTATTTAAGAAAACAACTTTAGCAGATATTGATAGACTTAGAGAGAATCTTAAAAAGATTGGCGATTGTGTGCTTGTTGTTGGTGATTTGAATTTAGTAAAAGTTCATGTTCATACAAATAATCCTGATATTGCTTTATCGCATGGATTAAAACTTGGTGAAATTAATCGTCCTAAAATTGACAATATGCTTGAACAACATAGAGAAATTTTAAAGAAAAAACAAGAGCAACTTGAAGAAGAACAAGAAGAATTAGAAGCAGGCATTATAGCTATTTGCAATGGTGAAGGAATTAGCAATATATTCAAAGAACTTGGCGCAAATAAAATAATTAAAGGTGGGCAAACAATGAATCCAAGCGTTGAAGATATTGTTGCTGCAACCGAGAAAATAAATGCTAAAACAGTTTATATTTTGCCAAACAATAGCAATATAGTTTTAGCAGCCGAGCAATCAAGGGCTATTGTTAAGAAAAATTTAGTAGTTATTCCGTCTAAAAATATTCCTCAAGGTATAGCAGCGGCTATGAATATTGATGTGACTTTATCGCCTGAAGAAAACATTGAAAATACAAAAGAAATTATGAAATCTGTGCGTGCAGGACAAGTTACAAAATCAGTAAAGAAAACTGAATTAGATGGATTCAAGTTGGAGTTAGGAGACTATATTGGTCTTGATAAAGCCTTGGTAGCAAAAGGGAAGAATTTAGAAAAAGTAACGCTTGCATTAATTGATAAATTAGTTTCCGATGATTTAGAAAATAGTGCAACAATTAGTTTATATTATGGAGAAGAGCTTACTAGAAAAGATACAACTGGAATTCAAAATAAACTTATTGAAAAATATCCATATTTTGATATTATGATTTACGAGGGTGGCCAACAGCACTATTATTTTTATGTTTCTGTTGAATAGTATTTTACAATTCATTTTATTGAATAATGAAAAATGTAATTTATTAAATATTTTTAACAAATAAGGGTTAATTTTGAGTAAAAATTTTAATTTATCTGATGTGAAAGGCGTAGGGCCTGTAACAGAAAAAAAGTTAAATGAATTAGGAATTAAATCTATTAAAGATTTAGTTCATTTTTTGCCTTGTAGATATATTGATTTAGATGCACCTACATCTTTATCTAAAGTAGAAGATGGCGATTATGTATTGTTAAAGCTTTTTATAAGTTCCATTTCAAAACCATATAAAATTAGGGGTTCACTATTAGTCAGAGCACATGGTAAAACTGATGAAGGTAAAAGTGTAAAACTTATATGGTTTAATGCTTCTTATGTTTATAAAACTATAGATAAAAATGCATATATTAGAGTTTTTGGCAAAATTTCAATGGATAATGGCTATCAATTAGTCAATCCAAAATTTGAAAAATTTCAAGAAAATAACACTAAGTTTCATGGTATATCTGCCATTTATCCTCTTAAGAAAAGAATTCCGCAACAAACATATGCATCTATTGTAAATGATGCAATAAGCAAAACAGAGATTAAAGGATTTATTCCAAGCGAAGTTGAAGAAAAATTTAATCTTATGAAATATGAAAATGCCGTAAAATTAGTTCACAAACCAAAAAATATTGAAGATGGAGAAAATGCAAGTATAAGAATAGAACTTGATGAAATAGTAAAAAAAGCATGTGCACATAAAGTGTTAAAAACAAACAAAAATAGACAAAAGATTTATAATGCGACATTAGATGAATTAAACTCATTAATATCTTTGTTGCCTTTCAAATTAAATGATTCACAAGAAAAGGCAGTTAAAAAAATTGTCAAATCTCTCAAATCAGAAAATCAATTAAATGCACTGCTCGCTGGTGATGTTGGTAGTGGTAAAACTGTCGTTAGTCTCATTATTGCATATTTTGCTGTTTTATCTGGTTATCAAGTTGCTTTTATTGCTCCAACTGAAGTGCTTTCTATGCAGCACTATAATAATTTTATTTCTTTACTCAGCAATTTAAATGTAAACATTTCTCTATTGACATCTAATATAAAAACGTCAGAAAAAAAACAAATATTAAAAAAATTAAAAGAGGGTGAAACTGACATTATAGTAGGTACTCATTCACTACTTTCTAAAACTGTACAATTTAAAAATCTTTCTTTAGTAATTATTGATGAGCAACATAGATTTGGAGTTTCACAAAGAAATATGCTCATTTCAAAAACTGAAAATACAGACATATTAATGCTCTCAGCAACACCAATCCCAAGATCACTTAGGTTTATTATGCTAGGTGAAGTTGATTATATACAAATTGACAATAGGTTTTTGAAAAATAGAATTAAAACAAGATTAGTCCCAACTGAAAAATATGATGATATGTTAAAGTATATCGTAAAAGAATGTACAAGTGGTGCACAAGCATTTTTTATTGCTCCAAAAATTTATGACTGTGAAGGTATTGAAACAGCAAATGTAGATAGGCTATATAAAAATTTATCTAAGAAAATTGGTAAAGAAGTTAATATTGGATATTTACATGGAAAATTAACATTTCAACAAAAGCAAAAAATATTGGATGATTTTAGTAACAACGAAATATCAATTTTAATAAGTACAACTGTTGTGGAAGTCGGAATAGACGTGCCAAATGCAAACTTAATGGTGATTTTTGATGCAGATAGATTTGGTCTTGCAACGCTTCATCAATTAAGAGGACGTATAGGCAGGGATGGGAAAGAAGCATATTGTTTTTTATTTCCTCAAAAAGATGAAAATGAAAGATTAGAAATGTTTTGCAAAATGGCAAGTGGAATGGAAATTGCAGAATATGATTTTAGTATCAGAGGCCCTGGTGCATGGTATGGACAAGAGCAAAGCGGTTACCTATCATCTGCTTTTAGTTTACCAATACGCTATATTGAGAACATAAAAGAAATAGTTGAAAATATTGACATTCAATCTATGCGATACGAACTTTTAGCATATGCTTTAAGTTATGGATTAGATAAAGTTTCAATAACTTAATTTTTTATTATGGATTAGATAAAGTTTCAGCAACTTAATTTTTATTATGTTTATTGAAAGTAATGATATATGTAATTGCAAACAAAATTTCGCCTAAATTGAAAAAATCCAAGATAATTTGATTTAGATTACAATATAAAATTTAATTTAGTATTATTAGTTAAAATATTATTAGTCGTAATACCTTGATATTGTTTATAATAAAATGTAATATTTAATGTAATATATATTTAAACACATTCGCCAAGTGAAGAGGGAGGTTTTTTATGGACTTTTTGAAATTAAAAACATTTGATAATAAAGAGATGACAGTTTGTGTATGGGATAAAGTTAAAGATCCTATTGCTGGAATTGTAATTAATCATGGTATGAGCGAGCATGCAGAGCGCTATGATGAATTTGCAAAGTTTTTAAATGAAAATGGTTATGTTGTATTAGCGGGTAATCATAGAGCACACAAGTACAATGTAAATGGTGAAAAAACCATAATAGCAGGTGATAACTTTGAAGAAACTTTAGAAGATATAAGAATTGTTGTAGAATACACAAATGAAAAATATAATGTTCCAGTTGTCATGTTAGGACATAGTTATGGAAGTTTTCTTTCACAAAGATTTATTGAACTAAATAGCAAAATGTTAAGTGGCTGCATTTTAGTTGGAACTGCATATATGAAAGGAAACAGCAATCCTTTATTGGTAGGTTTTGTCGGATTGATAAATCTTCTTGCTGGGAAAAACAAACCTGCAAAGTTGATTGATAAACTTTCATTTAGTTCATACAATAATGGCTTTGAAGATGAAGGAGATTTTGCATGGTTGTCTAGAGACCCAAATGAAGTGCAAAAATATAGAGATGATGAGTATTGTGGTTATGTACAATCCAATGGTTTCTATTACTATTTCTTGAAAGGTATGCGAAAGCTTTATAAAAAAGATGCACAAAAAATTAGCAAAAATTTCCCAATATTAATTACTTTTGGTGGTGATGACCCAGTTTCAAAAAAAGGAAAATTAGCATATAAATTAAGAGATTTTTATGTTGATAAACTTGGTCTAAAAAAAGTGGACATAAAAGAATATGAAGGTGGACGTCATGAAATCTTACATGAAACTAATAAACAAGAAGTTTATCAAGATATTCTTGCGTATATCAATAGCCTTTTTTCCAAAAAACCAACAAAACAAGTTGAGAATGCATAAATAAGTGAAAGTTTCAATCATAACACTATAGGAAATACAAAAAATAAATTGAAAACAAATAAATTAAATCAAAGTGCTATAGTGTAATAAGAAAATATAAAAAAATAAGATAAGTGATGAATTAATGATTAAACAAAAAAGAAAAATTAATATAATTGTACTGATTGTAATGCTAATGCTACTGATATTAGCGTTGATTTCTTGTAAGCCAACAGAAATAATAAAGGAAACAAAAACCGTAAAAATAAATAGCGAAGAAGATTTTAAAAATTTACTTGTAAAAAATACGGGTGAATTATATTCATTATATACTTATGAAATAAATGCTGATTTAGATTTTACAAATGAAATTTGGGAACCTATTGCTAAAGGCGATAATGAATTTTTTATGGGCACAATTAATGGAAATAATCATACCATTAAATATAAGATTGAAAAAGAAGCAGAAAAAACAGATCAAGGATTTGTTGATGTTGAAAATTTTAATGGTAGCGATTATTATTCTTTAATTGCAAAAGCAAAAAATTTAAAAATTACCAATTTAAAAGTAGAAGCAGACATATCTTATGAAGCTCAAACAAATATATCATATGCGTCTAGTTTAATAGGTTATGCTGTTGATAGCGTTGTTATTTCTAGTGTTTCTGTAAGTGGAAACATTTTAAGTAAAATGCCAGATTTGGCAGAACACAAAAACGACCTAGAAGATAAACCTTTAAAGCGACTCGATGTTTATGAAGGACACACAACTCAATATATTGGTGGAATTGTTGGCTATGGTTTTGATAATATTAGTTTTATTAATTCAGAATCAAATGTAAATATTAAAGCTGAAAAGTCAAATAATGGTTTTGCAAAGAATATTTTTGTTGGCGGATTAGTTGGATATATTAGGTCTAGTATTTTAACCAATGGAGCAAATAAAAACATAGTAAAACATGATGAATATTGTGGTCAAATTGATATTACTGGGGAAAATGTTTATGTAGGTGGACTTGCAGGCGATGCTGAAAATCTAAACACATCACAATTTATTTTAAAAAATTCAGACATTAAAGTTTATTTCATGGATAAATTAAAACTTGGTGGTATTGCTGGACAGGCAATGAAAAGTGAAATTACTGAGTCTATGATAACAGAAAATGTTAATTTAGAGGTCAACAAAATTACGGCTACTGGTGAGGATAGTGCAACAATAACAAATAATAACACACTTGAGGCTGCTAGCATTGGTGGGGCAGTTGGATATTTAAAAGATGATTCTTCAGTTAAGGATTGTTCTATTGAATTAAATATAATTGTTACACAAGGTAAAAAATATTATATTGGTGGAATTGTAGGAGTGCTTTTTGATTCTTCTATTCAAGATTGCATATCAAGTGGAGATTTAATGATTTCAAAGACTACTTCACTAAAAGATTATGAATTTAATTTTTTAGGAGCAGAATACGAATCTAAAGAAGTGCTAAATAGAGTATTAAACTCTGCAGGCATTGTAGGAAAAGTTGGATATAAAGCAAGTTTTAACAATATTGCTACAAAATTTTTTGCTTTTAGAAATTCAAGTGCAGAAAAACATGATGATATAAAAAACTTTAGCATTGATGAAAAAGTTAGAAAAGACGATCCTGATTTAAAAAATTATTTATATAGTAAGGGCTATTTACCATATGATGAAATAATAGAAAAAATCGTGTTTCAAGAGCAAAGTGCAAGTCAGAAAAAAGATAAAATAGTATCTTGTTCAGTGTTTTTCAAAATTTCAGAAAATGAAGTCACATATAGTGCAGATAGTGCTGTATATGAAAAAGTTAAAGAAAATAAAGATGCTAGAGAAATAACAGATAAAGTGGAACCTTTAGTATTTGGCACTACTCTAGAAAAAGTAGATGCTGATTCTAAGTTTGACAATTTAAAAGAAAAAATAGAAAGTAAAATTATAACAAAATAAATTATTCAAAATTAAATTTTTAATAAGCTCTGATTTAATTTAGTTAAACAAAAATTATATTGGTGAAGAATCAATATATCTAGAAAATGGTATTAAACGATTTAAGTGGATAACAGCTAGAAAATAATATTTAATAATTCAGTACATAATAGCATTAAATAATTTAAGTGTATTATATCTCAAAAATAGTATTAAATAATTTAAGTATATAAATTTCTTTTTAATTTTAAACAATTTGAGTTATAATTTTTATTAATATTTATTATATAAAGAGGCAAAAAAAATGAAAATTACATATAAAGATAAAGTTTATAACTATGATGATGGAGTTATGTTTATAGATATAGCAAAAGATTTAGCTCTTGAAGATTTTAAAAAAATTCTTGCTGTCAAAGTCGATGAAAAGCTTATAGGTTTATATACTCTTGTAGAAGGTGATTCAACAATAGATTTTGTTACTTTTGAGTCGCCAGAAGGAAAAGATATATATAGACATAGTTCTGCTCATATTATGGCGCAAGCAGTTAAAAGATTATATCCAGATGTAAAAGTTGCAATAGGTCCTTCTATTGAAAATGGCTTTTACTATGATTTTGATTTTACAAGCCCAATTAGTAAAGATGATTTAGAAAAAATAGAAAAGGAAATGACTAAAATCATTAAGGCAAATTATCCAATTATCAGACAAGAAATAACAAAAAAAGAAGCATTTGAAATGTTCCAAAACCACAATGAAATATATAAAATTGATCTTATTGAACATTTGCCAGAAGAAGAGACAATTTCCATATATAAACAAGAAGACTTTATCGATTTATGTAGAGGACCTCATGTTCCATCTACAAGATATATAAAAGCATTTAAACTTTTATCCGTGACAGGTGCTTATTGGCGTGGTGATGAAAAAAATAAAATGCTTACAAGAATATATGGAACCAGCTTTGATACAAAAGAAGCACTAGCAGCACATTTAGAAGCACTAGAAGAAGCAAAACAAAACGATCATAATAAGATTGGAAGAGAGTTGAGATATTTTATGACCGATGAAAATATTGGTCAAGGCTTACCTTTATTAATGCCAAAAGGTGCAAAGCTATTTCAAATATTAACTCGTTTTATAGAGGATACCGAAGCAAAAGAAGGCTATGAACTAACGAAAACTCCATATCTTGCAAAAAGCAAATTATATAAAATATCAAAACACTGGGATCACTATAGAGATGGAATGTTTATAATAGACAACGAAGATGAAAATGAAGTAATGGCATTAAGACCTATGACATGTCCATTTCAATATACAATATATAATAACGGCTTAAAATCATATAGAGATTTACCAGTAAAATATGCTGAAACTTCCACATTGTTTAGAAACGAATCAAGCGGAGAAATGCATGGTTTAATTAGAGTGCGTCAATTTACAATATCAGAGGCACACATTATGTGTATGCCATCACAACTTGAGGAAGAATTCAAAAAGGTATTAAATTTAATTCATTATGTTTTGAAGGCTGTAGGTTTAGATGATGATATTAGTTATAGATTTTCTAGATGGGATCCTAGTGAAACTGGAAAGTATATTAACGCTCCAGAGAAATGGGAAAAAGCAGAAAAAGAAATGGAAAAAATCTTAAAAGATTTAAATATTGAATATACTACAGGTATTGGAGAAGCTGCTTTTTATGGACCAAAGTTAGATATACAAATTAAAAATGTCTATGGAAAAGAAGATACATTAGTTACTGTACAAGTTGACATGTTTTTAGCAGAAAATTTTGATATGACTTATATTGATGAATCAGGACAAAAACAAAGACCATATATCATTCATAGAACATCAATTGGCTGCTATGAAAGAACAATGGCTCTATTATTAGAAAAATATAAAGGAGCATTACCATTATGGCTTTCTCCTGAACAAGTAAGGGTAATTAGTTTAACTGATAGAACAATAGATAATACAATCGAAATTGAAAAAATATTGAGAAACGCAAATATTAGAGTAACTTCAGATACTAGAAATGAAAAAGTTGGTTATAAAATTAGAGAAGCACAACTTGAAAAAGTTCCATACATGTTAGTAATTGGTGATAAAGAAGTTGAAAATGGAGTTGTCGCAGTCCGAAAAAGATCAAAAGGCGATATTGGTACAATGACTCTAGACGAATTTATTAATATGTTGAAGGAAGAAATAGAAAATAAAGTATTGTCATAGAAGACAAAATTATATAACGACTCTAGATATTTTATTAATATGTTGAAGAAGAAAATTGAAGATAAAATATTTTCATAGAGTATGAAAGATATAAATCATTTTGATTTCAGTTTAGAATTGAAGTCAATTGATTAATAAAAAAATATTATATAGTTGGGGATAAAAAAGGCAAAATCGAGCAAAAAAACTGCATCTAAGAAAAATATTGATGTTGTAAATTTAATTTTAGGTTTAGTTGCGATAATTTCAGGCATACTAATTAGTATTTTTGAAAACGATTATCTACAAGGTATTATGATAGCTTTAGGGATATTTTTTGTTGCCTTGGTGCATATAACCTTGGTAAGAAGCAATATGTTCAAGAAATTGCATTGATAATACTTGGCATTTTGCTTATATTTTTAACTGTATATGAATATGAAATTGCTCTTGTTATGCTAGGAGTTACAATTATACTTATATCTATCTTGATGCTTGTGGTGTCAATTAAAAGAAAAGGGTGCAAAGGCAGGTTTAATGTATGCAATTTTAATACTCGGACTTTTAGCAGGATCTGTTATTATTTCAATTGCTTATGTTTATGAATCTTGGCTTTATATTTTATTTGGAGTATCATTTGCTGCTACTGGACTATTACTTTTAATAAAATCTGTTGTATAAAAACTTAAAAATAAACATTAAATATTTTATTGGCAAATTGATTAAAGTAAATGAGTTATTTAATTTGGGTATTTGAAAAAGTAAATACCCAAATAATATGCAAGAAGCAATATTTTTAAACAATTTTCTTGACAACATATTTATGTTAATGTTATTATTTGCAAGAAGTAGAAAAATCTCACCAGATGTAATTAAGCAGTATGGTTCTAAAATTTAATAATTATCAATAATACTTGATATTATTTTTTGGTGAGATGTGTTTTTAAACACATTTTTTATTTTAAATGAGTATTTTGTATTAATATCTATAAAGGTATTTACATAACTAAAATAAATACAAATATGTCAGTTTTATATCGCTGACTATAAGGAGGATAGTATTATTAAAGAATTACCAATTAACTCTGAAATCAGATCAAAAGAAGTTCGTTTAATTGATTCAAACGGTGAAATGCTAGGGATTTTTGCACTTAACTACGCTCTAGATAAAGCATATGATCAAAATCTAGATTTAGTGTTAATATCACCAGGTGCAAATCCACCTGTTGCCAAAATTATGGACTATAAAAAATATCGTTATGATCAAACCAAAAGATTAAAAGAAGAAAGAAGAAAGCAAGCACAAGCATCAATTCAAGTGAGAGATATATGGCTTTCTGCAACAATTGATGTTGGCGATCTAAAAACCAAGGCTAAAAAAGGCAGAGAGTTTATAGAAAATGGTGATAAGGTAAGAGCTAGCATTAGAATGAGAGGACGTCAAATGTTGCATCCTGAAGCAGGAATTGAAGTAATGAATAATTTCTTTGAACTCTTGTCTGATGTTGCAGAAATTGAAAGTGCTCCAGTTCAACAAGGTCGTTCAATATATATGGTACTTGCTCCAATATCAACAAAGCAAAAAAACAAATAATACACTAAGGAGAATAACTATGGGAAAACAAAAAACACACAGTGCATCAAAAAAACGTTTTAGATTTACTGCAACAGGTAAAATTAAAAGAAACAAACAAGGCAAAAGTCATATTTTGACAAAAAAGACTACAAAACGTAAAAGAAATTTGCGTCAAGGAACATATGTTCATGAATCACAAGAAAAGACAATCGCAAACATGATTTATAGTCAAAAGTAGGAGGTGCAACATGAGAGTTAAAAGATCAGTAAACGCAGCAAAAAAACGCAGAAGTATATTAAAGAAAACAAAGGGATATTTCGGAAGAAAGGGAACGAACTATAGAATAGCAAGGCAAGCAGCCATGAAGTCTGGACAATATGCATATGTTGGCAGAAAACTAAAGAAAAGAGATTTTAGAAAAATTTGGATTACAAGAATTAATGCTGCAGCAAGAATGAATGATTTATCATATAGCAGATTAATCCATGGATTAAAAGTTGCTGGAATAGATTTAAATAGAAAGGTACTTGCTGATATAGCAGTAAATGATAGTGCTGCTTTTACAGCCTTATGCGATAAAGCAAAAGCTGCTATCTAAAAGTTATATAAATAAAACTTCGAAACCTCCTCAATGGAGGTTTTAATTTAAAATAATGTATATAAAATCAAAAGATAACAAGAATTTCAAATTATTACGTAGCTTAAGCAACAAAAAATATAGAGGTAAACTTAATCTTTTTGTAGCTGAAGGGCATAATCTGCTTAAAGATTTCGAAAACATTAAAATAAAAAATCTTTTTATTAGAGAAAGTGATCAAAAAAAATATTCTCAAATATATAGTGATTTAGAAAATATAACATATATTGTTGATGATGAAATTTTTAACAGTGTTGCTGATACAGTAAATAGTAATGGAATTTTGGCAATAATTGAAAAACCAGAAATTAAGAAAATTAAATCAGATTTGGTTGTGGTTTTAGATAGAATTAGAGACCCTGGTAATTTAGGGACAATTTTAAGAACTTCTGTTGCAATGGGAGTTTTAGATTTTGTTTTAATCAACTGTGTTGATCCATATTCTCAAAAAGTTGTAAGGGCCTCTATGGGTGGAGTTTTTTACGCTAATATTATACAATGTAATATAGTTGATTTATTAGAAATTCTTCCTGATTATAAATTTTGTGCTTTAGATATGGAAGGAGAAAATATATATAAATTTAAGCCTTTTGAGAAACTTGCTTTAGTTGTAGGTAGTGAGGCTACTGGTTTGAGTGATGAAATAAAAAAACACACAGATATATATTTATCTATTCCAATGCAATCAGGGTTAATTGAGAGTTTGAATGCAGCAGTTTCATGTTCAATTGCTGTTAGTACAATTTTGAACAACAAAATATAATAAAAAAGGAGTTTTAATATGGCAGGTCATAGTAAGTGGTCAAATATCAAACATAAGAAGGGAAAAGCAGATGCTGCACGCGGTAATTTGTTTACAAAGATCGGAAGAGAAATTTCTGTCGCAGTCAAACAAGGTGGTCCTGATCCTGTTAGCAACTCTAGACTTAGGGATGTAATTGCAAAAGCAAAACAAGCAAATATGCCAAACGATAACATCAATCGTTCAATTAAAAAAGCAAGTGGTGAATTGGATACCATTCATTATGAAGAAGTTGTTTATGAAGGTTATGGTCCAAATGGCGTTGCATTTATTGTAGAAACATTGACTGACAATAGAAATAGAACTGCAGGCGATGTTAGACATGCTTTTGATAAGTTTGGTGGTTCTTTAGGGCAAACAGGTTGTGTTGGCTATATGTTTAACAGAAAAGGTGTTATAGTTGTTGATAAAACAATGAGCGATGAAGATATGATGCTTTTAGCTTTAGAAATAGAAGCTGATGATATAGTAATAGATGATGAAGTTTTTGAAATTTTTGTAAACCCTTCAGATGTTTTTGATAAAGCAGAACAATTAGAAAAAGCTGGAGCAGTAATTTTAAATAAGGCTGTTGATATGGTTCCAGATAATTATGTTATTCCAGAAAATCCAGAGACATTACTCAAATTAATAAATGCACTAGAAGATAGTGACGATGTACAAAACGTCTATCACAATGCAGAAATTGATGAAGATTTAGATGAATAATATTGTATTAAATAATAAATTAAGTAAAAGATAAAGAGCAAATTCAGTATTTGGAGTACATTATGGAAAATGAAATTAAAAATATATGTAAACTTGCAAAAGAAGCATCGCTAAAATTTTCAAGTGTTAGTACAGATGTTAAAAATGAACTTTTGAAAAACATAAAAAAACATGTAGCAAATAATACTCAAAAAATTTTAGAGGCAAATAAAAAAGATCTTGCTATTGCAAAAAGCAACAATAGAGATGCAGCATTTATGGATAGGCTTATGTTAAATGAAGATAGAGTTTTACAAATGTGCAAAGGTGTTGATGCTGTAATTTCTCTTGAAGATCCAGTTGGTAAAATAGTCAGCAGTTACGATCTTAAAAATGGATTACATGTTGATAGAGTTCGTTCACCACTTGGTGTAATTGGAATAATTTTTGAAGCAAGGCCAAATGTTTCTTTAGATGCCGCAATTTTGTGTATTAAAAGTGGAAATGGGGTTGTTTTAAGAGGTAGTAGAGAAAGCATTAATAGTGTTGAAGCAATAGTAGATGCTATAAAACTTGCCTTAGTAGAGTCAAATATAGATCCAGCTCTAGTTAGTGTCATTAATAGTTTAGATAGAAAGGCAACTATTGAAATGTTAAAGCAAGACAAATATATAGATATTGTTATTCCAAGAGGTGGGGAAGGACTAAAAAAAGTAGTTCTTGAAAATGCTACTATGCCAGTACTAGCATCTGCTGGTGGAAACTGTCATATGTATATTGCAAAAAGTGCAGACATAGATATGTCAAAGAAGGTCGTTTATAATGCAAAAGTAAGTAGACCTGGTGTATGTAATGCACTTGAAACATTGTTAATAGATAAATCTATTGCAAAAGATATATTAAAAGATTTTTGTGATATGTTAAAAGATGCAGGTATTGAAATTAGAGTTTCAAAAGAAGCGAAACAATATTGTCCATATGGCATAGAAATTGAAGAAGAGGAATACTATAAAGAATATCATGGTCCACAAATTAAAGTTTTAATTGTAGATGGCATTGACAATGCAATTTACCATATTAATAAGTATAGTACCAATCACTCTGATGCGATAATGACAACAGATAAAAAAGAAATGGAAAAATTCAGCAGAGAAGTTGATAGTGCGGCGGTATATATTAATGCTTCAACTAGATTTACTGATGGTTTTGAATTAGGGCTTGGTGCTGAAATGGGAATTTCAACTCAAAAATTACATGTAAGAGGACCAATTGGTATTGAAGAATTGACATCTGTTAAATATGTCATTAATGGCAATGGCCAAGTTAGATAAAAAACAATAAATATTTTGTCAAAATGTATTGTTAAATTGATACAAATATACAAATAAATTAATATTAGTGTAAATTACAAAAATGCATGATCAAAATAAGTAGTATACAATAAAATATATGACTAAAAATAGGTAGTATACTATATAAGACCTTTGGTGTAAAAAAAAAGCCTTTTTAATTTATGATTAAATTAAACTTATGGGCTTATATATTTTTTTAAAATAGTTATATAAATCAAAATAATTATTAAATGAGGAGATGTATATGGCAAAAATAGCAGTTCTTACAAGTGGTGGTGATGCTCCTGGAATGAATGCTACTATTAGAGCAATAGTCAGAAGTGGTATTTACGCAGGGCATGAAATTTATGGTATTGAAAGAGGTTTTGAAGGTCTATTAAACAGACAAATCAAGCGAATGGATTCCAGATGTGTGTCAGATATAATTCAAAGAGGTGGAACAATATTAAAAACTGCTAGAAGTGAAGAATTTAATACCCCAGAAGGAGTCCGAAAAGCTGCAGAAATATTAAAAGCATTTAAAATTGATGCCTTAGTTGTAATTGGTGGTGATGGTTCATTTAGAGGAGCAAAGGATCTTGTGAATTTAGAAAATTTTAATTGTTTGGGAATTCCTTGCACAATTGATAATGATTTATCATATACTGATTATACTATTGGTTTTGATACGGCAACAAATACAGTAGTATCAGCAATTAATAGCATTAGAGATACAATGACTTCACATGATAGAGCTTGTATTATTGAAGTCATGGGCAGAAAATGTGGAGACATTGCTTTGTATTCAGGCATCGCATCTGGTGCAGAAAGTATTTTAGTGCCAGAATTGCCTTTTGATATAAAAGCGATTACAAATAAAATGCGCACAAATCAAATTAAAGGAAAAGTTTCCGATATTATTGTGTTAGCAGAGGGGGTATGTGGTTGCGGTGAATTAAAGGCAATGATACAAGAAGAAATCGATATTGTTATTAGAACAGTTAAATTAGGATATATACAACGTGGTGGCTCACCAACAATGGCAGATAGGGTGCTAGGTGCTCGTTTAGCAGAAAGAGCAATTGCATTATTTAATAATGGCTTTACTGGTGGTCGCTGTGTGGGAATAAAAAATGGTAAAATTATTGATTTATCAATTGATGAAGTTCTTAATGCCCCTTCAAAATTCAATAAAGAACTATATGACATAGCAACCAAATTGTCTTTTTAATTGATAGTTGAACTAAATAAAAGTAGTATTAAATTACTAGAATAATAACAACTAAATTGTCTTTTTAATTGGTAGTTGAACTAAATAAAAGTAGTATTAAATTACTAGAATAATAACAACTAAATTGTCTTTATAATAGATAATTGAACTAAAGAAAAACAATGTTAAATTAATAAAATAGTTGTTACTTTGTTTCAAAAAAACATTTGTGTTTGTTATAATGAAATCGAGAGTTATAAAAAACTACTTTATAAAAAATAAGTCAGTTTATTACTGTCTATAAAACAAGGAGAGATTATGAAAAATTTAGTCGGAGCATGTATGTTTGGTCAATCAGGAGGTCCAACCTCAGTTATTAATGCCAGTGCAGCAGGAGTTTTTATGCAAGCACTTCAAGAGAAAAACATAACAGCAGTTTATGGATTAGCACATGGAATTAAAGGACTATTAAACGAAGATTTTTATGACATTGGGCAAGAAGATATGAATGAATTAGAATTATTAAAATATACTCCTTCTTCAGCACTAGGCTCAGTTAGATATAAATTAGTCGATGAAAGTATAGATGATACTGATTATAAAAGAATATTAGAAGTTTTTAAAAAGTATAATGTAAGATATTTTTTCTATAATGGTGGAAACGATAGCATGGATACATGTAATAAAATTTCTAAATATTTACAAAAAGTTGGTTATGATTGTAATATTATTGGTGTCCCAAAAACAATAGATAATGACTTATATGGAACAGATCATTGTCCTGGATATGGATCTGCTGCCAAATATGTTGCAACAACATTAATGGAAATAAATCTAGATGCAAAAGTTTATGATAAACCTCAAGTTTGTGTTGTCGAAATAATGGGTAGACATGCTGGTTGGCTAACTGCTGCTAGTAAACTTGCAGATTATAAAGGCTTAGGCCCAGATTTAATATATCTACCAGAAGTTCCTTTTTGTATTGACAAATTTAAAAATGATGTTAAAAGGGTAATGGATGCCAACAATGGACATTGTATTGCTTGTGTATCAGAAGGAGTTCAAGACAAAGATGGTAAATTTATTGTTGAAGCATTGTCTGAAGCAAAAAGCAGAGACAATTTTGGACATGCACAATTAGGTGGACTTGCAATTCAACTTTCTAGTTTAATTAATGAAGAATTTGGAGTAAAAGTAAGAGGTGTTGAATTTAGTCTTTTACAAAGATGTGCTGCTCATCTTGCATCTAAGGTGGATGTTGAGGAAGCATTTAACGCAGGAAAGAAGGCTGTTGAAGCGGCATGTGCTGGCAATACAGATAAGATGATTATATTTGAAAGAACAAATATTGATGGCAAATATGGTTGCGATTACAAATTGATGGATTTAGAGCTTGCTGCTAATACAGAAAGAAAAGTTCCAGTTGAATGGATTACAGAAGATGGAACAATGCTATCTGATGAATTTGTAGATTATGCACTTCCTTTAATTCAAGGAGAAGCAAAAGCACCATTAGAAGATGGTCTACCAAGATTTGCAAAATTAAAAAAAGTACAAGCAGGAAAAGCAAAATAAAGAATTAAATGTAGTGACAGTAAAGCACTTCATGCTAGTATTTTATAAATTAAAAAGGTGTAGACATTTATATAATATATTAAAAGATGTACACGGCTAAACATAACTTGGTCGTGTATTTTTCTTTAACTTTGTAGTAAAATATAAGAAAGGTTATTATGGAAGAAATTAAAGAAACAAAAGAAGTAAAAGAAATTCCCAAAAAGCAAAGAATATTATTGATCACTATAGGCATTATTTTAATAGTGGCCATTATAGTGACATCTCTTACGGTTGCTATACTACAAAAACAAAAAGAAGCGCCACAAGTTTCTGTAGAAGTTTTAGCACAACCAGATAATAAAATTGTTGTTTCATGGAACAAAAAAAATACTAAAAATTATTTAGTGGAATTTTATTTTAGTTTAGATCAAAAAATAGAAGAGGAGAAAATAAAAAAAGAAAAGGGGAGTGCTTCTTTAAGTGAAGAGGAAAGAAATACAGCATATAAAAATTCTATAAAAACTCTTTCTACCAATGAAACAAAAATTGAACTCGATAGAAAAAGAGGAACTTTTAAGGTTAGAGTAAAAGGAGTTTCTGAAAAATCAAAAAACGATACGGCATTTTCTGAATGGCAAACGAAAGAAATTTCAGCATATAAATTAGATAAACCGCAGTTTAAATTAGAAAAAAAAGGAGAAAAAATTGTGATCAAAAATTTTATTTCTCCAACTTATGCAATTAATTCAACAGAAAGTGGTAAAATTATATTTTTCGAATACAAAGATTCAATAAATGATAGTATTGAAATATTTTCCAAAGTTCAAATTAATATTGCTGAGTGGACTATTCCAAGTCTACCTGAGGACATAAATCAATTAACTGTTTATATTAGAGCGGTTAATTTTGAGCAAACATACGATGGTAGTACAAAAAACATAGATACTGCCATATATAGGCTATACGAGTCATCTGATTTTGCCGAATATAGCATAGATATAATTTGATAAATTTTGTTTAATAATTTTTTGTTGTTAAATAAATATTTATTTGCTTGACGCTTAAATAAATAAAATATTAGGTTGTATCTAGATTATTTATAAATAATAATGTTATAATAACCTTGTATTGTGAAAAGAGGGAAAGAAATTAAATGCAATTAAATTTATTACTCAACATATTTTTAGCTACAACTCAAACATATTTGCTTTTAGGCGTAGTGATATTAGTTATTATTGCGATTGTCTCAATAATTGCAACAATTTCTAAGAAAAAAGCCAGAAAAAAATCTCAAGCTAAAGATGAAGTGAAATATGAAGAAAAACAAGATAACACATTTATTGAGCCAATATTTAGTAAAGATGATGAAAGTTCAAATGTTGATTTTGATTCTAGCCATCAAGATGTTATGAGATTAAGTTCCGCACAAACTTCTATTATGCTAAAACCAATTAAAAGTAGACCGCGTCCTCCTAAAAAAGCTCGCGCTAAGGAGATAAAAGAAGAGATAGTAGAACTAAAAGAAAGTTCTTTTAATAAAGATCATATTTACGATGAGGAATTATTTAAAAAGCCTGGAATAATAAGTATGTATTTAGATGTTGATGGTTTGTATCGTTTCAAAATAATAACAAGTGCAAATGAAACCATTGCTATATCAAAAGCACATATAAATCGTTTTTCATGTATTAAAGCAATTAAACTTGCAATAGTAGCAGGAAAATATGCAGAAGTTGTAGATTCTACTGATGCAGAATATATGCAAATGTTGAGAATGTATATGTTTGAAATTTCAAGAGACTTAGAAAATAAATTCAGATTTAAATTAAAAACTAGAACTTTACAAGATATTTTAGTAAGTCCAGGCTATGTTTCAAAATTCAATTGTATAAATGGAGTTAAATCGGTAAGAAATGTATTAGAATTTCATACTTTAAGAGATGATACATCTAAAACTTTTGTGGCAAACTTTGAAGAGGAAGTTAGGGCGGTTTGGCAAGAATATATTTCCGATGATAGTGATAGTGAAGCTGCAAATGAAGATGTCAAGGCAAGCATTGGTTATTAAAAATTTTAAATTAAGTTTTGAAAATTAACTAATGAAAGATATATGGAAAGGTATATTAAATGATGAATAAAAAAACAAAAATAGTAGTGTTAGATGGTTATTGTGTTAATAGTGGTGATTTAAGTTGGGAAAAATTTGAAACACTTGGTGATTTAGTAGTATATGATAATACACCATATGATTTAATCCCACAACGAGCAAAAGATGCAGATGTTATAATAACCAATAAATGCAATTTAGACTCTAATATTATAGATAAACTACCTTCATTGAAATATATAGGTGAGTTAGCAACTGGATACAATAATATTGATATTCAATATGCAAGAAAGAAAGGCATCACTGTTACAAATGTTCCAGCATATAGTACATCAAGTGTAGTACAAACTATTATTGGCTTTATAATTAGCCTATCTCTAAATTTACCGCATCATTTTGAAAGAGTAAAAAAAGGTGATTGGGTAACTTGTGAGAATTTTTGTTTTTATGAACAAGGAATGGTTGAAATATCTGGAAAAACGTTAGGGATTATTGGTTTTGGAAATATTGGAATGAACTTAAAAGATGTAGCAAATGCTTTTGGAATGAAAGTTGTCGTTTTTTCAAATTCAAGACATAAAAAAGAAGATGGAACATTTAATTATGTTTCAATGGACGATTTGTTTTCAACCTCTGATTTTATTGCCTTAACTTGTCCTTTAACAAATAAAAACAAAGGATTTGTTAATAAAGATAAACTTTCACTTATGAAAAAAAGCGCATTTTTAATAAATACAGCAAGAGGTCCACTTGTAAATGAAGAAGATTTGGCATATGCATTAAATACAGGTTTGATTAAAGGTGCAGCAGTGGATGTGTTGACCGATGAACCTCCAAAAGCATCAAATCCACTACTTAATGCAAAAAACATTTTGATTACTCCACATCTAGCATGGGCAACTTATGAAGCACGTTCTAGACTATTAAATGCTGCATATGAAAATTTAAAAGCATTTTTAAACGGACATAATTTGAATGTTATTAATTAAATAAGTTTAGTTTAGATATGTTGTTAAATGGGCAAAAATTGAATGATATGAATTAAATAAATTTAGATGTGTTGTTAAATTGATAAAAATTGAATGATATAAATTAAATAAGTTTAGTTTAGATATATTGTAAATTGAAATATATATTATTTCGAAAAAAATGAAAATAAATAATAAGGAAGTAAAATGGAAAAAATAGCAATTATTGATTTAGGTTCAAATACTGCAAGACTAGTTATTGTAAGTATTTTGCCTGGTGGGTATTTTAAAGTAATTGACGAATTAAAAGAGCCCATCAGATTAGCAGAAGGAATGGAAATTGATGGCTTTTTGAGGCCACTTAGGATGGTGCAAACAATTCGCACACTAAAGACATTTAAAACATTATATGAAAGCCATAATGTAGATAAAGTTTTTGCTTATGGAACTGCTGCTGTTCGTAGAGCTAAAAACCAAGATGCTTTTGTTGAAGAAATAGAAAAGCAAGTTGGCATTCAAATTCAAGTTCTATCACAACAAGAAGAAGCCACACTAGTTTATACTGGTGTTATTAATTCTATGGAAATAGCAAAAGGTTTAATAATCGACATTGGTGGTGGTAGTACAAAATTGATTTCTTATCAAAGACGAAACATGCTAAATCAAGATACTTTGCCTTTCGGTGCATTAACCTTGACACAACAATTTGCACATATAGAAAATGCTGAAGAAAGAGCAATGGCAATTGAACAATATGTTCGTGAAGAAATGGATAAAATAGAATGGCTTAAAAACATTGATCCAGAAACAAGATTAATTGGTGTTGGTGGTTCAATTCGAAATTTAGGCAGAATTAGCAGAAGACTTAAAAAATATCCACTTGATATGGCACATAATTATGTCATTTCTGTAGAAGAATTTGATACGATTTATGATACTATTAAGCCTTTAAGCCCTGAATTAGTTTCAAGAATTAAAGGATTGTCTAGTGCTAGAGTTGATATTTTCCCAGCAGCATTATCTGTTCTTGCAGCACTAAAGTCATTTGTTCAAGCAGACGAATTAACTGTTGGTGGTGCAGGACTTAGAGAAGGAGCTATGTTTAGATATGCTTGTCCTATTACTGCGGAAAAACCATTGCCAGATATAGTAGGGCACGGTATTTATACAATGCTACATCATTTTGATATGAATATTGAACATGCAGAACATGTCTATGATTTATCCATGCAGTTATTTAGACAACTTCGTGTTTTGCATAAATTACCAAGGCCATATTTGAAAATATTAAGAGTTGCAAGTATGCTTCACGACGCAGGCATGACAATTAAGTATTATGACCATCATAAACATTCAATGTATATCATTTTAAACAGCAATCTTTATGGCATACCACAAAAAGATTTAATAATGGCTGCTTTGGTCGCAGGAAGTCACCAAAGAGATAGTCTTGATAATTTGAATGCTAGTGAGTTTTTGAATTTATTAACAGAAGAAGAAATCGAGGCAGTTCACAAACTCGGTGTCATTGTTAGAATTGCAGAGTGCTTTGATAGAAGCTGTGGCAAGGTTATTGTTGGATTAAATGGCGACATCTTAGGCGATAGTGTAATTTTAAAAATAAAATCTGAAGGTGACAGCGTTTTAGAAATTAAAAATGCATTAATGGCATTGCCTGAGTTTAAGCGAGCATTTAAAAAGAATTTAGAAATATTGTAATGCAAATTTTATTAGCATCAGCATCACCTAGAAGAAAAGAAATTTTATCTAGAATAATTGGCAATAATTTTATCGCCAAGGGTTTTGATGTTGATGAAAATTATTTTGCTGAAACACCAGAAGAAACAACCATAGAGCTTGCCAAACGAAAACTTAAAGCAGTTAACGATCCTCAATTATATGATGTCATAATAACGAGTGATACAATTGTTTGGGAAAATGGTGTTTATTATGGTAAACCCAGCAATTTGGAAGAAGCAAAACAAATGCTTTTAGATCTTTCAGATAAAACTCATAAAGTTATATCTAGTATATTAGTAAAATATAAAGATAAAATTGAAATAGATACATCGGTAAGTTTAGTTAAAATAAAAAACTTAGGACTAAAAGACATCGAAAATTATATAAAAAACTTTTATGTGTTAGATAAAGCAGGTTCTTACGCCATACAAGATGGTGTAATTGTTGAAAAATATACTGGAAGTTATGATAATATTGTTGGACTTCCAAGCGAAAAATTAATAGAAATTTTCAAAAAATTAAACTTGTCTAATATAATAAAATAAATAAAAATTAATTATAAAAAATTGTTTATTAACAATGAAATTATGAAATATAAATATTGCAAAATTGATTAGGAGCTATTGATGAAAAAAAGTCAATGTATTGTCGATATAGGGACAAATAATATTGCTTTTGTTAGTGATATGGGAGTTTTTATAGAACCAAATATTGCTATAGTGTCACGGTTTCCTAAAATTTCCTTAGTTGCTGCTGGAAAAGAAGCAAAGAAGGCTATGATTAAATTAAAACAAGAAGAAACTGTGATTTATCCCGTAGTTGATGGAGCAGTAATAAATGTTGAGGTTTTAGCTTTAATGCTTAAACATTTTTTTTCTATATATGCACCACCAAGATTGTTTCAGCAGATGGAAATTTATGTCCCAGTACCTTGTGGCTTATCAATTGTAGAGCGTGAAAACATAGAAGCGGCAGTTATAAAAGCAGGGTATAAAGATGTAACTTTATTTGAATCCATGGTCACATTATTGCCACACCTTCCTAAATTGCCTGTTGCAGTAGTGATTATTGGAGCAGGGAATACTGAAATTGGTGTTTTAGATAAAAACGGAATTGTTGCAGGTTGCTCTGTTAATATTGCAGGAAATTTAATAAACAGTAAAATAAAAGAACAGTTGTTGGAGCAACAAAATTTTATGATAAGTTGGGCAATGGCTGAAGATATAAAAAACAATATTGGTAGTTTACATGAAAATGATTATAGTGGAATGGAAATTATTGGAAAAGATATTTTAGAAAATAAAATGAAAAAAATAGATATTACTGCTTCAAATATTAGGACGAGCATTCATTTTTGCTTCAAAAAAATAGCAGAAATTATTGAAAGCGTTTTAACGACACTTCCAAATAATATGTTGGATGAAGTTACAAAAAATGGTGTATATATAGCAGGTGGGGGGAGTAAAATAAACGGATTAACTAATTTTTTCTCAAATTATTTAAAACTTCCAATTTATACAATTGATAATCCTGAATATGCAGAAGTATTTGGGTTATCAAAAATGCTAGTAGAGCCAAAATATAAGAAGTTTTTTGCAAACACTAGGTAAAATAATATTTTTCAATTAAAAACATTTAGAAATAGTTAAAATTAGTGTTAAACTACATATATGTTATAAGGAGAACGCTATGAAAAAAGAAGAAATAAAAAGTCAGATTTTAACTATACCAAATATTTTAACTTTTATAAGAATTTTAGCAGTTCCATTTTTTATGTGGTTGACAATTGATAAGAAAATGTGGGTAGCTGCAGGTGGATATAGTTTCCCAATTATAGGATTTGCAATTATGCTTTTTGCGGCAGCAACCGATGTAGTAGATGGTCATATAGCAAGAAAATATAATCAAACAACTGCTTTAGGTGCAGCAATTGATCCTGTTGCAGATAAACTTATGCACGTAGCAACTTTAATTTGCTTGGTTGTAATAGGATTTGTGCATTGGGCGTTTTTAGTTTTGATTTTTCTAAAAGAACTATTAATGGTCATAGGTGGCTTTGTTGTTTTGAAATATGCACAACCAATTAAAGCAAACATGGCTGGTAAAGTCGCTTCAGCAACTTTGTCACTAGGTGTGTTTTTGTCATTTTTCCATCCCATTTTTGCAAAATATGTTTTTTATTTAGATTGGATAGTAATTGGGATAGCAACGGTTATGACATATTACGCATTTGCAGGATATGTAAAGCAAGTTATTCCTGTATATAAAACTATTTTTAAAGCGTTTAAAGAAGGTAAAGATCCAAATGATTATTTTTCTCAACCAGAAGAAGATAATTTGGAAAAAACTTCAAATAATGAGCAAACCGTGGAAGAAAATGATACATCTAATTTAAATGCAGAAGAAAACGATATTGATAAAATTGTATCAAATAATGATAAAGATGAATAGATTATAAGAATTTTACATAATAAGTCTAAATACAGTTCAATTCGAACTGTATTTTTAGAAAATTAAAGAAGGTAATTATGAACAAAAAACTAGCAAAAAACTTTGAACCGAAAAATTTTGAAAAGTCCATATATGAAAAATGGGAAAAATCGGGATATTTTACACCTGAAATTGATCCAAACAAAGAACCATTTTGCATTATGATGCCTCCACCAAATATTACGGGGCAACTTCATATGGGGCATGCTTTAACATATACAATTCAAGATATAATTATTAGACATAGAAGAATGCTAGGCTATTCTACTTTATGGCTTCCAGGCACTGATCATGCAAGTATAGCGACAGAAGTTAAAATTGTTGAAATGCTTAATAAACAAGGCATGACTAAAGAGAGTTTAGGCAGGGAAGGTTTTTTAGAAAAAGCATATGAGTGGAAAGAAAAATATGGTGGGACAATTGTAAAACAATTGAGATGTTTAGGAAGTTCTTGTGATTGGACAAAAGAAGCGTTTACTATGGATGAAAGATGTTCAAAGGCCGTAAGAGAAGTGTTTGTTCGTTTATATGAAAAGGGCTTAATTTATCAAGGCGATAGAATAATAAACTGGTGTCCGAGTTGCTTAACTGCATTGTCAGATGCTGAAGTTGAATATGAAAATCAAGATAGTCATTTATGGTATATAAAATATCCTTATCTAGATGGCTCTGGATATATGGTCATTGCAACAACTAGGCCAGAAACTATGTTGGGTGATGTCGCTGTTGCTGTAAACCCAAATGATAAAAAATATAGAGATAAGGTTGGCAAAATGCTTAAACTGCCTTTAACTGATAGGGAAATTCCTGTAATTGCAGATGATTATGTGGAATCTAGTTTTGGAACTGGAGCAGTTAAAATTACACCCGCACATGACCCTAATGATTTTGAGATAGGATTAAGGCATAATTTAGAAGTTATTAAAGTTATTGCTGACGATGGAAAAATGAACGAAAATGCCTTTGAGTATGTAAATTTAACCAGAGAAGAAGCAAGAGTTAAGGTTGTAAAAGACTTAGAAAAATTAGGATATATTGAAAAAATTGAAGATTATGAACACAATGTAGGCTGTTGTTATAGATGTCATACTAGCATTGAGCCTATTGTAAGCAAACAATGGTTTGTTTCAATGGAAGAATTAGCAAAGCCAGCAATTGAAGTCGTTAGAGATAAAAGTGTAAAATTTATTCCAGAAAGATTTTCAAAAACTTACTTCAACTGGATGGAAAATATTAAAGATTGGTGTATTTCTAGACAACTATGGTGGGGACATAGAATTCCCGCATGGCATTGTAGAGATTGTGGGCATATCACCGTTTCAAGAGAAAATCCTACAAAATGTGAAAATTGTGGCAGCACAAATATTTATCAAGATGAAGACGTACTAGATACTTGGTTTAGTAGTGCACTTTGGCCTTTTTCAACTCTTGGTTTTCCTGATAAAACAAAAGAATTGGACTATTTTTATCCTACTAGTGTTTTGGTTACTGGTTATGATATTATCTTTTTCTGGGTTGCTAGAATGATTTTCAGTGGAATTGAAAATATGGGTAAATATCCATTTAGCGAAGTTTTAATTCACGGTATTGTTAGAGATGCTGAAGGAAGAAAAATGAGTAAATCTTTAGGCAATGGAATTGACCCTTTGATGCTCATAGAAAAATATGGGGCAGATGTTTTGAGATTTAGTTTATGCATGGGTGTAGCACCTGGTGCTGATATTAAATTTAGTGAAGATAAAATGGAGCCAATACGAAACTTTTTGAATAAATTATGGAATGCTTCAAGATATACATTAATGAACATTGAAGGATTAGAGTTGCCAAAACTTGGAAGTTTTGAGCCCTCAAACATCGATAAATGGATGCTACATAAGTTAAATCAAGTTTCAGATGAATTAAATAAAAACTTTACTAGCTATGAACTAGGACTTGCATCTGCAAAATTATATGACTTTATTTGGGGCGAAGTTTGTGACTGGTATATCGAATTTACAAAACCCGCAATTTATGGAGATGATGAAGAATCTAAATTAAAAACACTTGCAGTTTTGAAGTATGTAATGCAACAAAGCTTAAAATTATTACATCCATTTGCTCCATTTATTACAGAAGAAATTTGGCAAAATTTAGGTTATAGTGAAACTATTATGCTTGCAAGTTTTCCTGTTTTCAATGATGAGTTTTGCTTTGAGAAAGAACATTATGAAATTGAACATGTTAAAGATATAATTAAGGCAATTAGAAATTTAAGAGCTCAAATGGATGTTTTACCTTCTAAAAAAATTCAACTATATATTCAAACTGACAAAAAAGATTTGATTGAGACAAATTCTGTATATATTGAGAAATTAGCAGGGTGTAAAGGAATTAGTTTTGTAAACTCTTCTTATGAATTAAATGAAAAGTTTGCAACGATTGTTACAAGTATTGTCCAAATATATATTCCACTTGGCGATTTAATAGATGTTAAAAAAGAACTTGAAAGATTAAATGTTGAAATTGAAAAACTTAACAAAGAAATAAAAAGGGGAAATTCAATGCTATCAAATCAAGGATTTGTATCAAAAGCACCAAAACATTTAGTTGAGGAAGAAAGAAAAAAATTAGCAGCCAACAAAGATAAACTAGAAAGACTTTCGGCAAGAATAAAAGAGTTATAAACATAAAATTTTTGTTTGTATATTGTTTAAGTCAAAAAGAAGGTACACTAATATAAAAATATATGTATGTTTTGCCTAAAAAATATAGTATAATCTAAATAATAGATAAAGTTAATAAAATATTGTGGAGGTGGGCGTTAAAACGCTAGAAAAATTATGAATAAGTTTAAATTGTGTATCAAATATAAAGTAGATGGAAAAGAAAAAATTAGTGATGCATATGAAAATCAAGATTATGCAATAAAACAAAAAGATTCAGATAATCAATTAACATTAAAAATTATTCCTAAAAAAGAGCTTGAACTCATTAGATTTACGGCAGAATATCAATATGATTTTGGAAGAGGTGATAGGTTCTTTGTTAATGGATATCAATCTTGGACTACTTCAAAAGAAGTTAGCTTTGCTGATAAAATGAAAAATTATAACAGACTTGCTAATATAACAAAGAGAACTAAAGAATTTGCTAGATCTACAGGAGATTCATATATAATTGATTATCCTAAAAAAACAGGAATATTCCACTCATTTACATATACATATATCCGCAATGAAGAGAGTGTTGTTTTGTGGGGTTCAGCAAACGAGCGAACAGGCTATACCATATTTAGAGCTTTTATGGATGAAAATAAGCTTGAAGTAATTAAAGATGTTGAAGGTGTGGTAATAAGCAATGAATATGAATTGCTTGATATTGTAAGATACACTGGAACATATGATGAAGTTTTTGATAAGTATTTCAAATTTTTGGCATTTCCTGAACCAAAATTAAAATTCTTATCTGGATATACAAGCTGGTATAACTATTTTCAAAAAATTAGCGAAGATATAATTTTAAGAGACTTAGAAGGAACTGAAAGGGTAAAAGAAAAAATTCAAATTTTCCAAATTGATGATGGATATGCACCAGCGGTTGGAGATTGGTTAGAATATAATGAGAAATTCCCAAATGGGATGAAAGTTATTGCTGATAAAATACATGAAAAGGGCTACCTAGCAGGTATATGGCTTGCTCCTTTTAATGCGCAAATTAAATCAAAAATTGTTGAAACACATCCAGAGTGGTTTTTGAAACATCCAAATGGAAAATTTCAACTTGGCACAATTGCTTGGGGTGGTGCATATACATTAAATCTTGATTTAGAAGAAGTAAAAGCACATATTAGAAATTTCTTTGATGTAATATTAAATGAATGGGGCTTTGACATGGTAAAGTTAGATTTTCTATATAGCCAATGTATATTCCCTAGAAATGGAAAAAGCCGTGGACAAATCATGTGTGAAGCGATGGACTTTTTAAGAGAATGTGTAGGTGATAAGCTTATACTTGGTTGTGGAGTTCCATTAGGACCTGCTTTTGGAAAAGTTGATGCTTGTAGAATTAGTTGTGATGTAGATCTATCTTTTAAGAATAGATATTATGCGAAAATGTTTTTAAATAATGAGATAATATCTACTAAAAATGCAATGACTAATTCAATATTTAGGAGACATTTAGATGGCAGAATTTTTTGCAACGATCCAGATGTCATGTTTTTCAGAAATAATAACTTAAGATTTAGTTGGGATCAAAAAATTATGCTAAGCACAGTAAACAATATGTTTGCCAATGTTTTATTTGTGTCAGATAATATCGGAGATTATGATGATAGGGCCCTCGAGGCAATTAAAAATGCATTTACTAAAAAAGATATAGAAATTATTATGGCTGAATATATAGATGATGATTTTGTGAGAGTAAAAATAAAAGATGGCGAATATACTAAAGTTTTATCGTTTGACTTAAATAGCGGTGAAATGACACTATAATTTGTTTAGTATGATGAGTTTATTAGCATATAAAAATATTTAAAAATAAAATTGCTGCCTCAAATATTAATTATTGAGGCAGTGTTTTTTTGTATCGCAATCAAAATAAATAGACATACAAAAAATTATATTTGATATCGCAATTAATAGACTTAAGAAAAAGCATATTTTATATCGTAAAAAAGTTAATTTAATTACAAAAAAAGCATATATAATTTAGTAAAAAAACTATGTGATTTTAAATGAAAATATATAAAGTCTGAAATTTATTTAAAACACAACATATAGTGTAGTAAGGGATAAATTGACAATATAGGTTGTTTTTTGGTATATTTATTTAAGTTACAAGGAGGACAAATGTCTAGAAAAAATACAAATAAATATAAAGCGGAAGATTTAGTTGTTCTAGAAGGCTTGGAGGCTGTTAGATTAAGGCCTGGAATGTACATAGGAACAACGGGAATAAAAGGGTTGCATCATATTCTTTGGGAAATTGTTGATAATGCAATGGACGAGGCTGCTAATGGATATGCAGACACAATAAAAGTTTGCTTGAAAAAAGATGGCTCTGTTTCAGTCGAGGATAATGGCAGAGGAATTCCTGTAGATATACATCCAAAACATAAGATAAGTGGTGTTGAATTAGTTTATACAAGACTACACGCAGGTGGTAAATTCGATAATAAAGAATATAAATTTAGTGGTGGTTTGCATGGTGTTGGTGCTTCTGTTACAAATGCTTTATCTAAGTGGCTAAAAGTTGAAGTTTATAAAAACAACAATTTATATATTCAAGAATTTCACAGTTATTCCGATGAAAAAGGAACTCATTCAGGTGTTCCCAAAGGACCGATTAAAAATACGGGTAAAGCAAAAGGAAGAGGAACTAGAGTAACATTTTTACCAGATGATGAGGTTTTTGAAAGCATATATTTTGATAGAAAAACAATTAGAACAAGACTTAAAGAGCTCGCATATCTTAATAAAGGCGTTAAAATGATATTAATTGATGAAAGAGAGCAAGATGAAGATGGCGAAAATTATAAATATGAATTTTTATTCAAAGGCGGTCTTGTAAATTTCATTAATGACATTACAGAATCTAAACAAAGACGAAGTGATAAAGTTATATATTTTGAGGAAAAACAAGAGAATTTTGAATTAGAAATTGCGATTCAATATGCTGTTGAATATACAGAGACAATAATTTCATATGTAAATAATATTCCGACATCTGAAGGCGGCACACATGAAACTGGATTTAAGCAAGCATTTACAAAATGCATGAACAATTATGTTCAAAAGAATAATCTTGTGCGGAATAAAAACGTCAATATTATAGGTGATGATTATCGCGAAGGAATAAATGTTGTTATTAGCATAAGAATGCAAAATATACAATTTGAAGGTCAAACTAAAAACAAACTAGGAAACCCTGAAGTTAAAGGCATTGTTGAAAGCATTGTAACTGAGCAATTTAATGCATATCTTAATGAAAATAAAAATAAAGATATGGCAAGGATGATTGCTAAAATTGGAATTGACGCTGAAGAAGTTAGAAGAGCTGAAAAACATATTAAAAAAGTAATGCGTGAGAAAAACGCAAATACTGGTAAAATTTTAGCAGGGAAATTGAGTTCTTCCACAGGACGCAGGCCTGAAAAAAATGAAATTTTCATAGTTGAAGGTGATAGTGCAGGTGGTACAGCAAAACAAGCAAGGAATAAAAGTTTTCAAGCGGTTTTACCTTTGAAAGGTAAATCCATAAATGTTGAAAAAAGAAGAAAATCAGAAGTTATAGGAAATGATGAGATCCAAACTTTAATTTTTGCTTTAGGTTGTGATATTGACAAAGATTTTGATATTAATAAATTAAAATATCATAAGATTATAATATTATCCGATGCTGATCATGATGGTGAGCACATAAGATCTTTGTTATTGACTTTTTTCTATAGATATATGAGACCACTAATAACAAATGGACACATATATGTTGGCGTTCCACCTTTGTATAAACTGACAAAGAAAAAAGAAACGTTATATGCATACAATGATAGGGAATTAGATAAAATACTTGCAAATGATGCAACAAGAGGGAAATATGTCATACAAAGATATAAAGGACTTGGTGAAATGAATCCCTCTCAACTTTGGGAAACAACACTAAATCCAGAAACTAGAACTATGATGAAAATTACTGTAGAAGATGCAGCGGAAGCAGAAAGAATGATATCAATACTAATGGGTTCTGATAGTGTTGCAAGAAAGGATTTTATTAATGAAAATGCTGAGTTTAATAAAGAAGACTCATTTAGAAGTAAATATGGAGGGGAAAACTAAATGTCTGATAATTTTAATGATTTTGAAGAAAAAAACGCAGATGGAGTTTTTGAAAAACCTCTAGAAGAACTTTTGCCAAAATCCATGATGACATATGCAGAATATATAATTTTGGAAAGAGCATTGCCAAGAGTTGAAGATGGATTAAAGCCTGTTCAAAGAAGAATTTTATATACAATGTATACATTGGGTATGCGACCTGATGCTGATTTTAAGAAATGTGCAAGAATTGTAGGAGATGTTTTAGGTAAATATCATCCTCATGGAGATACATCTATTTATGACGCAATGGTAAAGCTTGCACAAGATTTTAATATGAGAAATATTTTAATCGAAGGCCAAGGAAACTTTGGATCAATTGATGGTGATAGCCCAGCGGCAATGAGATATACAGAAGCAAGACTTGCGCCACTAAGCATGGAAATGCTAAAAGATATCGAAAAAAAATCAATAATTGATTGGAGAAAAAATTTCGATGATACTCTAGACGAACCAGATTTACTCCCCGCAAGATTTCCAAATTTATTAGTAAATGGCTCAACTGGAATTTCTATTGGATTTGCAACTGATATTCCATCACATAATCTTACAGAAGTTATCGATGGTTGCATTGCAATGATTGATAAGCCAAGCATAAAACTAGATGAGCTCATGACTATAATAAAAGGTCCTGATTTTCCATCTGGTGGTTTTATGTATGGTGGTGATCAACTTGTACAAGCATATGAAACTGGTAGAGGTAGAGTAGAACTTAGAGGAAAAGTAGATATTGAAAATGAGCCAAATGGCTCTCAAAGTATTGTAATTACTGAAATACCATATAATGCTAAAAAAACAGGTATAATTGAAAAAATTTATCAACTAAAAGATAAAAAATCGCCTTTATATCTAGATGTAGTTGATGTTATAGATGAATCTGACAGAAACGGCATGAGAATTGTGGTCAAACTTAAAAAGGGAGCAGATTCAATAAAGCTACTAAATAAACTATATAAAGACACAAACTTACAAACAAGAGTAAGTATAAATATGGTTGCAGTTGCGGGTGGAAAGCCAAAGCAAATGGGACTTATTCAAATACTAAAATATTATCTTGAGTATCAAAGAAAAGTTATTTATAGAAGAAGCTTACATGATATTAATAATGCAAAAGCAAGAGCGCATATACTAGAAGGATATAATATTATTATTGCAGATATAGATGAAGTTATTTCAATAATTAGAAACAGCTCTTCTAGAACAGAGTCTAAAGCAAAATTAAAAGAACATTTTGAACTTTCTGAAGCACAAGCAGAAGCAGTGTTATCATTACAACTAGGTAATATTAATAAGTTGGATGTAAACAAATATACTCTAGAATTAGCAGAGCTTTTAGACACAATTGATAAACTTTCAAAAGTCATTGCTTCAGTTAGAGAACAAGATAAAGTTATTAAAAGAGAATTAATAGAAATTAGAGATAAATATAAAGTTAAGCGTCTAACTACAATAGTGGATAGTTTTAAGGATATTGATGTTAGGCCTGCAGATATTGAACAATTAGGTGCCGGAAAGAGATGTTTTGTGGGTATTGATTTTGAAGGCCGTGTTAAAGTTTTGTCTAGCAGAAGTTATTTATGGGCAAACAGAGAAGCAGAATTTGTAGAATATAAATCACTTTTGACATCACTTGTTCAAGTTGAATCAAATCATACAACTTTGATTTTTGGCAATAAAGGTAATTGTTATAAATTGGACACAAATACTGCACCTGAAAGACCATGGGAAGAACCTGCAATGACGCTTGAGGAATTGTTTGAAAATATAGAACAAAAAGATGAAAAAGCGGTGTTTTTACTTTCATTTGATGCTGATAAAGTAGATGATTATCAAGAGGTTTTTTATTATACAAAACAAGGTTTAATTAAAAGAACTTTATTAAAAAATTATATTGTTAACAGAGAAATATTCCAATATGGAAAGATTAATGAAGGCGATGAAGTCATCAATGGTGAAATTGCAGATCCTACAGCAACAGTGTTTTTCATTTCAAGCGACGGACTTTGTGTGAATATGTTAACTAATGAAGTTTCGCAACAAGGAAGAATTGCAGGCGGAGTTCAAGCAATGAATTTAAATCCTGGTGAAGAAGTTATTTATGCTGAACAAGCAACAGTAGAGAATTATTCTTTGCTCGAAGAAGATTGTTCTGCTCTTGGCGAAATTGTAATTATTAATGATAAAGGCATAGGGAAAAGAGTTGTTGCATCAACGTTTTCTCCAATGAGAAGGGCACGAAAAGGCATTAGAATTATGGATGTATATAAACAAAAAACCAAGGTTATGTTTGCAAAAAAAGTTTTAGAGCCTTTCGATGTTGTGTTTATATTTGATGATTATAAAACTAAAGTTGTTAATACTGAAGATATCCGTATTGAAAACAAGGATTCAAAAGGAAAAGCCATTGTTGCAAAATCAAATAAAATTTTGAAAATAATAAAACATATTTCGGATGTAGATAGCGACGAAAATTTATAATTTAATATTCAAAATATCCAATCTATTGATGAAAACAAAAATTGAGTTAAATAGGGATATAAATATTAATTATTTGTTTTAATAAGTTAGATTAATATGGAAATACAAAATCAAACAATTGAAAATGGAAATGCAAAAAAACCTTTAGTTGCAGTAGTAGGAAGGCCAAATGTTGGTAAGTCTACTTTCTTTAACAAGGTCGCAGGAAGAAGAATTTCTATTGTTGATAATGTTCCAGGAGTTACAAGAGATAGAGTTTATGTTGATGTTGATTGGGTAGGCTATAATTTTACTTTAATCGATACGGGCGGTCTTGAACTCAAAAGCGATGATTTAATGTGGAAACATATTCGTACTCAAGCAGAACTTGCAATAGACATAAGTGATGTTATAATTTTTTTAGTTGATGCAAAAACTGGTGTAACTACAGATGATTTAGAAGTTGCTAATATGCTAAGAAAATCTAACAAACGCATTGTCTTAGCAGTAAATAAAATTGATGGACAAGATCCAAGTGTAGTTTTTGATTTTTATTCTTTAGGCCTTGGACATCCAAATCCAATTTCAGCTGAGCAAGGTCTAGGTATTGGCGATTTATTGGATGAAGTTGTAAAAGAATTTGATAAATATGAAATAATTGAAGATGACAATGTATTAAAAATTGCAGTTGTTGGAAAACCAAATTCTGGGAAATCTTCTTTAGTTAATAGTTTGTTAGGATATGAAAGAAGCATTGTAACAAATGTCGCTGGCACAACTAGAGATGCTATTGATACTCCAATTGAATATGATGGTCAAAAGTTTTTATTAATTGACACTGCTGGTATAAGGAAGAAGGCAAAAGTTTCAGAAGATGTAGAATATTACAGCGTTATTAGAAGTATTGCGGCAATAAAAAGAGCAGATATTGTTTTAATTGTTATTGATGCTCAAGAAATGTTAACGGAACAAGATATTAAAATTTGTGGTTTAGTTCATGAAGCAAATAAGCCAAGTGTAATATTAATGAACAAATGGGATTTAATAGAAAAAGATACAAATACGGCATATCAATTTACAAATAAGCTTAAAGAACAACTAAAGTTTATGAGTTATTTTAAACCACTCTACATTAGTGCGTTGACTGGAAAAAGAGTTAATCAAGTATTAAAAGCTGCTATAGAAGTTTATGAAAATGCATCAAGACATATTTCAACTGGTTTGTTAAATGAAATAATTAATAATGCTATTTTAACTAATGAACCGCCATTAAAAAGTGGCAGACGCTTAAAAATATATTATGCTGTACAAGGAGGGGTAAATCCTCCGACTTTTGTTTTTTTTGTAAATGATACTTCATTAATTCATTTTTCATATTTAAGATTTTTGGAAAATCAAATTAGAGATGCTTTTGTTTTTGAAGGAACGCCAATAAAACTAGTTACTAGGGCAAAGAAAGACAGTGAATTTTAAAATAACTGTTAATAGGCAATTAAAAGCAGCTCATTTTTCAAAGCATCGAAAAAGCAGTGAATATAAAAATTTTTATTAATGTAAAAAATAAATTAATTTAGTGCAAGCAATAGTTATTAATTTTTTTATAAACATCAAAAAACATAGATAAATTTAATTTAAAGTACTAATTACTAGAAATTTTATTGTTTTAGCATAAAAACATTATAAAAAATAATAACTAAGGTATATAATGAATTTAACAAAAAAACAAAATTTTTTGTTTTAATATTTTGTGATATATATTAGTCATTAGAATTTAGTGATTTATGACAAAATAATTTAGTTACAACAGTGTTAGAAATTTATCGTTACTTTGTCAAATTATAAAATTAATGCTGCTAATCCTAGTGGTTAAATTTAAACGGCATTTTGTATGTTAAATGATATGTTAGTTAATTTAAGTTTAGAAGAAAAAAGAAAAGTTTTTGATGTTGAAGCAAAAAAGCATAAGAATTTTTGCGAAATGAACTTGTCATTGAATATGGCAAGAGGTAAGCCTTCACCAGAGCAATTAGATATTTCTAATGGTTTATTAGATGAATTGAATTCAACTATAAAGTTTACTGGAACAGATTATAGAAATTATGGTATTTTAGATGGTATTCCAGAACTTAAAAATCTTTTTTGTGATTTGTTAAATGTTGAAACTGATGAAATTATTGTCAATGAAAATGCAAGTTTAATATTAATGTATGACTCATTACAAAGAGCAATGCAGTTTGGTGTTTTAGGTGGTAAACCTTGGAACGAACAAGGTAAAATAAAGTGGCTATGTCCAGTGCCTGGATATGATAGACATTTTGCAATAACAGAATTATTTGGTATAGAAATGATAAATATACCTATTGATGAAAATGGGCCTGATATGGACATGATAGAAGAACTTGTCAAAGATCCACAAGTTAAAGGTATTTGGTGTGTTCCAAAATATAGCAATCCAACAGGTGTAGTATATAGCGATGAAGTTGTAGATAGATTTGCTAAATTAAAACCTAGTGCTAGCGATTTTAGAATCTTTTGGGATAATGCATATATGGTTCATTGGCTATATGAAGACGATAAACTTCTTGATCTTTTTGCACAAGCAAAAAAATATGGAAATGAAAATATGATTTACATGTTTGGCTCAACATCAAAAATTACTTTTGCAGGAGCAGGTGTTGCCTTCATTGTTGCAAGTAAAGAAAATATTAAGTCATTAAAATCTTTAATGGGGATTCAATCTATAGGACCAAATAAATTGGTTCAATTTGCTCATTATAAATTTTTGAAAAATAAAGAAAATATTCAAAATATTATGAAAAAACATGCAGAAATTTTAAGGCCAAAGTTTGAAAAAGTCTTAGAGATTTTAGAAGCCGAACTTGGAAATACTGGAATCGCCACATGGTTAAAACCTAGAGGAGGATATTTTGTAGCTTGTAATTTATATGAGGGAACTGCAAAGCGAACAGTTGAGCTTGCAAAACTTGCAGGTGTTACATTTACTGCTTCTGGTGCAACATATCCATATAAAAAGGACCCTAAAGATAGTAGTTTGCGAATTGCTCCATCATATCCATCATATGAAGATTTAGGTCTTGCTATGCAAATATTTTGCAATTCAGCAAAACTTGCTTACCTAGAAAAAGAATTGGGATTAACTGTTTAATTCAACCAAATATTTATAGTAAGTATAATTCAAATAAAAAAACTGGCATTTTATTTTATGCCAGTTTTTATTTTTTAGTAAAACAATTTTTTTAATAAGTTCTAGTAGTGTAATTTGGACTTTCTTTTGTTATAGAGATATCGTGAGGATGATTTTCAACGAGAGAAGCACTTGTTATTTGAACAAATTTTGAGGTTTTTCTTAAGTCTTCAATGGTTGCTTTGCCACAATACCCCATACCAGAGCGGATGCCACCAACAAGTTGGAAAATAACTTCAGATACAGTGCCACGATATGGTACTCTACCTTCAACTCCTTCAGGAACAAATTTTTTAGCATCTTCTTGAAAATATCTATCTTTACTACCTGCTTCCATTGCTGCAATAGAGCCCATTCCTCTATATACTTTAAAACTTCTACCTTGAAAAATCTCAATATCTCCTGGGCTTTCTTTGGTACCAGCAACTAAGCTTCCCACCATAATAGCACTAGCGCCTGCTGCTAAGCCTTTAACAATATCGCCAGAAAATTTGACGCCACCATCACCAATTATTCTTTTACCAAGTTTATCAGCCATTTCAGCACATTCCATTATTGCAGAAATTTGAGGAACACCAACACCAGTTACAACCCTTGTTGTGCAAATAGAGCCAGGTCCAATTCCAACTTTAACAACATCAGCACCACAATCAATTAAAGCTTTTGTTGCTTCGGCTGTTGCGACATTACCTGCAACTAAAGGTAGTGATGGGTATAAGCTCTTAATTTTTTTGACACTATCTAATACAAATTGTGAGTGGCCGTGTGCTGTATCAATAGTTATTATATCTACTTTTGCTTTAACAAGTTCAGCAACTCTATCAATAGAACTTTCTCCAACACCAACTGCTGCACCAACTAAAAGCCTACCATTTTTATCTTTTGCAGAATTAGGATATTGAATTGATTTTTCTATATCTTTGATAGTGATTAAACCTTTTAAATTAAAGTCGTTATCAACTAAAGGAAGTTTTTCAATTTTATGTTTTCCTAGAATTTTTTGTGCTTCTGCTAAGGTTGTTCCAACTGGTGCAGTAACTAAGTTATCTTTAGTCATAATATTTGAAATAGGTTGATCAAAGTTTGTTTCAAACCTAATATCACGATTTGTTAGTATGCCAACTAGTTTAGTGGCTTCTGTAATTGGAACTCCGCTAATTTTATATCTACTCATCAAAGCAAGTGCATCTGAAACCAAATGATTAGGTGATAAAAAGAAAGGATCTGTGATGACACCATGTTCACTTCTTTTTACTCTGTCAACCTGTGCAGCTTGTTCTTCTATACTAAGATTTTTGTGAATAAATCCAACTCCACCTTCGCGAGCCATAGCAATAGCAAGTTCATATTCTGTAACTGTATCCATTGCGGCAGACACAATTGGAATATTCAATTGTATGTCATCTGTTAAATGAGTTACGAGTGAAACATTTTTTGGAAGAACTTTAGAATGTTCAGGTAATAATAAAACATCATCAAAAGTTAGAGCATCTTTAATTATTTTTGTCATTTTAACACCCCTTAATCATTTTTTTTATTATAAGAAATATAAGGTTAATAGTCAATTATATTGCTTGTATTCATTTGTAGTTTTAATTAATTTAAGTAATTGTGAAAGTAAATATAAAAATAAAGCAAAATACTAATTTTACTGGTACTTCTAAGTAGCAGGGCTATGGAAAATAAAATATAGCAATAAAATCGAATGATAAACTTAAAAGGTGATTTTTAAATAACGGGTTATTACAAAAATAAATAAAAATATAATTAAAACATCAATTTTTATAGTTAAATCTTAAGTAAAATGTTTTTGTTATGTATGCTTTTCTTGACAAAATTATTTGTGTGTTAGATAATCAATGTGTAAATTTTTTAGGAGAGAAAATGAGTTTAATAGGAACTGTAGGTAGAGGCATAAAAGCCCCGATATTTAGAGAGGGTGATAATTTACCAGAAATGGTTGTTGATTGTGTAATAAATGCATCTCAAAATGAAAATTTTGAATTAAATAATAAAGATATAGTAGGGGTAACTGAGGCGGTCTTAGCGAGGACTCAAGGTAACTATGCTACAATCGAGCAAATTGCAAAAGCAGTAAATCAAATATTTGGAAATGAAGAAGTTGGTTTAGTTTTCCCAATTTTATCTAGAAATAGATTTTTACCGATTTTAAAAGCCATATCTAAAGGGGTTAAAAAACTTTATGTTATGCTTTCATATCCAAGTGATGAAGTTGGAAATCCTTTGATTACTATTGAACAATTAAAACAATCAAAATTAAATCCATATACTGATGTTTTAACAGAAGTTGAATTTAGAAAAATCTTTCCTAAACTATCACATCCATTTACAGGTGTTGACTATATTAAGTTGTATAAAGAAGCAACTGATAATACTTGTGAAATTATTTTAGGAAATAAAGCAGAAGAAATACTTAAATATACAGATAAAATAATATGTGGAGACATTCATACTAGACATAAAACAAAAAAAGAACTTTTGGATGCTGGAGCAAAAAATGTTGTTTCGCTCGATGAAATTTTAACTAATAGTGTTGATGGTAGTGGTTATAATGATAAATACGGCTTGCTTGGGTCAAACCTTGCAACTGATGATTCAGTAAAATTATTTCCAAGAGACTGCCAAAACTTTGTTTTAGAAGTTCAAAAAATATTTAAAAAACGTACTGGTAAGGATATAGAAGTTTTAGTTTATGGTGATGGAGCATTTAAGGATCCTGTAGGTGGTATTTGGGAACTTGCTGATCCAGTGGTCGCACCTGCATTTACTCAAGGGTTAAGAGGAACACCAAATGAAATAAAATTAAAATATATTGCTGATAATAATTTAACAGATTTGAGTGAAGAAGAAGCTGAAGAAAAAATGAAACAAATTATAAAAAATAAGCAAGATATTAAAGATTCTAATGTAACTTTAGGAACTACCCCAAGGCAGTTTAGCGATTTGATAGGTTCTTTATGCGATCTTTTAAGTGGAAGTGGAGACAAGGGAACTCCAATTGTATTGATACAAGGCTATTTTGACAATTATGCAAGTTAATTTTATTTAAAATAAAAAGAAAAAGCGTAGTTGTTGGTATATTCTAAAAAATCAAATTAAAACTTTATTATTATTAAAATTATTTAATATATACTAAAAGTAGTTAGTTATATTAAATGTGATGTTGTATAATTACACTATAGGGAAAATATGGAGCAAAAAATAAAAGATATTATTAGTCAATTAACTTTAGAAGAAAAGGCCGCATTGTGTTCTGGCATTTCTTCATGGGATACTACGCCAATTAAAAGACTTGGAATACCATCTGTTAATATGGCTGATGGACCCCACGGCATGCGAAAAGAAGCAGATGAAGCAAACTTTGCTAATTTATTTGATACATCTTATCCTGCAACTTGTTTCCCTCCTGCTGCAACATTAGCATCAACTTGGAATAAAGAACTAGTGTATAAAACTGGAAAAGCCATTGCTTGTGAAGCAAAAGATCAAGATGTTGCAGTTGTTTTAGGACCTGGTGTTAATATCAAAAGGTCTCCTTTGTGTGGTAGAAATTTTGAATATTTTTCAGAAGATCCATATCTTACGGCTGAGCTTGGTGTTTCTTATGTTAACGGTGTTCAAAGTGAAAATGTTGGGACATCTGTAAAACATTTTGCAGCAAATTCTCAAGAATTTAGGCGCTTAATTTCTAGTAGTGAAGTAGATGAACGTGCACTTAGAGAAATATATTTATATGCTTTTGAACAAATTGTTAAAAGAGCAAACCCTTATACAATTATGAGTGCTTACAATAAAATTAACGGCGTTTATGCTTCTGAAGATAAATATTTATTGAAAGATATATTGAAAAAAGAATGGGGATATAAAGGTATAGTTGTATCTGATTGGGGCGCAGTAAGTGATCGAGTTGAAGGTGTGAAAGCAGGATTACATTTAGAAATGCCTTCTTCTAACGGCACAAGAGATATAGAAATTGTTAATGCTGTAAAAGATGGTGTCCTTTTAGAAAAAGATTTAGATGCCATTTTAGTTGAACTTTTAGATTTTATATTTAAGTGTGATGAAAATTTAACAAAAAACAAAAAATATAAAGCTGATTATGCTGCAAATCACATTTTAGCAAAAGAAGTGGCAAATGAAGGCACTGTTTTATTGAAAAATGATGGTATTTTGCCATTAAAAGAAAATTCAAGTTTGGCTGTTGTTGGTAAGCTTGCTGAGCATATGCGCTATCAAGGTGGCGGAAGTAGCAATGTTATTCCAAAACACGAAGTTAGTTTTTTAACTCATCTAGATACAATAGGAGTTAAGTATAGTTATTCTCCAGGTTATGCAATTGAATGTGATAAAGTATCAGAATTAATGATAAAAGAGGCTGCAAATTCTACAGTTGGTAAAGATGTTGTGCTAGTTTACATTGGCTTAACTGATGAATTTGAATCTGAGAGCTTTGATAGAGAACACTTAGAAATACCAAAGGCACATATTGCCTTATTAGAAGAAGTTTATAAAGTAAACAAAAATATAGTTGTTATTTTAGTGGGTGGTTCACCTTCAAATATAAATTATTATGATAAAGCAAGAGCAATTTTATATACAGGTCTTACTGGTGAGGCTGGTGGTGAATCGAATTATGAATTATTGACAGGTAAAGCAAATCCATCTGGTAAACTTTCTGAAACTTTTCCAATAGATTTAGATGATGAAATGTCAACTCAATATTTTGGATCTCCTTATGCAGAATATAGAGAAAGTATATTTGTAGGCTATAGATATTTTGACAAGGCTAAAAAGCAAGTTAGATTTCCTTTTGGTTTTGGCCTTTCTTATACAAAATTTGAATATTCTAATTTAAAAGTTTCTAAAAAATCATTGAAATGCGGAGAAAAACTTGTTGTATCGTTTAATATAAAAAACATTGGAAAATACGCAGGTGCTGAGGTCTGTCAGTTATATGTAAGCAATAAAAATTCTAAGCAAATTATGGCTGAAAAAGAGCTAAAAGGATTTGAAAAAGTATATTTAAGAGAGGGTGAAGAAAAAACTGTAGAAATTGAATTAGATGATAGATCATTTTCTTTTTATAATGTAGCAGATAAAGAATGGCAAATTGAAAATGGATTTTTTGATATTTTAATTGGAAGTTCTTCAAGACATATTTTATTAAAAGAAACAATTTCTCATGAGGGAAATGCTAAAAATATTACTGATTTTACTCTTTCTGCCCCTTCATATTTTAACTTAGAAAAAGTTGACTCTATTCCTTTAAATGATTTTGAAAACTTATTAGGAAGACCAGTTAATATATATATGCGTCCTAAGCATAAAGAGTACACAATGGATACATGTATGGGTGAATTGCATCCCAAGGGATTCGCTAGATTTTTGCTTTGGACTGTAAAAGTTAGTTCGCAACATTTTTTAGGCTCAAAAGAGAAAAAAACAAAGGCAAAAAAGAAAATGTTTTATGAAGGTGCGTTAAATATTCCTTTCCGTAACTTATATGCACAATCAATGGGTCATGTTTCAAAACATACAATTGATGGTTTGTTATTAATGACAAATGGAAGATTTTTTAAGGGATTTTTCAAAATAATATCTTCAGCATTTGAAAAAAAGTTTGATAAAAAGAAGTTATATTTAACACCCCCTGAAAATCAAAAAGATAAATAAAATTTCAAATTCGGATTTATTTTATGACTATTGATGAAATAGTAGTAGCAAGTAATAATTTAAATAAAATAAAAGAAATAAAAAAGATTATTGGTGATGAGATAAATCTTTTTTCTTTGCGTTCTATTGGTTTTAATCAAGAAATTGAAGAAAATGGGAGCACTTTTTATGAAAATGCTTTAATAAAAGCAAAAACAGTTGCTAATTTTATTGATAAACCAGTACTTGCCGATGACAGTGGCTTGGTAGTCCCATATTTAAATGGTGATCCAGGTGTTTGTTCTGCAAGATTTGCAAGTTTACATGCAACTGATAAAGAGAATAATGATAAGTTGCTCTCATTGTTAGGTAATACCGATGATAGAAATGCAAAGTTTGTTTGTGAATTAGTTTTATTATTTCCAAATGGTAAAATTTTGCATGCAACTGGTGAAGTAAGTGGCTATATATTAAGATCGCCTAAAGGTAATTTTGGCTTTGGCTACGATCCATTATTTTACTCTTATGAACTTAAAAAAACTTTTGCCGAAGTAACTGATGAAGAAAAAAATTTAGTAAGCCATAGGGCAAGAGCAGTAAAATCATTGCTTTCCAAAATCAAAAAATTAAATGATTTGTAATACCAGATACATTTTTTTTCAAATTTAGTTAATCTATTGAATTTTTTTAATTGTTGTAATTATGTATCCATAGCTACAATACAGTAGTTTATATTCGGATTAATAACCTTTTGGAATATTTTTTTAATACCTAATAAAATAAAAATATTTATTTTTTTATTGCACTCTCTCAAAATTAGATTGAAGTCTGTATAGTTCGATTTATGTGAGTTTAGAATCAAAAAAATTTATATGTGTAAAACATTATTTGTTTTCTTAATTTTTGCAATTAATGTTGTAGATGGTTTGATTGTATTTGTGCATTTTGGAAAAGTTATTACAAATTTTTTATTGTGTGGTAAAGCATAATGTGATTTTGTTCTACTGAGGATAATTCAAATAAAAAATATTAATATTTTGTGATACTTTGAATTTTTAAAAATGTTAAGTTGTGAATTTTTTTTGTTTTACATTATTGCAATAATTTTTGTAAAATTTATACTTTCATTTTTGTTTTTTTTATGTGAAATAATGTGAAATTATATGAATTTTATATTTATTAGAATAAATTTATGTTGGCAATTTTGCATTGCTTACTCTAATATATTATAATGATAACAATTAAAGGTGCATAAGGGAAAACTATAAGATGTTTGCAAAATCTAAAATTAATAATAAATTTAAAAATCGTTTTATTTTTGCAACGCTTGTTGTTTTCTTATTTTTTATTGTTTTAGCATCTTTTAATTTTCAACACATCACAAATAATTTCAACTTTGGTAAAAATATTGTTGCAGAAGCCGCTGGTGGTGCAAATGGAACTGGAAGAAATTCGGCAGTATTTTACGAGTTTACTACCGCTAATTTAGGGAACATGATTGAATTTTTCCCTAAAAATGGGTTCGGTGAGAATGAAGTTAATAAAGTCGGTTATATCAGTAGTGCACCTACGCATGATGAAGATTTAAGTTTTATGCCTTTTGTGGATCCAAATGTAATTGGTTATAAAATTGATAGCGGTAAGCAAGATGTATATACTTGGATGAAGTTTAAGTTGAGCCGCGAAATGGTCGCATTACGAAGAATGGATTCATTGACAATTTCTGTTAAAAGTCATTTTTGGACAACTGGTTATCCTGATGGTGGTTTCCTTGCACTAGGCATTCCTGGTTTAGATCAAGATGATATTACATATGAAAATTTTATATTGTCTCAACCTGAAACATTTTTCCAAGTAATGGGCGAGCAATCTACTCTTGGATGGCCAGGTGGAAATACTAAGATATATTTAGATACCACGGTTATGTCGTATCTTGGTGATGAAAGTGATGAATATTTTTATCTTTTTGCAAACACTAAAACAAATCATAACCACACTTCTACTCATGGACAGTTTGAAATTACATTAAACTTTACATCAGGTAATTCATATAAACTCGCAAACAATGCAATAAGTATTGATGGTAGTCCCATACCACGTGAAAATATAGGCGGAGAAATTAAATATAGGTGGAATAATTCAGGAAATTTCGCTACTGTTACAAATACTGGCGAATCTGAAAATCTTTTTTGGTCTCAACATAATGACATTTTAAATCTACAAGCAACAAAAGATGTTGAAGGTTATAGATTTTTAGGTTGGGCAATATTTACATCTAAACTGACATTTAAACCAGTAATTGATGTACTAGGAATTAATCCTAATGTTGAATCAGATCTTGCATTGCAGAATGTTAAAAACAAAACTCAAGAGGCGCTAGAGGGATTAGCACAATGGATTCCAGGTGATGATGATGTAGATAATTTGACAAATAGACTAAATCTTAGAAGAAGCAGTGCAACGGGTTATGTCGTTCCCTTGGAGGGTTCACATATATATGCAATTTATGCTCCTGTATATTTCAAGCTAGAGTACAGACCTGGTGAAGCGGGGAATTTTGCTAATGTAATCAAACGTGCACCACCTTTTGCTAGATATAAAACAGGTTCAACCGATATTTTCCCAGATTCCGATTATGCTTTATTATCATGGGAAGACACGAGCTCTCCTGCAAACAGCTATGCTCCAGAAACTTCCTATGTTTTTCCAATTGTTCCACAAATAAATACATTTGATGATGGGTATATTACTTCAACGACCACATATGTTTTAATTGCAAAATGGACTTTAGTAGCAGGAGAAGCAGGTGCTGGTGTTACAGCAACACCATATAGACGAGTTTTTCATGATAGATATGTTGATATGTATTATAGAATTGAATTATCAGGTGGCTTATCTATTGATAAAGTTTTTGTTAAATTTAATAGTGGCGATTTAAAAAATCAATATATTATGATGGACAAAGATCCAGATCCAAATGAACCTAATGGTTACATTGTTCCATATGCATCGGGTAGCTTTACCATTTTAGCAAGTGTAACTAAAGAAACTTATAACATTACTTATTATTATCCTTCCTGGAGTTGCTCACCAAGTGATAGTCAAAAAAAATACATACCAGGAATTGGTTTGAGTTCTGCAGATTTACCTATTCCAACACGTTATGGTTATAAATTTATCGGTTGGCGTCTCAATTCTTATTCTGGTGAAATTATTAAAACTAATGACCAATTGAAAAATTTGACTGGTGATATATCTCTTTATGCTTATGGTGAAAAAGTAAGTACAAATGCAGTAACCATTTCAGATGTGGAAAGTTTTAATAAGTATATGGAATTTTCTATTGATGCAAGTAGCTATGTTTCATATCGAGATCAAAAATATGATTCAGGTTTTGGAGACCATCAAAATCATGATCACTTTGTTTTAAATGGTCTTAATTATCAGTCCGTGTCAAAAGGCGGTATATATGCAAGTAATGCAAATGAATCTGGAGATGCTATAGGGCATGGTTGGAAATCAACAAACACAGGTGGCACAGTTTCTATGCGAGGAGATTATTACATATCTTTTGAAGGAACTGCATTGCAATATATTCGTATGGGTGCAAAAGTCGAAGTTTATGCCACAGCAGACTTAGATGTTGGTTCAGGTAGAAATTCTCATATTACTTCGGGCTACCAAGGTTCTGCTGCGATGCGTTTTGGAATAAGAAAAGGCCAAACATCAAATAACTCTGATGAAGGAATGTTCAACTGGAATGGAACCATAGATGATTATTCATATAAATCAGATGAAGGTTCATATAAAATGACGCCTGAGCTTGCTGTTAAAAGTGCTGGTTGGCACTTGAATAGTAACCATTGGAGGTATGATAATGTAAACGCTGCAAGTGCTGCGACTGATACCGATCCGTTAATACTTGATGAAGATTGTGCTGGAGTAACAATAAGTCTTTTTGCAAGATTTTTTGACGAACATTCTTCAGTATGGTATGCCAACTATGCTAGAGCAAGAAATATGAAGGTATATGTTAGATTTTCAGAAGGGCTTGTTGAAACAAACAAAGTAATTTACAAAGGAAATGGAGGTCAAATTCCATCGACTGAAATGAATGAATATTCGCAAACTTTTGGAACTACTGTAGATACCCCAAATTATTATTCCACTCAAGCACAACGAAATCGTGTTATTGAAATTAGAAATAAAGTTCAAATCAAAGTTGCACCAAATATTTTTGAAAGACAAGGTTATGAGTTTTTAGGTTGGTCAACTTCATCTAGTTCAACATTACCAGATGCTAACTATGGAGTAGGATCATATCTAAATACTCAAGGACACACTTATAATGTTTCAAGTTCTGGAGTTATAACAAGAAATAAGGCGCCGATAACTTTATATGCAGTTTGGCAAAGGATAGGTCGGGTAGTAGCATCTTATGATGTCTTTGTTGGAAATTTAAATGAAGACGGAGGAATTTATTTTAGACCAAGAAACACAAAAGTTAGGACAGGAGCTTACTATCTTCCTAACAATCCACAAACAGATCAAAATTTTGATTACAAAGGTTTTATCAGAAGTACAAACGCTCCCAGTATTTATCATTTAAGCCACGATTCATTAATTAAAATTGCAAATACAAATCACGATTATAATGCAATATATAGTTATAAAGATGGTAATGGAGATTCTATTTTGTATCCATACATAAGTGGTATACCAGAAGGCAATACGGAAATTACGCAAAATTTAATTTTTTGTTATATTTGGGAATTGAATGCTCCAAGTGTTGAGGCAACAGATAAAGAAGTTGTATATGGAACTCAGGTTAATTTGAAGGATTGTTTAAATTTTGCAAGTATTCCAGCATCAGATATCGCAACGCATGCAACATATAAAATTTCAAACGGAAAAGATGCAGATGAGGGCACTGGTTGGAAACGCAACAATAATTTAATTACAGATAGTTATAATGGTAATGAATATTACTGGAGAGATCCTATAAACAACAGAGGTGTCATCTTCGAGCATATTGAAAGTTCTGCATATAATCCGGCAAATATTTTTCAAGCATCAATATATTATCAAAAAAACATGGGCAATAATATTGTTTTGACTAGTGTTAACAATAATGCCATAAATGGTGGTTTACGAGTTTATATTTATCCTATTGTTTTGGAGGTTTCATTAAATACAACAAATGAAAGAACATATGACGGAACTGCACAAAATCCTTATTTTGATATCGAAGTAAAATCTGAAAATCAAGTTGTTGCGCCAAATGCTAGCATTAGTAATGTGTATGCAAATGAGTTAGAAAATATTAATAATAACTTTAACCATTTAGATAAAGGCTTGAAATTCATCATATCCTATAAATATAAGAACTTTATTGATTCAGAATCTGAAATTTTTGATTCTGGAGTAAAAGAATTCAAAAATGCTGGTACATATACTATTAATTCTTTGAAGCCAATCTATGATCAAACAGATCAACATTTGGAAATCAATAACTATAACTACGTCTTCAAAGTTGTAGGCGATAATCAGTCTGCAAACAGTATATATAATGTAAATCCTATGCATAATTTAACATTTGCAAGAGACTTAAAAGACACAACTGAAGTTGATATGCAATCAAAAAATTTAGATGTAGTTTTGTTATATACTAAGAAAGCATACGGTACTACGGCATTTGAAAACACGAAAGAGATTGTAAATGAAATATCTGCTCTTTTAGAACTTTCTCAAGAAACAAGTCACTGGTTAATGTTTTTAGACGGAATAACTCAAGCAGATTTACAATCATCAAATACTGTTGATGCATTGAAAGTGTTATTAGTAAGACAAGGATATGATGCTTCTGCAAATGAAACAAGTTGGCTAAGTGCACCAGCAGATGATACTGATCCCGTTAAAGATTATAATGGGAATATTTTGTATTATGAAATTGCTCTAAGAGCAAATAAACTATTAAAAGAAACATATTTAAGTGATGCATCTGATCCATATAATGCAGTTTATAAAGCACTAGCAAACAATTATAATTTTTCAGCAGGCTCACTTGATTATTCGGATTATTTAGTAGAGGAATATGCTGAATTAAAAGAAATCCTTAATTTTTATAATATTTTTGCAGATCAAAATACAGAAAAGAAGGAAATTAATTATAGGGGAACAAATGAACAATGCTTTGTTGGAGTATATGATAAAAACGCAGAAGGAGAAGGATCACAAAAAGGTGTTTGGCTTGAGATTTCACAACTAGAAATCAATATAAATTGGACTACACCAGATTTAACATATAATGGTTTAGCACAAGGTAAAACAGGTACAATTACGGGGATATTGCCAAATAATGAAGTGGATTTTTATGTTGAAAATGCAAATGGTAATATTTCCCTAGGTACAATCTCTGGTAGTGGAACACCACAAATTACTAATTTAACTAGTGTTGATGCTGGTTCATATTATGCAAAAATAGCAATTGCAAACAATAACTATGTCTTAGCAAATGGCGATGAGGTAGAGTGGACAATTAAAAAAGCACAAATTAACTTTGTTTCCACATCTGGATATGTAACAGGCGGTTCATATAACTCAGATGGTGAATTATTATCTGGAGATTTTTCTCAAAAATCTTTTACAACTGATAACATTTATGAGGCTAGCAAAGATTACGGATATAAATGGGATATATCAGGAATTATGCAAGGAGACAGCGTATCGTTCCAAATTGCAAGATATAACAACACCTCTTTTTCACATGACGGTAATGAAGCTTTCCCACCAGGTATTAGTGGAAATATAAAGGTTATGACTAGTTATTTGACTGGACAGAATTGCGTTGATGATAATCCTACATTAACATTGACAAATTTAAATGGAGGTTCAACTTTAACACGCTATTTCTTAGCGCATAATGTTGGAAGTTATTACTTTAGAATTGCAGGAAGTATATCAGATATGAAAAATCCTTCAAGTACTGCAAAATATACAAAGTCTGCTCCAATAGGAAAAGAAATTGATGGAGAATTTTTAGAAAGTGATTGGAGAAATTATTACATAGGCCAATATACCAATGATTATACTGAACATAGTTTCATGATAACCAAGAGAGCTTTAAGCTTAAGTTGGCAAGATGTAGAAGAAAAAACATATAATGGAGATTATCAAGAAATTCTTGCTTTTTATGTTTTAGGACTTCAAGGACTTGATGAAGTTAAATTAAAATTAAGATTTCCTGAAGGAATGCAAATGGTTGAGGAAGAGACCGAAGATCATGTTGTCGAAGATCCAACAACAGTTATTCCTCCTAATTTAACAAAAGATTATGAAATGAATAAAAACATATTGTCATCTAGTCTATATTCAATTAGGGCAAAAGATGCAAAAACATATGGTATTGCCGTTTTACAATTAGAGGGAAAACATAAAGATAATTATGACTTTTTGACGGCACAAAAAGAGGCTACAATACTTAAAAAGATGCTTTTATTTGAATGGAGTGATGAATTTAATGATAAAGATAATGGTAGATATGTATATGAGAAAGGCTACATAGGGCCAAAGCTAGAAATTTCAAATATTCAAAGTCAAAATAATGTGTTAGACTCCATTAAACTTTATATAAACTTGCCAACTGGCATAAAGTTCCAAACTCAAATCAGAGATTCTGATACTAATCAATTTGTAAATACTGATATAATTACTCCTTCACCTACAAATTCACCAATAGACTATGAGACATTAGTCAGTATGACAAATTCAACAAATGATAGTTTTTATAGGTTTTTAGCAAGAGATGCTCTAGCAAATGCTGGTTCATATAAAGCAACAATTGTTCAAATTTCTGGAGAACATGCATCTAATTATACTCTTGCTAATGTTGAAAATCTTTCAAAGGAATTTATTATTTATCCAAAACCCATTACCTTAAATGCAACTAGCGAGACTAATTTTACATATAATGGACAAAGTCAAGGAGTAACTATTACTGCATCAGCAGGTGATATATATTCTGGTGATGTAGTAACTTTTGTTGTTCCATCACAAGGGGCAGGATCTAATCAATATGATTATTCCGGAAACAATGTTTCAAAGCCAGACTATATTCCAGGTGCAAATAGTCATATGTTTAAGGCTGTATATGTTGCTAATTATAGAGTAGTGATTTATGGTTCTCAAAATAATAATTATTTCATCAAATTGACAGATGATACCATAGTAAGTTCAACAAATCCATATACATTAGATTTTCGAATCAACAAATTAAAAGTTGGTTTGACTTGGGGAGTTTTATTGTTTACCTATAATGGAAATATTCATACATTAAGTCTTCCCACAATAAACAATAAAATTACAGGCGAAGATGTAAATTTAAGTTGGAATGATGGCGTAGGTTATACTCATGCTGAAAAAAATAAGGGTAACTATGTTGCAAGAATTTCAAATAGTTTAACAGGAACGCATGCAGATAACTATACTTTGGAAGGTGTTATTTTGACCAAAAATTGGGAAATTGTACCAAAATTATTAACATTCACATTTAATTTGCCAGATCCTACACCAATATATTCTAAAAACTTCATAGAGTCTGCAAGTTTGGGTATTAACGGAATTTGTGCTGGGGATAATGTTAAATTGAAAATCAATGCAACTGCTGGTATAAAGATGCAATATAATAATGTAGATTACTTCAATCCAGCGATTACGTCAAATGGCTTTAATGTGACCACACCACTTGTAACCGCTGATGTAGTATATAAACTACTTGCGCAAAATGCAGGAAGTTACAATATAACAATTGATGCAAATTCTATCCAAGGAGATTCGGCAGAAAACTATAAAATTGATGTAACTTATGCAAAAACATTTTCAATTAATAAAAAGGTCGTATCAATTAATGCATGGTATGTAGGAGATTTTGTTTACGGCTCCAATACAAATGTAATATATAACAGTGCCCATAACCAATTTACATATGACAATACTAATAAAAAAGTAACAGCAGGTTATACGATTGCTAACTCGGGTGTGATACTTCCTAATGATGGAAAAGTATATTATGGAGATAATTTGAGTCTTTCTTATACACCATCAGAGGGATATCAATTAAATATCCAAAAAAATGCAGGCACATACAACTCAATAGTTCAAACCACAAACATAAACTATAAACTTAAAGAGGAAAAATTAACGCTTGAATGGAAAATTAATCAAGCAACAGTTAACATTCAATTTATTGAAAAAGTAAATAGAAAAATTTCAGACTTTAATTATACATATTCTGGTGCAGAGCAAGGCTTGTATATAAAATTTACGGGTATTGCATCTGAAGATTATATTAAAGCGACGGTTGAAAAAGTAGGGAATTTTAGCGTATCAGGAGTTTTAACTGGAGAAACTGAAATTGAAAATAATGTTAGTTATGAATTTTCTGCAAAACATGTAAATTATGATACTGTTAATAATGTGGTAATACCATATGTTGTTAAAATTACTCAAGTTTTTGATTCAAAAGGTCATACTGGCGTTAATTCTAATTATAAATTTACTGTTAATTTCCCAGTTAATAAAGAATTTACAATAAATCCCGTTGTTTTAGATTTTACATGGGGGGCTGATGAAATTACTTACACAGGAAGCGAAATAGAGTATCCATTGCCTACAATCACTAATTTGGTCCCAGCAGATCAATCTAGAATTTATTTAATTAAAAATGAAACTCTTTCATCTCCTAATTTATGGAAGGCAACTGCTGTAGGTACATATTATGCACATTTATCAGAAAATGTTGGTGTAATTGGTAGCAATGGATTATATGACTATGTAATGCCAACCGAATCAGATCCTAACTTTAATAAAATGGTAAAAGAGTGGAGAATTGTAAAGCGCATTATTGAAATTTCACAATTTGAATCATTTGAGTTGACATATAATCAAACATTCCAGATTGCAAAGATATTAAAAATTACAGGATTACAAAATGCAAACGATGATATTAAAATAAAGTTTAGATTATCTGCTAATTTGAAAGTAAATAATTATAGTGCAGAAGATCAAGAAATTGGTGCATCTATAATAGGTGCTGATGATTATGTAACACCTTCACTAAATAATTATGTAATGATATCTTCTCTTACTGCCGATGCAACAACAATTGCAGGACAACTGATAGCAGTGCAAGCAAAATATGGACAAGTAGCGCCATATCAAGTGTCAGCATTAAGTTTAGAAAGTGAGGATGAGGCTGCTGCAAACTATGAATTAAGTCAAGTATCTTTTAATTTCAATGTTGCTCAAAAAACTATCAATGTAGTAGATTGGTATATTGATGATGTTGGACAGACAAAATATACATCCTCTTCATTTGTTTATGATGGCAGTTCAAAATCAGTTTATCCTAAAGGTCCTAATGGTTCTAATTTAGATTTTATAGCTGGTGATAATGTTTCAATTATTTATGCTGGACATTCAAATTCACAAATAAATGCAGGAACATATACAACAACAATTACTTTAGGCAGCGATTTGATTAGTGCAAGTTATAAACTAGAAGGAAATACTACATTAACTAATTGGATTATTGCAAAAAGGCAAATTTTATTAAGTTGGAGTGGAGATGCATCTACAACATGGCAAACTGAAGAAATGATTTTAGTTACAACATATGATAGTAATGATCACCATATATTTGCAAATATTTTAAATAAAATTGCAACAGATGATGTCAGTTTTGTTTATAACACTAATGCTACTAATAAAGATGTTTCAACTACACCATATTCTAGAACAATTACTGGCCTTAGTGGTTCTAAAAAAGATAACTATACTTTAGATGGAGTTGATAATCTAACCAAACAATGGAAGATTTTACAAAGAACAATAAAATTTGTTTGGGATCCAAATCAAACTATGACATATAATGGAGATTATCAAGGTGTAAAACTAAATATTGAAAACATTGCAGGTAACGATGTTTTATCATTTATGTTTGATGCAACTGATAAAGTTAGAGGGACAAGTGTATCCAATTGTTATGTTTCAACTGATGATGCTAATGACACCATAAGTGTTACTAACACTGGCGTAGTTTTAAGTGTCAACTTTGAGGCAAAAGATTATGGTGCATATACTGTATCAATCAACGAAAATACAGGAATCACTGGAGTTAAAGCAGGAAACTATAATTTAACTGGACAAGTGCTTTCAAAAACTTGGACAATAGGAAAAAAACAAATTACATTTGATGTTACATCTGAAAGTCCATTTACATATTTTGCACAAAATGAACAAGGTATTTTGGTCAAAGTAAATGGTATTGTTTCAGGAGATAATATAGTTTTAGAGACAAGCACAGCAGGTGGTGCTTTAACTACAAATGAATTAAATGATGTAGTAGTAAATTCAACAACAAATTATAACTTAAAGGCTATAAATGCTGGCACATATGATACTGTTGTTAATGCAATTTCTGGCTCTTCTGCTAATAACTATCAAATTCCAGTTGCATTACCATCTAGGACATTTTCATTTGTTATTAACAAAAAGCTTATAGAAATTATTGATTGGTACGTTGGAGACTTTAATCCAGATGGCGGAAGTGTTTTATATAATTCAAACTCATTTGTTTATGATGGAACAAGTAAAAAGGTAACAGCAGGATTTAATATTGGTGCAGAAAGTGCAAATGATAAAAAAGTTTATGACAGTGATAAATACACCATTTCATTGCTATATAACACTGGTGAAAACCCAAATATTCAAATTAATTCGGGTACATATAATACAAAAGTTAATTTAGCAAATAGTATACCAAGTGCAAACTATACTTTATCTTCCACAGATCCAAAATTAACATTGTCATGGCTTATTTCTCAAAGAGTTATTGATTTAACTTGGCCTTCGACTTTATTGTTTGTTTATGATGGAAATCAAAAAAATATCAATGCAACTATATCTAACATAGTATCTGGCGATACGGTAGGCCTTGTTTATCAAAATACTGGAACAACTGAAATAGGTGGAGAGACTTATACATATACAAACTCTGCTATTAATTCAGGTAAATATATTTCTAAAGTTATAGAGTTAGTTAACAATACAAACTCAAATTACAGATTACCTTTAGAAAGTGAAGCAGCACTTTATGAAAAACTATCAAAGCAATGGGAAATTACTAAACGAGAAATTTTGATAAGTTGGAGTGGTGCAGATTCGTTTGAATATAATGCAAATTGGCAAGGTACAGAGTTATCTGCTTCAAACTTTATAGCATCAGAAAGCATAGCATTGATGCTAGATATAACTAGTGAAAATCCTGTCAATGTAACTTCAACAAATGCTTCCGTTAGTGGTAGCAAACCTAATTTTGTGCTCACATCAGAACAATTATCACTTAATGCAAATATAGAGGGCAAAAATGCTGGTACTTTTCAAGCAGATCTTAGACTGGCTGATTCATATACTAAAAACTATGTTTTAACTGGAAATCTTCAAAAGATCTTCAATATTACTAAAAAGATTATTTCTCTAGCATGGTCTGGTCCAAATTCGTTTATATACAACACTGAAAATCAAGGTGTTTCTTTAACCGTTTCAGGAATTTTAGGAAGCGACGCTAATTTAGTGGAATTTATGCTAACAATTGTTGGCCAAATTTCTTTAATTGGCGCAGGCATTATTACAACTGGTCAAAGAAAACTAAAAAATGGTGTTCATAATTTTGTTGCAAAAGATGCAGGGGTATATTCTGTTAAAGTTGGAGAAAATCTTTTGGGTGAAAGTGGTGCTAATTATACTTTAACAATATCTCCAACTGATACTTGTCAATTTGTAATTGCTAAGAAAAATATAACCATTCCAAATTGGTATATCTCCACATATACATTAGGTGGAAGCAATACTAAATACACCAATTCTTCATTTACATATGATGGTAGTGCAAAAACAGTTGTTCCAGGATATTTAGGTGGGGCAACTCTAGCCAATGATGGAAGGTTTTATACTTCTGATTTAAGTGAAAATATGTCCGATGCCTTCGAATTTAATGAAGCTTCAGATTCTAACACTCAAATCAATGCAGCTTCATATACAACCGAAGCAAGGCTTTCTGAAAGCTCACCTCTAAATACAAATTACTTAATAACTGCAGGAGCGGTATTAAATTGGTTGATAAGTCAAAAAACTATTACTGTATCATTTACTGGTAGTTCAATATTTACATACAATGGACAAAATCAAGGAATTGCTGCAGTAGTTAATGGAATTGTTGAAACTGAACAAGTTAAATTAACTACAGTAACTAATGTTGAAACAAAAGGATTTGATTCAACAATTTCAATATCAAATGGAACATATAACTTCCATAGTAAAAATGCTGGCAATTACAGTGTATCGATAACTGGCGTTGATAATGCAAATTATAAATTAGAAAATCCTCCAATTATTACTGACTTTACTATTTCAAAATTAACTATTCAATTATCTTGGGGCAATACAACATTTGAATATAATGCATTCGAACAAGGGCCAAGTATACCTACAATTTCAAATTTGATTGCTAATGATACTGTTTCGTTAAGTTGGGATGATAATACAACTTATACTCATTTAGAGACAAATAAAGGAAATTATGTTGCAAAAATTTCAGAAGAACTATCTGGGACAAGCTCTGAAAACTATACATTATATGGTGTTACATTAACTAAAGATTGGAAGATTGTAGCAAAGAAAATTACATTTACATTTACTTCAGAAAACTTAACATATTCAGGTAATTTTGCTCAAATAGGAACAATGGAAGTTGTTGGTGTATATGCAAGTGATACCGTGAAAATAAATGCAAATGTTTCACCAGGTGTAAAATTGCAATATAACTTAGATGATTATTTTGATGTTGCAAATGGAACGAGTCCTGGTGGCTTAGTTCCTACTACAGGTTTGCACTCTGGTGTTACATATGGAATTTTTGTAAAAGATGCAGGCTCATATAATTTTGTTATCAATACAAATGCTTTGCTTGAAAGCCATCCAACAAATAATAATTATGAAATTGCAACCACATATTCACAAACCTTTACGATGCAAAGAAGAGAGTTAAGCATAACATTTAGTGAATATTATCAAACATATTTATCAGCATATAGTTATGAATATTCTGCAAATTACCAAGGTGTTAGAGCAGAAATTTCAAACATTGTTTCTGGTGAGGAAATTTATATACATTTTAATGTAACTGGTGGATCACCAATTAAAATCTATACAGATTATAGTTCAAATAATTTCGCAAATGATTTAGGAAATGTTTCAAATGTTCAAACAAATGGTAATGCTAATTTTGATGTTGGATTTACCGCGGTTAATTATGGAAATTATACGGCATCAATTACACATATAATCGATACAAATGGTGTTTCTAGTGTAACTGGTGGAAACTATAGTTTGCCTACAACAAAATCTCAAAGCTTTAATATTGAAAAGAAAACCCTAACAATTAATTGGCAAACAACAACAACTTATGTATATGACAAAACAGTAAAATCTGTTGTAGCAACTGCTGGTGGATTAATTAGTCCTGATGTTGCATCGTTTGTATATGATGAAACTAATGAACTTCAAGATGGAAGAAATCTTCAGTCTTCGGCTATAAATTATGGATTATATCGTTCACTTATTATAGGTCTTACTGCTGAATCAAACATTAACTACAAATTACCAACAATTAATTTATCAAAAGATTGGCAGATTGATCAAAAGGTTGTTGATATAATTTGGCCATCAACTTTATCTTTCGTTTATGATGGAACTTCAAAGAGTGTAAATGGGACCGTTTCTAACATAATATCTGGTGATAATATAAGTTTAGTTTATCAAGACGAAGGATCAATAGATATTGGTGGAGTAACATATTTGTATAACAATGTTGCAATTCCTGCAGGAAAATATATTTCAAAAGTTATAGCACTAGATAATAATGAAAATTCAAACTATAGATTGCCTTTAGAAAGTGAAACGGTGCTTTATGAAAAACTATCAAAGCAATGGGAAATCACAAAACGTCAAATAAATATAAGCTTTAGTGGTAGTTCAAACTTTACATATAATGGTCAAAATCAAGGAATTGATATTGTATTTTCAAATCTTGTTGCAAATGATTGTGCTGACAATACACTTCAAATAACTATTAATGTATCTGATGGGGTAAATTTAATCAATATACCAATTGAAACGTCGGGCAATTCTAATAATTTTACTTATCAAGTAAGAGAAATCGATGCAGCAACATATAATATATCATTTGTTTCTATGGAAAATACAAATTATGTTATTGATCTAACTCAACAAGCATCATTTACCATTTCTAAAAAAGTTTTGACATTAGATTTTGAAGAATTGTTTACACCTGGAATGAAAAAAGGCAGTTATGAATATACCTACTCAAAAGGTGAACAAGGAATAAGTTTTTCATTAAATGGTATTCTAAAACGAGGGGCATCTTTAGAGTATGAGGATGTTACACTAAATGCAAGTAGCAACACTCCAGTTTCAAATAGTACATTTAACAATACTTTTGAAGGAGCAAAAACAGACACTATTAGCGGAAGTTTAACTGCCATAAATGTAATTGATGGTCAATATCTTGCTAATTTTTATATTAATCATAAAAACTATACACTAGACAATTTAACAAACTCAATATCTTGGAAAATTGCTAAAAAGGAAATTGATATTAAAATATTAACTTTAGAAGATGCTGATTATACCGACACTTCTTTCTATTACGATGGCACAACAAAAGGTATAAAAGCTATTCCTCAATATAGCGAAGTAGACGTAAATACCAGCAATCCTGGTGTTTACTTTGGAGACAATGTAAACTTTGTATATGCTGGCACGCGTCAAGCAATTAATGCAAACACATACAATGCTACTGTCAATATGGCCTCTTCACTTCCATCTTCAAATTACTATGTAAACCAAAATGTAATATGGAAGATAAATCAAAAAGCTGCAATTATTTCTTGGGTTGGTAAAAATAATTTAGCAGACTGGTCATATGCTGATATGCCAAAAGTTATCTATGATGGCACACCTCACAATATTATTGCAGTTGTTTCAAATGCAATCGCAGGCGATAGCTTTACATTCACATATACAGGCAGCGAAGATCAAGTTAATGTGAACTTAGATGGAAATCCATATTCAAGAACATTAACTGATGTTGGTAACACTAACTATACAATTTTAGAGTCATCAAATTTAACTCAAACATGGGAAATAACACCTAAATCACTTGTTGCAAATTGGAGTGGAGAATCACAATATGTATATGCCAACAGTTTATTCGGTCCAACATTAACAATTTCAGGTTTAGTGGGCAGTGATACAATTTCTTATGATGCTACAACAAAAATTACAAACAGTAGTGATAGCATTATTGCAAACAATGTTGCAAATTCTTCAGTTGTTGAAATCTCTCAAGATCCTCAAGTCTTTAGAGTTAATGCATTGAGTGCTGCAACTTTTTCTACAAAATATCAAGCAAGAGAATATGGCTTATATGAAATTACAAATGTTTCTCTTGTAGATTCTACTGTTTCTAGAAACTATACTCTTTCTGTTGATACATTCCAATGGACAATAGGGAAGAAAACAATTATCTTTACTTTTGAAGGGAATACTTCGCTAATTTATAATGCTAAAAATCAAGGAATAAGTATTAAAATATCTGAAGATTCGATATATGAAAATCCTGCAAATACTAGCGGTTTTGATGAAGTGACACTAAATTTAACACTGCTTGGTAATTTTGAAATAGGCAATGCTCAAATTCAAAATATCGAAAATGATGGTATTTATGAATACTTTGGTAAAAATGTTGGAACTTATAAAATTACTGTTCAAGATTTAATAACTGGACAAGATGGGCACAATTATGAACTTAGCTCTACAAACATAAAAACTATAACATTTACAATTATTCCAAAAGAAATTTATATTTCCAATTGGTATATTGGCAATTTTGTTCAAGGCTCTACTGAAAACATTGTATATGATAAAGTAAATCACAATCAATTTACATATGATAATACTAATAAAGTAGTTACACCAGGATATGAAGTTGGTGCAACAAGTGATGATGATTATAAAGTTTATACACAAGATGCTGGAATGATTACCTTTGAATATTTATCAGATAAGGATTTAAATATACAAAAAAATGCTAACGAATATGAAACAACTCCTAAAACTTTATCTACTGGCGTTAGTGCAAACTATGTTGTTGTTTCAAATTCTACAAATCCATCTACATTAATATGGAAAATTAACAAGGCAACGGTAACATTAACTTTATCTCCAAGTACACCTCCAACTTATACATATAGTGCCCAAGAACAAGGAATATCTTATGAAATTACAGGTATAGCAGCAAATGATACGATTTCACTTGATGTAGATTTTGTCGGACCATTTACTACAAGAGGATTTTTAAGTGGTGAAAGCCTTGCACAAAATACTACATATATGTTCAAGGGTAGAGATGTATATTTATCTGATGGTGCAGTACAATCATATGAAATTAAAATAAATTCATTAACAGATAGCAAAGGAAACATTTCAACAGGAGCAGATTGCAACTATATCTTAGTAAAAACGGATGCTTCATTTATGATTACTCAAAAAACTGTAACGGCAATTTGGGGAACATATAATTACATATATAACGGTCAAGAACAATCTGTTTTAATGCCACAAGTAAGCGGAAAGTTAAATGGTGATATTGTAGGTTTTTCATTTACATCAGATTCAGTTAATAAAGCAATAAATGCAGGAACATATACAGCAAAAGTTTCCTCTACACTTATTGGTGAAAGTACATCTAACTATTCATTTGATGGCTCACAATTAATTTGGAAAATTGCTACGAAAGAAATTAATTTAGTTTGGGAAGATGATCCAAATGAAACATTATTAACTGATGACTTTTCATATACATATACTGCAAAACTTATCGGTGTTAGATTATCTTTATTAGGTTTAATTGAGGGTGAAAGTGCATCTGTCAAATATGCAAATGATGGACTTGTCAGCACCACATCCAATTATAATGCTAGTGGTATAACACCAGACATAAATAACGTTGATAAACATTATTTTGCTTCAATTAATGCAAGTGAAGGTCAAAATATTTCATATTATGGAATTAAAATTACTGAAATTGATGATGAAAATTATCATATTAATCCTTTAAGCAGTAAGACAAAATCGTGGGCTATTGTTAAGAAAACATTAGATTTATCATTTACATACACATCTAATGCAGAAGTTGTATATGATGGGTTAAATCATGGAGTAATATTGACAATAGCAGGTATTCAAACTAATGAAAATTCAGTTTTAGATGAATTAACTCTATCTTATACTGCTACTAGTGGACTTAACCCAAGCGTTGAAAATTCTAATCCATTTGCAATTGAAAATACTAGCTATACATTCAATGCAAAAGATGTTTTACTAGGCGGATATTCATTGAATATTAATGCTTTAGGTGGTGCTGCAAAAGATAATTACAAATTAATTTTACCAGCAAAAGCAACATTAAATATTACACCATTAGAACTAAATGTAATATGGCATGGCGATGAAAAAGTAGATGCACCAGAATTTGATTCAAGTTTTGAAACAATTTATTCTGGCATAGAAAGATATGTATATGCAGTTCCTACAAATAAGATTACAGGCGATGATATTGACTTTTTATATCAAAACAACACATATACAAATGCAAGTCAAACTCCATATCAAGCAAAAATCACTCAAATCATTGGTGCAAATGCTACAAACTATATTTTATCTTCATCAGCAAGTGCTATTAAAACGTGGAAAATTAATCCAAGAGAAATCACAATTGATTGGGTTGATTATTCAGATGGAAATATAAGATATAAGACAACAGGTTATACTGTTGGCCAAGATGGCGATATAAAAATCAAGATTAATAATATAGTCTCTGGTGAAACATTAGAAGAAAATGTTACATATAGTGATGCATTAGGCAATGAAGTAACATCACCTACAGATGTGGGCACATATGTTGCAACTATTGATCTAACGCTAGGAACAAATTATGTTTTAGCAGATGGAGCATCAAACGAACTAGAATTCAAAATTTATCCATATGTAATTAGCGGCTCTTCTTTAGAGTGGGAATATATTAAAGTAACCTCTGGAAGCAGTGTAACATCAGATTATGTATGGGGTACTCCTATTACTTTTGAAGATTCTGACACATATCATAACTTTAATGTAAAAAATATAAATGATGCATTAGTTCAAAATGTTTCAATTTCAATAGAAAATTATTATGGTTTATGTAGTTGTGCTTTAGAGGCTACAGTTATTAGTGATGTGCACTTAGAACATCAATGGCCATCAGCAAATCCAGCCCCTTCAAGTTTGCCAACTAGTGGTCCTATGCATGCTGGAAAATACTATTTAACATTAAATCTATCAGGAAGTAATGCTTCAAATTATGTTTTTGATAATTTTGATGATGGATATTTAGATGCTGATTATTTTTATGATCAAGATGGTATTAAGTTAAAATATCCACAAATTTCTCCAAATACAGCTGTTCACAATATTGTTTTACCAGACTTAGAGCAACATAGTGCTGAATTTGGCAATATTAAAACTAAATATGTTTTAACATTTAACATAAACAAAAAGGTGCAAGGTTTTAATCCTGGTGCATCAACATTATATTATACAGAGGCATACTTAGGAAAATATTATAGACATGAACCAGTTTTAAGCATTTTGCCAGCAGATGTTTTAGTTGATGTAACTAAAAAATTATCATCTACTTCAGACTATACAAGTATTGGCACATACACATTAAATCAATATAGAAAGCAACCTAATAACATAAAAGATGTAGGAGACTATATAATTCACTTTTATGATACAAGTTCTGGAGGAAGTTCAGATTGTGATAATGAATATGGAACAACTTCAAGTATAGCACTTACTGTTTTAAT
>DUUO01000033.1 GCA_012841525.1 Clostridiales bacterium
ATAGATGTTAAACAAGGCGATGCAATATATATAGAACTCCCAGATGGTAAAGATATGTTAATAGATGGTGGTTCTGGTGTAATAGCTTCAGACGAAGTTAAAACAAAATTTGAAAGCTATCTTGCAAACATAAAAGGTACAAATGAAAAAATAGATCATTTAGTTGTAACACACCCTGATACAGATCATTACAATATGTTAGAATCTATTTTGGAAAACTATGAAGTTCAAAATATTTACTATAACGATGTAAACAAAAATGCCACATATAGTGGATATATGGATTTATTTGAAGAAGAGGGTGCAACACTACATAAAGCAGGGCCTAGCAAAACACAAAGCGTTTGGCGAACAATAGCAACAGATACATATACATTAGAAATGTATTCAATTGGCTACGACACATTAAATGTTGAAAAAGTAGATAAGTATGATGCATCAGAAAGTAACGGTATGTCCATTGTTACAACTCTAAAATACAAAGATAGAAAAGTTGTGTTAACAGGTGATGCAATTGAAGCAACGGAAGAGTGGTTAATGCCACTTTTGGAAGATGGTTATGATTGCGATGTATTAAAGTTAGGGCATCATGGTTCATCTACATCTACATCTGAAGAGTTTTTGGATAAGATAAAGCCAGAATTTGCAATAGTTTCAGCAGATAATGGAAAAGCACACGACCATCCAAGACCAACTGTTATGAATAGATTGTATGATAGGGGAATAATTACTTATTCAACTAATCATCATGGAAGTATAGTTTTAGAAATTGCAAAAGATGGTAAATTTGGTTTTAGAACAGAAAAAGCCGCAATGGTTCAAAACAATACAAAAGCAAGAGATCCGTTGTATATAGCCCCAGCAGCATAAATATTATGTGCTTATATTGGTGGTTTATTTAAAACAAGTATTGCGTGATCGCTAAAATCAATTGGTAAATGGTGTAATAGAAAATATATGGTAAAGTTATTTACTTTGTATGAAATCTAGATATTGTTTTGGAGTGATGTCAAATTCTTTTTTGAAGGCACGGAAATAATGTGTGTAATCACTAAAGCCAACCATTAAGCAGGCTTGTTTAATTGAATATCCTTGAGCTAATAACGTCTTTGATAATGAAAGACGTTTTTTAATTATAAATTGGTGCGGAGATGTGCCAGTATGGTCTTTAAATAATCTTGCTAGATAATATTTACTAATATGATTATGTTCAGATAATTCCTCTAGTGAAAGTTTGTTTCCAATATTATCATTTATATATTGAATTGTTTGATTCACTACTTTATTTATAGTTGGTGGCTTTGTTGAATATTCTCCTTCGATGAGATGTCTTGATAAAAGTAGTAGTAGAGATTCAAAATGAATTCTTGTTTCTATATCACTTCCATATTTATTTGAATGGTCGCTATGATGCAAAGCAGTTAATTTTTTTTGCAATATTTTCGAAAATTTTACATCTCTTATGAGATAGTTGTTGTTTTTTCCGCAGTTGTAAAAAACCTCATCAAGTCTAGTTTGAGGAGTTGAAAATAAACTTAAATAATTGGGGTTTATCCATAAAACTATTCTTTCATAAGGAATATTTGAATCTAAAATATCAAGTCTATGTAAATGATTTGGTGGTATTAAAATTATATCGCCTGGTTCTAAATTGTAGTCGCCTTGCTCAACGGTATATACTCCAGCTCCTTGTAAAAATACATATAATTCAAAAAAACCATGTGAATGGAAAGGTACAGCTTGAAATTTTTTATCACGATACAAGTTAATTTCAAATGTGTCACTTTTCATATGTTGAGAAGTTTTCCAAACACTAATTTTAATATTTTTGTCTTGTTTATTGCTCATTTTTCTTAAAATTGTATTTTAATACTTATGTTTTTATTGTTTAAAATTCTTGCAATGTTTTTATGCAGATATATGCTTTTTCAATTATTTATTGCTGACATATATATTTAATTGCTGACATATATATTTATATAATAATTTATATTAAGAGATTTAGCAAGATTTACAAATAAATAAGCAATATTCACAATTTACTTGTAAATAATGTTGTAATAAAATAGTGGTGAGAAATAATAAAATATTATATAAAAATGCAAAGGGAAAGGTTAAAACTTAGGAGGCTTTTAGAAGAATATGAAAAAGTTTATGGATGATACAATTTTTTTAACAAATGATATTGCTTTAGATTTATATAAATCTGTAAAAGATTTGCCAATTTATGATTTCCATTGTCATTTGAGTCCAAAAGAAATTTATGAAGATAAAAGATATACAAATTTAACGGAAATGTGGCTTTTAGGAGATCATTATAAATGGAGAATAATGCGTGCTTTTGGAGTTGAAGAAGATAAAGTAACAGGCAATGCAAGTGACTATGAAAAATTTAAATCCTTTTGTACTGCTTTGCCATATTTTATTGGAAATCCTGTTTATCACTTTGCTCATTTAGAACTAAAAAAATATTTTAATTTAACTTTACCTATATGTGAAGAAAACGCTGATCAAATTTGGAATCTAACTTCTAAGCATATGGAAGAAAATGTGGTTTCACCAAGAACTTTACTTAAGGATTCCAATGTTGCTACTTTAATAACCACAGATGACCCTTTAGATGATTTGAAATATCATCAATTATTATTAAAAGAAGACTTGCCATATAGCGTGCTACCTTGTTTTAGACCAGATAAAATAATAAATATCCAAAATAAAGGCTTCAATGAATACATTGCTAATCTTTCAAAAATTGCAGATGTAAACATTAGTGATTTTAATAGTTTAATGCAAGCAGTTGAAAATAGAATCGAATATTTTGTAAATAGAAATTGCTTGTGTGCTGACTTATCATTTTTAGATTTTCCAAAAGGAATAGGCGACTATAACCTAGCAGATAAAGTTTTCAAAAAGAAATTAAATAATGAAAAAATTACTAAAGAAGAAGCAGAAGAATATATGTTTTGTTTAGTTTCTTTTCTTGCAGGTATTTTTAGCAAAAATGGAATGGTAATGGAACTTCATGTAGGACCTATTAGAAATGGAAGTACAAAGTTATTGAATGCAGTAGGTCCAGATGCAGGTGGTGATAGTGTAGGTAATGCCATTGATGTAGAAAAAGCACAAAAACTACTAGATTATATAGATCAAAATGGTTCTTTACCAAAAACAATAATCTTTACACTAAATCCCAATGCATATTATCCTCTTGCAACATTGCTTGGCACATTTCAAGGAAATGGACAAAAAGGTAAAATGCAACTCGGAGCTGCTTGGTGGTTTTTAGATCACGAAGATGGAATATATGAACAAATGAGAATAAATGCTGCAACTGGTGGACTTGGACTTTTCATAGGAATGCTTACAGATAGTAGAAGTTTTGCATCATACGCAAGACACGATTATTTTAGAAGAATTTTATGTTCATTGTTTGGTGCATGGATTGAAAAGGGTGAATATTGTGCAGGTTCAGATAAAAAGCTACAAGAGATTTTAGAAGGAATTTGCTACTACAATTCAAAAGAATATTTTGAAGGGAAATAGATTAGTAAAAGATATAGCATAATAAAAACATATTGAAAAATTGATTAAACAAAAAAATATGTAAAATTAAATCAAGCTGAAAAAAAGAGTTTGATGAAGTGATAGAAAATATAAATATATAAAAAGTTGTGAATGAAAAATTGCATAACATTATTATCAAAAATTAGAAATTTGTGAGGTGCATTATGAAAATGTCTTTTAGATGGTATGGAAAAGAAGATCCAGTAAAAATAGAATATATTAGACAAATTCCCAATATGTATAGCATTGTCAGTGCAGTATATGATGTGAAAGTTGGTGAAGTTTGGTCAAATGAAAGTATAAATGAAATTAAAAAAATGGCTGAAGATGTTGGTTTAACATTTGAAGTTGTTGAAAGTGTACCAGTACATGAAGATATTAAATTAGGACTTCCAACAAGAGATAAATATATTGCAAATTATTGTGAAAATATTAAAAGACTTGGAAAAGCAGGGGTTAAATGTATTTGTTACAATTTTATGCCTGTCTTTGATTGGACAAGAACACAACTTGATAAAATAGCAGAAGATGGATCAACCTCTTTAGTATATTATGAAAATCAACTAAAAGGAAAAAATCCATTAAGCGATGATATGAATTTACCAGGTTGGGATTCTAGCTATAAAAAGGAAGAATTAAAAGAATTATTTGCACAATATGCAAAAGTAGATGAAGAAAAACTTTGGTCAAATTTAGAATATTTCTTAAAAGCCATTATACCAGTTGCAAAAAAAGCAGGGGTAAAAATGGCAATACATCCCGACGATCCACCATGGCCAATTTTTGGACTACCAAGAATAATTACAGATGAAAAAAATCTAGATAGATTCTTAAAAATTGTTGATGTGGAAGAAAACGGATTAACTTTTTGTACAGGCTCACTTGGTGTTGCACAAAAAAATGATGTAGTTAGAATGATAGATAAATATTCAAAACAAAAAAGAATACATTTTATGCATATTAGAAATATTAAATTTGTGGAAAATGGTTTTGAAGAAACTGCACATAATCAACATGCTGGTTCACTAGATATTGTTGGAGTTTTAAAGGTTTTACATAAAAATAAATTTGACGGATACATTAGACCAGATCATGGCAGAATGATTTGGGGCGAAACTGGAAAACCTGGTTATGGCTTATACGATAGAGCTCTTGGTGCAAACTATATCAATGGTATTTGGGATGCTTTAGACAATTAAAATTAAGAGTAAAAAACATATAAAAATGTTGAGTTAAAGATAGAAAACATATAAAAAATATTAAGTAAATATAGAAAATATATTAAAAATGTTTTGATAATAAGGGCTAAATATTGAAGTAAAATTTATTAAACATAAAATTCGATAAAAACGATATGTGTTAGTTTAGGATATCAAAACGACAAAAAATGGAAACAAAAGTTAAAGTGGAGGTAAATAAATGAGTTTAGATTTAAAAGGAAAAGTTGTTGTTATAACGGGTGCTGGCGGTGTTATTTGTTCTACGCTTGCAAAATCTTTAGCAGAGTCTGGAGCAAAGATTGCTTTACTTGATTTGAATTTTGATGCAGCAAAAGTTGTTGCAGATGATATTGAAAAAAATGGTGGAGTTGCCAAAGCATATAAAGTAAATGTTTTAGATAAAGCCTCTTTAGAAAGTGCTCACGAATCAGTAAAAAAAGAACTTGGAGATTGTGATATTTTAATCAATGGAGCAGGTGGAAATAATCCAAAGGCTACAACTGATATGGAATATTATCTAGCTCATGATGATGATTTAAAAGACTTTTTCGCTCTTGAAGGTGAAGGAGTAAAGTTTGTCTTTGACTTAAATTTCATCGGCACATTTTTACCAACTCAAGTTTTTGCAAAAGATATGATAGGTAAAAAGGGATGTTCTATTCTAAACATATCTTCAATGAATGCATTTACACCACTTACAAAAATTCCTGCATATAGTGGAGCAAAAGCAGCAGTCAGCAACTTTACTGCTTGGCTTGCAGTGCATTTTTCAAAGGTTGGAATTAGAGTTAATGCAATAGCACCTGGGTTTTTTGTAACTAATCAAAATAGGAGATTGTTGTTTGATGAAAATGGAAAACCAACTGCTAGAACTCAAAAAATATTAGCATCTACACCAATGGATAGATTTGGTGAAATTGATGAACTAGTTGGTGCAACAAAATTTTTATTAGATGAAAAAGCAGCAAGCTTTATCACCGGTATTGTTTTACCAATTGATGGTGGGTTTAATGCATATAGTGGAGTATAAATAGACAATAAATTGCTTTACGATTGACTGTAAAATTAATGCATATAGTGGAGCGTAAATTCTAGAAAAATAGCAACTTAAATATAGTAAAATTATGTATTTTGAATTATTAGAAAATGCAGTTATAACTCATTTAAGCGATAGGATATATAGCTTTGATATAGAAAATGGATGGTCAATGTTGTAAAATAATGATTAAGATGTTGTTAACTAATAAATAGTTAAATTTAAGCAACATTAAAAAGATAAGCATAAAATGGATAAAAAATTTTTAGAAGATAATAAAGTTATTCCTGTAATAAAGGTAGATAAAGCAGAAGATATCATTGATATTTTGGCAATTTTAGAAAAAGGTGACATTAATATTGCTGAAATTACATATAGGAGTGCTTGTGCTGATAAGGCATTAGAGCTTGGATTAAAAAAGTTTCCCAATATGATAATAGGTGCTGGAACAGTCATTAACAAAGAACAATGTCTTAGTGCTATAGAAAAAGGTGCAAAATTTATAGTGTCACCTGGATATTTGGAAGAAATTGGAAATGTTGCAGATAAATTTAATGTTCCATATATCCCAGGCGTTGCTACGCCTTCAGAAATTATGAGGGCATATAAAAATGGATATGAAATATTGAAATTTTTCCCATGCCAAAATTTTGGAGGCCTTGAAACACTAAAGGCATATTCAAGTGTATTTCCTCAAATTAAATTTATTCCAACTGGCGGAATAAACCAAGATAATTTTATGAAGTTTTTAACTCATCCTTCAGTTATCGCAGTTGCTGGAACTTGGATATTTAAAAATGATGGTGAGGATGCTTCAAAAAATGTTATAAGAAATTTGGAAAACCAAGATAAATCTAAGCCAGAAAGAAACTATAAGATCAATGTTGAAATAACAAAAATTGAGTAAAAGAGGGGATTTTATGAAAATTGTAACATTTGGAGAAATTATGCTAAGACTTGCACCTTTTGGAAATTTGAGATTTTTCCAAGAGCCTGCATTTGAGGCAACTTTCGGTGGTGGGGAAGCAAATGTAGCAGTTTCTCTTTCACTTTTTGATCAAGATGCAATATTTGTAACGAAAGTTCCAGATAATGCTATTGGTAATGCTGCAATTTGTGAATTAAAAAAACATGGAGTAAACACTAAATATATTGCAAAAGGTGGAGAAAGACTTGGAATCTATTATTTAGAAAAAGGAACATCTCTTAGAGCAAGTAATGTCATATATGATAGAGCAAACTCTTCAATAGCAACTGCTGTAGAAAAAGATTTTAATTGGGATGAAATTTTTGAAAATGCAACTTGGTTCCATTTTACAGGAATAACACCTGCACTTTCAGATGGTGCTGCACAAATATTGTTAAGTGCTTTAAAAACTGCAAAATCAAAAGGTGTAAAAGTTAGTTGTGATTTGAACTATAGAAAAAAATTATGGTCTACATCAAAAGCAAAAGAAGTTATGACTAATTTGATGCAATATGTAGATGTTTTAATTGCAAATGAAGAAGATGCTGAAAAAGTTTTTGGAATAAAAGCAAAAAACGCCAATATTACAAAAGGTATAATTGAAAGAGAATCTTTTGTAGATGTTGCAAAACAATTAGTAGATAAATTTAATTTTAAAGCAGTTGCCGTTTCACTTAGAGAAAGCATTTCCGCAAGTGTTAATAACTGGGGTGGCATGCTATATATTGACAGGAAAGCATATTTTTCAAAAACACATAACATAAACATTTTAGATAGAGTTGGTGGTGGCGATAGTTTTTGTGCAGGTTTAATATATGGATTGAACAAATTTGAAAAACCACAAGAAATTATTGAGTTTGCAGCCGCCGCAAGTGCATTAAAACAAACAATTGAAGGTGACTTTAATTTGACGACAGTTAATGAAGTTGAAACTTTACTTAAAACTGGAGGTTGTGGAAGAATACAAAGATAATTAATCAATAGATAATCATATATATTAAATAAAAGGAATGGATAAAAATTAAGATTTCTAGCATAAAATTAAATTGTTTTATAATTTGTATATCACTTAGATGATCTAGTTGATATTTAGATTGAAAAAGTAAATATAGAAAACTAATGAATTAGAGTAAAAAATTATGAGTAAAAAATTAAGATTTGGAATTATTGGTGTAGGAAGAATGGGTGGCAGACACGCCTTTAACATGGCATGGGGTTTTGTACATGATGCAAAACTAGTTGCTGTTTGCGATTTGCTACCAAGTGCTTTAGATAAATTTAAAAGACATAAAAAGATAAAGAAATATTCTTCATATAAAGAAATGATTGAAAATGAAAATTTAGATGCAGTCATCATTGCAACTGAACATTACTCGCATGGTGAAATTGCAAGATATTGCATTGAAAAGAAGGTTCATGTTTTAATTGAAAAACCTTTAACTGTTACAAAAGGTGATTCAGAAAAAGTTTTAGAAGTAGCAAAAGAAAACCCTGATGTTTTGGTTGGTATAGATTTTAATCAAAGAAGCAATAAAATGTATAGAAAAGCCAAAAAATTGATATCATCAGGAAAACTTGGCAACATTCAAAGAGTAGATTATATAATAACCAATTGGTATAGATCTGATGCTTACTATAAACAAGGTGGTTGGCGAGGCACATATTGTGAAGAAGGTGGTGGCTGTCTCATTAATCAATGTGTTCATCAATTAGATATTTTACAATGGTTAATTGGAATGCCTGATAAAATTACAGCTAAAACAAAAACAGTAGATAGAAATATTTATACTGAAAATGACATAGTAGCAATTTTTGAATATCCTGAATACAATTGTTCTTTTTCAGCATCAAGTCATGAATTAAGTGGTGTTAATAGATTAGAAATTGCCCTAGATAAAGGAAGAATCGTAATAGGATCATTTTTCATGAAAATATATAGACATAAAAGTCAAAAGCAAGTTAATAAAGAGACAACTTTTGGATATGGAATGTCTCCAAGCACATTGACAATTTCTTCATATGGATTTTTTAGATTAATAAAAGATTTAGTTTTAGGACAACAAATAAGAGCTATAAGAGCTTTTGCAAAAGCTATAAAAAACAAAGGAAAGCCATTAGCAAGTGTTGAAGAAGGAATTAATAGTGTCGAATTAATTAATGCAATTTATCTTTCTTCGTGGAAAGGCGAAAAAGTTTCATTACCAATCGATGCAGATGAGTATGAAAAAGAATTAGAAATAAAACGCGAAGAAGAGAAAAACAAAATAAAGGGGTGATTTTATGAAAGTGCAAATTTCAGGTTTCTATGATGAGGTGACAAGTGATTTTAACAAACAAATGGCGTTAGCAAAAAAATTAGGAGGAGAATATATCTGCCCTAGAAATGTTGATGGTAAAAATATTGCTAACTACTCACTTGAAGAATTTCAAGTTTCCATTTTGCCAAGAATGAAAGAAAATGATATAAAGTTTTCTTCAATAGGTTCTCCAATTGGAAAAATTGGAATTAATGATGAACAGGGCTATGAAAAACAAAAAAAGCAACTTGAAACTTTAATTAGAATAGCAAAAAAAGCAGATTGCAAATATATCAGAGTCTTTTCATTTTTCTATGGCAAGGAAGATCCAGATTCATGCTTAGATAAAGTTGTTGAAAAAATGAGAGGTTTCCTAGAAATTGCTAAAGGTAGTGGTGTTACACTTTTGCATGAAAATGAAAAGAAGATTTTTGGAGATGTACCTTCAAGAGTTTTAAAACTATATGAAAATTTGAAAGATGATGGACTACAATTCATTTTTGACTCTTCAAACTTTGTGCAATGTGATGTAAATGTAAAAGAAGCATTTGAGCAATTAAAAGATATCATCGTATATTATCATATTAAAGATTGTTCAGAGTATAAAGTAGAAGTTCCACTAGGAGTTGGTCTTGGAGAGTATCAATATATAATAGATGAATTGAAAAAAAGAAATTACGAAGGCTTTATGACATTAGAGCCACATACTTGGAAATATGCAGTTTTAAAACCTTTAGTATATTTCATACCATTTATGCCATTAATAATGAATAATTACTTCAAGGCATTTAGACTAATTGATAAAGCAAAAGGCATAAACTTTTTCAAATGTGTATCAAGACAAGAAGTTTTTGAATGGCAATTTAAAACACTTGAAGAAATGATAAAAGAATAGTGCATTTAAAAAAAGTAAATGTTGCGACACTTTAAGAAATGATAAAAGAATAGTGCATTTTAAAAAG
>DUUO01000004.1 GCA_012841525.1 Clostridiales bacterium
TCTGCTGATTCAACTTTTGATTCTTCAACATTTGCCAAGTCTTCAAGTACTTCATTTTCTTTTTCAGCATCTTCTTCTTCAGTTTGTTTTGATGCTTCGTTTTTTCTAGACTTTTTAGAAAATTTCGCTTTAATTTTATCTTTATTGTACATTATATAGTTTGTAATGATACTTAATACCATACCAACAATAACCATTGTGCTAATGCTTGCTGTACTACCTTTTCCAATGGCATGCATAATTACTGCAACTATACAGCAAAGCAAAAATGGAGCTACTGAATTTTTCCAATACATTGCAATTAAAACCATCATAAGCGCACCAAAAATTGCTGGCATAACATATGGTGAAATTGGTTTTAATACTTTAACTATTTCTTGTTGATATATTGCAAGAGGAATTAATCCTATTATTATTATCAAAGTGGTAACTATTGAACTAACTGCAATTGCAATTGTTGTCACTATTTCATGCTCTTCTGTACCTGGTTCAACTTTAGTTATTTGTTGAGCATTTATAGCACAAGGCAATTTTAAGTTGGAAATATTTCCTGTAATGAAAGACAAATATTGTCCACCAATTCCAAGTAATGGTGCATATGAAAAAGCCTCTATCAAACCTATGGCTAAAAAGCCTAAAGAAAAAAGAATAGTTTTTGCAAGACTACCCCAATCTGGACCAGATTTTGTGCTTATCATAGTGAATATTGGGACTAAAGAGATTAAAGCTAGTGCAATCCAAGTAAAGACTCTACCAAGTTTATGCATATCATTGTTGTATTTTATTTGACCTGGATTTAATTCTTTTATTTCTGTTGCAGCTGTATTTTTATTTTTAGCACTTTTCATTTTATTGTTTTTTTTCATGATAGTACCTCCTTATGCACCTGGAACAAAAATTGGATGAACGAAAAATGCAACTAACAATGCACCTAATATGCTAAGTGGTAAAGCATAATTTTCTAACCATTTTTGCTTAAATACTTTCATAATTACGCCACAAAGAGCAATGATGCCCATACTAACTGCTAAGGTTATGAGTGTAACCGAACCATTTGTTACTATTCCTGATTGATCTGGTGTTGCATCATGTAGAGTAAAAAATCCACCAACTAATATTGCAGAAATGATACCAGACATCATACCAGACATAAGTGAGCCAGTTATGAAATCCATTTTTTCCTTGTTTTTAGCTTGCAGTTCTTGTAATTTACCTTGATATTTTTTATAGAAAATCGCATTAAACAAAGGACCTGACAATATACTAATTGTCATAACTACTGTTGCACTGACAAGCATCGCAGCAGTAAGTTCTGTAACACCATCTGAAACTGCAAAAACAGCAGATATTTCATATTGTAATGCTCCAATAACTGTAAGTCTTATCCAAGGAATAGCAAGACCTAAAAACTGCATCATAATTCCAACTCCAATTACAATTGGAATGGAAGGAATAATTGAAAACACGGCACTTGTAGTTATTGCTTTTTTAAATTGATCATTTGTCATCCCTATTTGTTTACCACGCTTAATTGCTTTAACTAAGAAAACAACTGACATTATAATGATGACAAGAGCAATGACAGCTCCAAGCACAAAAATTAGTGGGAAATTATATTCTTTCATCGCCTCTCTCCTATATTTCTTTGTTAGAATTTTATATTAATAAAAAGATATAGTCAAGATACAAGAAAAGATATCCAGAAAAAGTTACACTTACTCTTAAGCATTTAACTATGGGAAACTAGTTGCACTTACCTTTAGACTTAACAAAAAGTTGCACTTACTCTTAAGCCTTTTGTTATGGAAAACTAGTTGCACTTACATTTAGACTTAACAAAAAAAGTTACACTTACTCATAAGCTTTTTGTTACGGAAAACTAGTTGCACTTGCCTTTAGACTTAACAAAAAATACATTGATTTCAAAAAAATTAAAACTTGAATTTATCATCCATGTGTTTGCTTTTGTAATTATTCAAAAGACATAAAAAAAAGAAATTGGCATATATGAAAAAATGGCTTAAACAGCCATCTTTAATTTAACTCTTTAGTGAAACAAAAATTAATGATTTAAAAAAATCCCTTGTAACAAAACTTTAAAATATACATTAACTTTCAAATTAAACAATATATTCAAACTATTAATATATAGTAGCAAAACAATATATTATTGTAACCCAATCTTCATTTAATTCAAAACTTTATTACTTGCTATTTTTTCGACTTTTTTCTTCTTTCTTCTTTTGATTTTCTCTATACTTTGCTTCTTTTTTCACAAGCTTGCGTGCTTTAAAACCGCTTTTAATGAAAAACAAAATCATGGTAATTAATGAAAAAATTGAAACGCCTAAAGATAAATATACTAAAAGTCCGCCCTTGCCATTATTGTCAACAAGCATCATTACAGTGACTGCAACAGATGAAAGCATGTTAAAGAAAACAATAAATTTATTTATGACTTTTATTGTCAATTTAAAACCTTTCGCAGTAGTTTTCATAGTATGCATATTGGCTTTAGCATCTTTCCTAAACTTTACAGTATATATTATTATTCCCACTAATATTATGGAATATACGACAATGAAGCCAATTGAAACATATCTTAATTCTTCTATAGCATAATCATTTTTAATAATGCTAAAAATTGTTAGTGCAATAAAAGCAAGCGTTGTTAAAATGGAAAAATAAAAACTTATTGGCAGCTTTTGCTTTTTCTCTTTTACAACAATTTCATTTTGCCCATCATTTGTAGTGTTTTTTCTGTTCATCGTTTTATTTTCTTTATGTAAATATTTTCAGTTTATTTTGTAGTATCCATTAATTATGTATATTTGTTTTTATATAATATTGTTTTTATATCATGCAACTTTTTACTTAACTGAAATTAATATATATGTACCTACACCAAAATGTGTCACACTAAATTTAACAGTTAAGGCTCATTGCTTCCCACATTTTTTTGTAAACGCCACCTGGTTTTGCAACTAAAAGATCGTGTTTGCCCTCTTCTACTATTTTGCCATCTTCTAAAACAAGTATTTTATCAGCATTTTTTATTGTTGAAAGTCTATGAGCAACAACTAAAGTTGTTTTGCCTTCACTAAGGTTATATATTGCTGCTTGTATTTGTGCTTCAGTTATATTATCCAAAGCAGAAGTTGCCTCATCTAAAATTAAAACTTTTGGATTTTTCAAAAATGCTCTTGCAATAGAAATTCTTTGTCTTTGTCCGCCAGATAATGAAACACCTCTTTCACCAACCCATGAATCATATCCATTTTCAAGTGTCATGACATAATCATGGATGCCTGCATCTTTTGCTGCCTTTATTATTTCCTCTTCACTTGCATCAATTTTTCCAAATGAAATATTTTCCCTTATCGTGCCATCAAAAATGAAAACATCTTGCGTAACAATTGCCATATTACTTCTTAAAGATTTTCTAGTAATATCAGTAATATTTACATTATCAAGTAGTATCTCACCACTATCTATTTCATAAAATCTCATTATTAAATGACAAATTGTAGTTTTACCACCGCCAGAACCACCTACAATAGCAGTTGTTTTTCCTTTTTCAAGTTTGAAGTTTAAGTTTGATAATACTTCCGTTTCACTATATCCAAAAGTTACATCCTTAAACTCTATTTCACCTTCTATATCTCCTATATCAATTGCACCTTCATTATCTGTTTCTGGTTTTTTATTCATAACTTCTATAAATCTTTCAAACCCTGTCATTCCACCTTGAATTTGTTCAAAAATGGAAGTTAAAGTTTTAATTGGAGTAATTAACATTGCTATGTATAAGATAAAGGCTGCAAATTCACCTGTATTTATTTGATCTTTGTATAAAAATATTCCACCAGCAATTAAAACTAAAAAGTATAATAAATCCGTTGAAAAACTAAGCACTGAATAAAATATGCCCATCGCCTTGTATGCTTCCCCTCTTGCTGCTTTGTATCTTTCATTTACATGTTCAAAACGCTTTTCAGCATATTCTTCAACACCATATGCTTTTGTTATTCTAACTCCAGAAATTGTAGTTGCAATATCAGCGTTTACATCAGCAGTTTTTTCTCGCATATCTCTAAAAGCATTGCTCATCCTTTTCCTTAATTTTGTAGCAATAAATGCAATGATTGGAAGTGAAGCAAAAATAATCAAAGTTAGTGGCACATTAACTAACATTAACATTACAAATGCACCAACAATTGTAATTAGTGAAATTAGTAAATCTTCAGGACCGTGGTGTGCAAGTTCACCTACTTCAAATAAATCATTTACAATTCTAGACATAATTGAACCAGTTTTTTCAGTATCAAAATATGATTGTGGCAATGATTGAAGATGCCTAAACATATCTTGTCTCATATCACCTTGCACTCTTATTCCCAAAACATGACCCCAGTATTGAACTACATATGTTAAAATTGCACGAACAATATATATTATGGCTAAAACTACTGCCCATATAATTATTAGTTGCATGTTTTTATTTGGAACATAATCATTAATTATATTTTTAGTTATAAATGGATAAAATAAATTAAATGCAGCAATAAGTAGCGAACAAAAAGTATCAAGCACAAATAGTTTCCAGTGTGGCTTGTAATATCCTATAAACTTTTTTACAGTATCTCTTTTTTTCATATCACTGATATATTAACATAATCTCAATTTTTCGCATAAAGATAATATCTAATGTAGTGAAAAATCTTGTTAAAATGTGTAACTTTTTTCTTTAAAACATATATTGCCTTTACGACATACTATTTCTATGTCAACGCAAAATCTTAAATCACAAACTAAATACTATAATTATTACTATGCCAATAACTAAGAAAAACAAACCAAGGAGTGATTTTTTAGAAAACTTTTCTTTCAAAAAGAAAAATGAAAAAGCCATTGTTAATAAAATTGATAATTTACCAATAGAATTTACTGCAACGGGATTAACTCCTTGCATACTAAAGGCCCAGTATTCAAGTAACCATGCACCGCCAGTTGCAATACCTGACAAGGTTAATACTAACCATGTCTTTTTTGGAACTTTTGCCACTCCTTTATAATCTTTTTTAATTAAAACTATTGTAACTGCAAAAATAAATACAATAATGGTTCTTACTAATGTACCAACATTACTTGATATATCTTTTAGGCCCATTTTTATAAAAAGTGCTACAAGCGAAGCAAAGACAGCA
>DUUO01000034.1 GCA_012841525.1 Clostridiales bacterium
ACTTTATATTTTTATTTAATCTTTTGAACATTGTCTTTGTTTTTATCACTTTATATTTTAATCATATATTTTGAGTGATTTTTGCTTTATATTTTTATATACAATTGCAGTACTTTTTCCCTTTTTTATTGTATCACTGCAATGGTTTTAGTTTTTTATTTTTAAAGTATTATCATATTTCCGACAAGAATATTTGGTGCATCTATCACAATAGCCCTTACTTGACTTGGATCTTTAATTGACATCATTTTTTCATCTTTAAACTCTTTTAAGGTAAATAAATAGTTATAGAAAAAGCCAAAAGTTTCTTGAATTTGCTTAGTTACATAATATTTTTTAATAGTGTTTTGTTCGGTTGTACAAAGTAATGTTACTTTTACATCTATATCTTTTGCTGAACAAATATTTATTTGAATACTGCTATTTAAATCCAAAATATTTTTTTTCAGTTTATATGTTTTCATTGGAATTTCGCCAGCAGTGATTCCTTTTAAGCCTCTACTACTTTTTACAATTTTTAATGTTCTTTTTAATAAAATATCACCATTGTAATCTTCTACAAATGTTGAGGTTGATTCAGACAGTTGATAAATAATCGTGCTATCAATCTCTTGGTCTTTTGAATTTGTCAATTCGCAATTTTCTGGTATGTCTTTTTTCAATATTTTGCTATTCAATGTAAGACCTGTAACATATGTTATTGAAGCAAAAGCATATATCTCTTTGCATTTTTCTGCTTCAAGTTTTGGAGCACACACATATTCATTATGTGAAACGGTATCAACTTTACCCATTCTCCAATCTCTAACTTGATTATTTTTTTCATCAAAACTATAAAAGACTTGCACTTGATCGACAATCAAACCTGGATCGCAAGTTATATCAAAATATAATTTGTTTTCTTTATTTATTCTTATATCAATTTCAGGATTTTCTGGAAGATATGCCCCACTTCTTAAACCATTTAGCCAAGTAGTTACGCTTGTATAAACTTTTGGAGTAATAAAATCACTAATGCCAGGACAGTATGTATAATTTAATGTTGACTCTACAAGCAATTTTCTAATGCTTTCTAGTTTATCAATATTGCCTTTTCTACTATTTGAACCTAAAGCGATAAAAACTGGAACATCAATATTTTTTACATAAGCAGCAGCAGAAACACCAGAAAGCCATGCAATTTTTTCTTCATCATATGGGCCTTCGCTTAAAAATTTTGTAGTATCTTGCATTTCACCATAACCACAACCATTCAAACAAACTAATGCCTTTATATTTTTATTAGGTGAACCTGCAACTTGTATTGCCACATCGCTTGCTGTTCCAATACCGACTAAAACGATGTCTCTGACTTCAAATTGTTGTTCAATAAATTTAATTGCCCTTTTTACAATGCAAGAATATACATATTGACAAGTATCTTTTGCAGTTTTTTCCAGCTTGTACAAATTATCGCTTTTTTCATCATATATGCAATAATGTAATGCTTGCGGATAAACAGTTGGATAATTAGAAGATGCTGCTATATCTACAACCAAAATTCTATAGCCATCTTCAATAAAAGCATTTATTAATTCCATTGTAGGCATTCTATGATATTCTGGGACTATTAAAAGTGTATCAACAATATTTCCATCTAGTGGTTCATATAAATAAATACTTACATCAACAGCTTCTGATTCTTTAACTACGGTGTTAAATCTATATAAAGAATGATGAATATTGTCCTTACCTTCAATGTAGACTTCTTTAATGTCGGTCACTTCAACATCAATATCAAAATCTTCCCATATCATTTTAGGAATTAAAACTCTTCTAGATTTTTTTCTAAAGCCTACATTTTCCATAAATATATCCTAGATTTTTACAAATTAAACCTATCCTGCCCCCTTACTGCAAGACACGTTTGCACAGCAACCATTTAATTTTATTAAAAATTGAGCCTTTTTTAGACTCTTATTTTAGCATTTGCACAGCAACTACTTAATTTTATTAACAATTGAGCCTTTTTTTAGACTCTTATTTTAGCATTTGCACAGCAACCATTTAATTTTATTAGCAATAAAATCTTCTATTTTTTAATATTAAAAACACATTTTTTAGATGTGTTTTTAATTTTTTTTATTTTTCCTCTAGGCTTAACTTTTCTTTTTCAATTGATTTTTTCATATGCAATCTAATAAAGATTTTATGAATTTCAACTATTGGAATAATCGCAAAGCCAAGTGCTAAACAAATAGCCCATTGTGAAATATGTAGCGGTATTGTATCAAATAGCAATGCTCCAACTGATGGAATTGCAATTGAGAATATTATTAGTAACATGCCAATAATAAATGAACCATTTAAATACTTATTGCTAAATGGATTTGCAGCAAAAAGTGAATTATGATCTGAGCGCAAGTTGTATGCATGGAATAGTTGAATTACACATAAAGTTAAAAATGCCATTGTCATTGCTTCACCGTGTTCGTTATGTCCAATTTCTGTATATTCACCAATGAAATATGCTGCTAAAACTAATATGGTTTGGAATATTCCGTGAACTATAATATTAAGTCCATACATCCCTGAAAATAGGTTATTAGTATTTTTTCTAGGCGGCATATCCATAACATCCGCTTCTGCTTTTTCAGTTCCAAGTGCAAGTGCTGGCAAACTATCTGTTACAAGATTTACCCATAAAATCATAACTGGCGTCAGGAAAACTATACTTTCTTTCATTATTGCAGAAAGTATAACAGTTACAATGAACATACATAAAACCTCTGCAATATTTGCAGATAATAGATAGTGAATTGATTTTTTAATATTAGAATAAACTTTTCTTCCTTCTTCAACAGCAGCAACTATGGTTGCAAAGTTATCATCTGCTAAAACCATATCGCTTGCACCTTTTGAAACATCTGTACCAGTTATTCCCATTCCAATTCCAATATCTGCCGCTTTAATAGAAGGAGCATCGTTTACACCATCTCCTGTCATAGCAACAATTTTATTTTTAGCTTGGAATGTTTTAACAATTCTAACTTTATTTTCAGGACTAACTCTTGCATAAACATTGATATGTTCTACTTTATCTAAAAATTCTTCATCGCTTAATTGATCAAGTTCTGCACCTGTAATTGCTAAGCCATCTTCAGTTAAAATTCCAATTTCTTTTGCAATTGCTTTTGCAGTATCCATATGATCGCCTGTAATCATAACTGGCAATATTCCTGCTTTTCTACAAGTAGCAACTGCATCTTTAACTTCAGCTCTTGGTGGATCTATCATTCCTACAAGACCTACAAAAATGACGTCTTCTTCAACTTTGTCTAAATCTAGGTTTTCATCTTCTTTTGTTGTTTTAATTGCAAAGCCTAAAACTCTAAGTGCTTGTTGCCCCATTTCGTGATTTTTTTGTTCAATTAGTTTAATATCTTCATCGGTGATTTCTCTAACACCTTTTTTATCTAGAATATATTTACATCTAGAAATCAAAATATCGGTTGCACCTTTAATATGGGCAATTTTTTCACCATCAACATTATTGATAGTAGACATTAATTTTCTTTTACTATCGAATGGATTTTCTTCAAGTCTTTCAAATTTTGATGAAATATCATTAAACTTTTGATCGTTTGCATATGCAACTAAGGCAGTTTCCGTTGGATCGCCAACTAAATCTGTTTCAGTAACTTGTGTGTCATTACATAAAACCATAGTTCTAATTAATGTTTTTCCAACAGCGCCATATTTTGTATCACTTGCTTGATACATTCCATCAACTGGGTTATATAACTGTTTTACCGTCATTTGATTTAATGTCAATGTTCCTGTTTTATCAGAACAAATAACTTGACAGCTACCCAATGTTTCAACTGCTGGTAAACTTGATACAATTGCTTTTCGCTTACTCATTGCTTTTACACCAATAGACATAACTATTGTTACAACTGCTGGCAATCCTTCTGGTATTGCAGCAACCGCTATTGCAATAGCAGACATAAATGAAAATATAATTGCAGATGCAATATCTTCATCTTTATTTCTAAATAGAATTCCTGCAATGAAAATTACTACTGCAATTATCAAAATTCCTACGCTTATTACCTTTGCAGATTTATCTAATTGTTTTTGTAAAGGCGTTGTTTGTGCTTTATCTTCAGCAAGCATTTTAGCAATTTTACCAACTTCGGTGTTCATTCCTGTTTTAACAACAACTGCTTTTCCTCTACCATATGTAACAACACCCGTGCTATAGCACATATTTGCTCTATCACCAATTGGAACTTCTTCTTTTTCTATTATTTCACAATGCTTTTCAGTTGGAACGCTTTCACCAGTGAGAGATGCTTCTTCCATTTTCAAACTTGCACTTTCAAAAAGTCTCATATCAGCAGGTGCGACATCGCCTGCTTCTAAAACAACAACATCGCCCACAACAAGTTCTTCGCTTAAAATTTTAAATACTGCACCATCTCTTAAAACTTTGGCAAATGGTTTATTCATATCTTTTAAGGCAGCAAGAGCTTTTTCAGCATTATCTTCTTGTATAAGCCCTATTATTGCATTAACAATTACTATGATTAAAATTAAAAAAGTATCAACCAAATCTAGATATTGTTTTTGAATAATTGCAAGTATTCCTGAGATTAAGGCTGCAACTAACAAAACTATTATCATTACATCTTTTAATTGATTTAAAAATCTTTTTAGTAAAGAAGGTCTTTTGACCTCGTCTAAGGCATTTTTGCCATACTTTTCAAGTCTTTTCTTTGCCTCTTCGGTGGTTAAACCATTTTCCGATGTTTCTAATTTCTCAAGAACTTCGTCTTGACTAAGTTTCCAGCATTTCTGAATATCTTCCATGTGCGTATCCTCTTTTTGCGTTTTTTTATACTAATACTAAAGTAATATTTAAATAGTTTTCTTTAGTTTATTATATATTATATATTAAAATAAAAATAAAAACACAAGATATTTTAAAATATATTAATTATTTAAAACACCTTTCATTTTTTATTAATCAATAATTTTACAACCTAATAACTTGTAACATTCAATTTTTATAATAATGTTCTACTCTTACAATAATGTTCAACTCTTACAGTAATGTTCAACCCTTACAGTAATGTTCAATTTTTACTCTTTTTACAATATTAAAACATCACTTTGAATATTTTCTTTAACATTACGCTACTATTTTGAATATTTTTTTATAGTAATGTTCAATTTTACAGTTTTTACTATTTTTTACAATATTAAAAGTTGTTTTAACCCTTTTCTTTTAACATCGCACTGTTATTTTGAATATTTTTCTTTTAACATTGCACTATTTTTTCTTATTCTTGCAAGTGATTCTTTTCCTTTTTGCAAATCCATTTGTTTATAAAACTTACATAAAGACTTTATTCTGAATATACCTTTTGGATTTGCTTCTTTACACGTTACAAAAGTATATCCATATTTTTTATTCAATCCTTCTAAAACACCCTTTGCACGCGTTTCAAAATTTTTGTAATCAGTATGCCATGTTGACCAAGCTCTTTCTGAAACAGCAAGTAATCTTGGGAATGTTTGATAAATAATCTTATCAAAATCTTTTACATATTCAGCCCATAAAGGTGCTTCAATTCCTATTAATTTGCTTTCATCGTTTAGCCATTTAGGAACTGGATTAAATTTAAATGTCTTTTTAAGTGGCGTCATTCCATATGGATAATCTAAGTAATAATGGAAAAATGGACTCATTATTAAATCCTTGCCTGCATTTGCATGTTTTTTACTCGCTTCAATATCTGCTTTTTGAGTTCTCCAATAATGGACAGTAATATTATCTGAAACATTATCACCATAAAGACCATCATTCCAATTGATAACTTTTTTACCATTTTCTTTACAAAAATCAGAAAATATATTCATCATAAAAGCTTGTAATTCTTCTTCATTTTTTAGATGGTTATCTTGTATTGTTTTTTGACAATAAGGACATTTTAGCCATTGAATTCTAAGGGCTTCATCTCCTCCTAAATGTATATATTCATATGGAAAAAGTTCAAAAACTTCTTTTAAAACATTTTTAAAAAACTTATATGAATCTTCTTTACCTGCACAAAGCACATCAGCAAATATTCCAAAACTTTCCTTAACATCCGTAGGCTGTGAATCACAAGATAAATATGGATACGCTGCTATTGCTGCTGAAAAATGTCCTGGGATATCAATTTCAGGAATAACATCTATATGCTTACTTTTAGCATATTTTACAACTTCTCTAATTTCATCTTTTGTGTAATATCCTTCAACTGGGATACCATCATCGTTTGTTTGGCATCTTTTTGAGCCTATTTTTGTTAAAAGCGGATATCTTGCAATTTCTACTCTCCACCCTTGATCATCAGTTAAATGCCAATGAAAAATATTAAATTTTAGGTATGATAATAAGTCTAAAATTTTCTTAATTTCTTCTATTGTAAAAAAATGTCTAGAGCAATCTAGCATATATCCACGATGCTTAAATCTTGGTTCATCGTATATGACTACATTTGGCATTTCACCGCTTGCTGCAATTTGTGCAATGGTTTCTGCACCATAATGAAAGCCTCTTTCATCTCCTGCTTCTAAAAAGATTCCTTCTTCATTAATTTCTAATTTATAGCTGTTTGGATTCATATCAAAAACATATTTTCTATGAACATCATATTGTGAATGACCATATGTTTCTTTTGATAAAACATCAACTTTTGCGGGCTTTGGAATAATGTTTAACATAACTTTTCTCCTTAAAATTTTAATATATTACAACAAGGTTTATTATATCAAAAAAAGATATTAAATTAAATATTAATATTTTTTAGATCTTTACACTGTTTAAGAATTTAATATTATTAAGTCAGCATTTAATATTACAACACATAATTTTATAATATTTTCTAACCTTTTACATTGTTTAAAATTTAATATTACAACATGTAATTTTATAATATTTTCGAACCTTTTACATTGTTCAAAAATTTAATATTACAACATGTAATTTTATAATATTTTTCTAAACTTTTACATTGTTCAAAAATTTAATTTACTTTATTCTGTGCCACTGCCTGTACCACTGATTGCAAATCTTACACTTAGCGCTTTAGTATCTTTATTGCCATCAGATAAATAAATGTTTTTTAATTCAACTGTAGTTGGTGATGTATGCCTTTTTATTCTCAAAGAATAAAGCAATATTTTTTGTTTAGACTCGTTTTCTGGAATAACACTTGTTAATGAATTTGAACCATTTTTGGAATAAGCAATAATGCTAATTTTATTTGAATTTTCTTCATTTTCATAAGCTGTTGTAGTCCAATACTTTGTACTAAAACTTTGTGCACTCATTGCATCTGATTTTTCAATAGATATTTCTTCTGCCTTTTCGATATCAAACATAAACGCATATATTCCATCTTTAACTTCGTTTGCATATAAAGCATATAACTTTATAAAGCAATATTCATTTTCATCGTTTACATCAGTCTCTTCTTCAATTACAAATCTAACAATAGATGTTACCCCTGTTTCGCCCCCAACTTTATAATTAAAAGTCGTGGTTATGGTTTTATATGTTACCTCTAATGTTTTTTGTTGTGGATAATTTGTTCTAGTATCAAATCCAGTTACCATTTCTTTAGTAATGGGTATTTCATTAGTTTCCCCATCGACATAAAAAACCTTTATTTTAGCATTTTTTAAATTTAACGGTTCATCTAGTGCGTATTGCTCTTTAAAAGATCCTTTTATTATCTCAATTTTTGAAACTTTGTTAGTTTTTTCTGGTTTACAAGCAGCTAAGCCTGTTGTTACTAACAAGATTAATAAGATAATTGCTATGAACTTTTTTGTCATTTTTTTAATCATTTTTTTGATACCATGTTATATTTTATCAATGTTATTTGTTGTTTTTAATCATTTTGTTTTTTTTATAGTTGTTATTTTTTTATAACTATACTTTGCTTTTACAATTTGTTTTTACCCTATTGTTACTATGTTTTCTTCTTTTTCGTTTTTAAGTTTTACTTTAGGACTGATGAAAGTATTTGCCATATCATTTATTGGCAAAGGAACATTTTGAGGAGAAGAGTTTGTTATTTCTCTTATTCTTAAAACAAAGCTTGTCAATGGCTCACTTTTTGCTTTGCTTCCACCCATTACTTCTGGAATATAAATAAGTGGGTTAGATCTTTTTCTAAGTAACATGTGAGCTAAAATTGTAATATCATCTTCATTTACTAATCCATCTTGTGTTGCATCACCAACTAATGCTAGAGCATATTTAAATACCGCATTGTTATCTGCATTTCTAAGCTCTAATATATCTCCAGATTTAACACTTTCATTGTGAGTTAAAGAAATTTTTGTATCATTTAGATAAATGTAGTCTAATAAAAAACTAAAATCAGTAGTTAAGTTTGTAAAGCATTCCCAAATTTGAATTATGTTTGCAGGTTTTTCAAATACTAAAATCTCAAATCCTAGAATTTTTAGTGCTTCTTTTGATCTGCTGCTTTTATAAAATACATTGTTATCTCTGATTTGCAATTCCTTTTTATCAGCAAAATTAAAATTTTGTGTGGCTTTTATATCGTTTTTTCTAAAAGCAGGTTTAGGCATAAATGTAACTGTTGTCAAACCGCCTTTAGTTGAATCATATGAAAATTCAAAACTTTTAGTTATTGCTTCTTTACCAGAAAGTGATATTGTACCTAGGCCTTCATCATATTCCATTTTTGATTTTAATGTTACTTCTGAAAAATCAATATTTTTTCCATAAGGGTATCTTGCATTTTGTTTTAAAGATACAGACATTTCTGCAACATAATTTTGAACCAATAATTCACTTTCAATAGAAGTAATATCTGCTGTTGATCTTACATATTCACCTTCAGCGGGAACATATATTGTCTTTATTTTCCATTTGCCTGGAATTAAATATTTGCCTTCTATAGGATTTTCTGTTGAAAAAGTGGTTCGCTCTTTGCTAGGAATATCTACTAATTCGCTAGTTTCATCATATCTTTGAACTCTTGTGCCTTCTATTATGAATCTTTCATCTAAAATATCATTCTCTTCACCACTTTTCATAAACTTTCTAACTTTTACAAACCTTTCTGCATCATTTTCTAAAATGTCTTTATAGAAAATTGCTGGCCTTTCCATAAATTGGAATATTTCCTCTATTTCTAAAAATGCAAATTCAATTTTAGAAACGTAATCTCTTACTAAAATATTAAAGTCTATAGTTTGACTTGATCTTATGTGAGTAATTTTAATAATTTGATATACATCTTTTATAGCATTACTAAAGTTTCCTTCATCTTTTTCAATTACACCATAATCTATCAAGTCACTTAAGATATAGCTTTCTACTACTGAAGTGCCATCATCATTTTTTGCATAGGTTAGAGTAAATTCAAATAAAGTGTGGCCAATATAGTTCATATATTCATCTTGATAACCCATTTCTATCTTGCTATTTTCGACTGTAACAGCTTTAACTTCATCATAAACTTTCAAAGTAAATGATTTTTCAAAATTTATTCCAAAATCTAAATCTGAATATTTTAAAACTAAGTGATGCGACTCTTGTGCCTGTTTTATTCCATTATCTGTAATCACTTTTGAAATATCTTCATAATTTTGAGGATCTTCATATGAAACATATTTATATTCACTTTCTTTTAAATAAACTATTCCTCTAAAGCGTTTTTGTAATTGAAGTTTTTTTGCAAATGTATCTCTTAAGTTTTTCCCAGCGTTTCCATATGGAATTTCAATTTCTTCATCAAATAAAATATCTTCAATTTTATCTTTTATTTTAATGTAATATTTTTGGTCTACATAGTCTGCACCAACTTTTATTTTTGGTGTTGAGCCGCCTATAAAATCAATTTGAAGTTCTTGCGTTTCATCAACTGTTTCATTATCAAAATTAATTTTTGATGGAATTATTGTTGCACTAATTTTATCTTTATTTGAATAGTCGTAATACAAGGCTATTAAAGATTGATTTGGTGATGTATCATATTCACCGTATGTAAATTCTAAAGGAGCATCTACAGTTCCATTAGAGATAAAACTTCCATCTTCACCTTTTAGACCTTTGATTTCCCATCTTATAATTCCAAAAACGCTTATATATTCAGTCAATTGTTTTTCAACACTTATTACACCTTCTGAATCTTTTTGTTTCATATAAATTCCGATAGGAACTAAATTTTCTCTCCCAACAATATTTTTATTAAATTTATCAGGTTCTTCTCCAGTATTATTTGTTTCAAAGTTATAATAAATATCTTGATCACCTTCTATTCCATTATATTTTTCAATCTCAAAGTTTTGTAATGAAGATGAAGTTATTTCTACAGAACCTAAAATTAAATCGCCACCTTCAAGATAATAAAAATATTTATTTACTTTGTTATTTTCATCTATGTATATTTCATAACCTGAAATATCCACTGCAGAATCACCTAATGCCACAGTTACATCGTGTGAACTTGTAGAAACTTCATTTTCAAATTCATCCCTGTAACTAAAAGACACCTCATGTGTACCTAGAATATTTGAAACATATCCATAAATTGATACTTGTTCTCTATAAAAATCAATATTTACTTTCTTCCCTGATTTGAATGTTGCAACTAAATATTCACCATAATCTTTAATCTCTTTTTGATATTCTAAAACTAGCGTATTTGATGCAATGGTTGATCCATTTATAAAGCCAAGACTTTCTACATAGTCTACAACTTGAATTTGATAAGTGGTTCTAACTTTATTTAAATATGAACCTATATGTTTTGAATATACAATTTCAATTGTTTTTTCGCCAAGCGTTTGATATATGCTTGTTTTTTTTAAGTTTGTTGAAAAAGTTCCAGTAAATGGTTTATCACTAAAAGTACAAGTTTCTTCCGTGCCATCTGATGCTTTTACATATTTTATTTCTCCTATTTCGTCTTGTGGATTGATGCTTATTGTCAAATATTTATATTTGGTTTTAGGATTTTCAACAAAAAGATCTTTAATATAATCGCTCACAAAAACTGAAACTATGGCAGTTTTATTTAAATATTTCAACTCTACTTCTTGTTCCCCTAACGTCTTAGAATTATATGTTGTAGCGTTTATCATATTAGCGCTAACGCCCATTGTTATGATTTCTGTTTCTCCATCTTCTAGATTTTTCTTTACTTTGATTTGTATTTCTGAATATGGGAAAGCATCTCCATATTTTAAATCAAGGCTTGTTTTCCCATCTGGATAAATTACTGATATTTCATCTATTTCAGAAATAATCTTTACTATTGTAAAAGTTTCATAGGTTACATTTTTATATTCTAGAGTTGCTGTAATTTTACATTCATCATTTGCTTCTAAATTTGCCCCTTTAATAGCTCTAACTCTACCTTCGTCATCTATTGTAATAAGGCCAGTAGGTTCAACTGTATATGTTGGTTTTGGAAGTGAAATGCTACCTAAAGCATTTATTGGATTTTTCAAAACTTTTAATTGTACATATGGCGGTAGAGTAGTTGCATCTGCAGTATATTCTTTTATATATATACTTGGTTTTGTTAAATCAGGATTTCCATCTGCATCTAGTTTTGTGCCTTCAATTAATATTCCTTCAAGTGGTATGTATTTCCTCACTTCAATATCAATAGTTTTTGAAATATTTGTTCCGTGGGCTCTTATATTTAATCTTAAAAATCCTTCTTTTATAGAAGTTATTCTCCAAATAGTTACATCTTCTCCTGGTTTTAAAACATCATTTCCAGTTTTTGGATGTTTTTCTATATCTATTTCTATTTCACCTACTTCGCTTTCTCCTTCAATACTACTAAAAGACCATATGAGTCTTTTATAGGTTGAAAGCTCATCGTTATCTGCAATTGTTTTCATTGTTAAATATACATATCTAGGCTCATTTTCATCATAGTCTAACTGCATTGTAGTTGGCATTGAAAATCCAAAACTATCTTTAATTTCAATGTTTTTTACTTTTTTAAATTCACCCTCTGTAAATATTAAATTATCAAAATGAACATTAGTTTGATATGCTTCATTTTGCCCAACATATTCAACCATTCCATCTTCACGCAAAAACATAGCATGGTGAGTTCCACAAGATAAATCTACAATATCTATTAAATTTTCAAATTGTTTATAAAAGTCTTCACTAGGTCCAATTGGAGTAATGACCTTACCATCTTTTGTTAAAAGAGAAAAATATGAAAGTGCAGCAGATGCCTTTTTTATTTCTGATAGTGTATCTAAAGATGAATTTAAGCCCTCTAGAAGACTATCGCCAAATGCTTTTACCTTTCCATTTTTATACACAAGTACAATATAATCATTTGAAAGACTAACACTGCTTACATTAGACTCTGCTTCAACAATTTGTTTTAAACTGCTTGCAATTTGCCCTGCAATTTTCACCTTACCATCTGCTGTAATTCCTGCAACATTTGAATAATTTGCTTGAATATCAATGATATTACTCCAATTTCTAACATCACCTTGTCCGTAACTATTATCTCCTAGCATTAAGACTGTTCCATTTGGAGTTAAACCATAACTAGTTCCATAACCTGCTGCAATCGCTATTATGTTATCCCAGTTTTTTGCTCCAATCTCGCCGTAATAATTAAAGCCATATGCTTCTACACTCAAATCTTTTTTAAGTGCAAGTACATGGTCTCTACTTAAAGCAATTGAAATATATGGTCCTCTACCTTCGATATTCCATTTAGATTCAAAAGTATCTCCCTCTATAAAGTCAGCATTACCGTTTTGGATATTTGTTCTAGCAATTCCATTTTTATCTAAGGCAACACTCATAGAATCTGATGCATATATTGAAGCCTCAGGATATAATTTTGAAAGTGTAGTCCAATATTTCCCCATCTTATTAATAGGGATTTTAAGCTCTTCACTAAAATTGTTATTGATATCAAAGATAACTAAAGACACCTCATTGGGATACTCTTCTTCTAAAACAGCATCACCAGTCATAACTTTAGTATGCTTGAAAATATTGCTTGGATCTACAGTTTGACCTAAATAAAATCTACCAGTGAAAACACTAGTATTGTTTCTATACATATTTTTGAATTTATCAATTTCTATATTAGCAATTGAACAAGAGATTTTTTCGTTTTCATCTTCTCCATCTCTTAAAAGATTTGCTTGTATATTTTTAAGTGCATTTAAGTTAAGTCCTGATTCTGCTAAAAACTTAAACTCAACACCTGCTCCTAATTCATCTTGAAATAGAAAAGCATCTAACATTTCAAACTTATCAAAAATATTTTCAGGTGTGCTTTCATCGCCTGGTAAAATTACTGTAAATTGACTGTAATCCGAATTGGTTGATAAGGGGGTAATTTGAATACCCGTATTTCTACCATCTAAATAATATATTGCATCTGGCTCATATGTTTTTTTGTTATTTGGATCTAGAGGTTTTCCAAGATGATTAAAATTATTATTGTATATAGATAAATATCCAAGATTTGCATCGTTAAAACTATTTCTTAAACTTGTATTAGGCTTGTGATATACCTGTGGTCTATATACAAAAAGCTCATCTGGTTTATCAGTTCTTCTGTATATGGCATCTGCATTTCCATCATCTATTCCATCTTTGATTCTATATACTATTAATCCAGTACCTTTCAATAAACTATCATATGATGAAGCAGTTGATCTCATTTCAATCATTATGTGTTCATCTGGTTTATCTGTAGGTATTTTATATGCAAGTGGTTGTCCAAAACCTATACCTGAAGTTCTTGATAAAGTTGCGGCATATGCTGTATATGTACCACTTGAAGTAATGGTTTGAATTTGATTTGCTTCAACACTTTTTAAGTATTTATCTCTTGTATGAACAAGCATATATTGAGGCTCATTTTTTTGGTATGACATTAAATCCCATTCACCAACAGGAACAAAAGCATCATTGTAATGATAATAGTCTGGAGCTCCAAAAACATGCCCCATTTCATGGCAAACAACACCAATGTCAATGTTATTAATAAAGTTTATTGTATAATCGCCAAACCATTTGTCTTTTATTTTAGGATCAGTACTACTTTCACCTTTTATATCTCTTATGTTCCATTTATGTGGCCATAATAAGCCGCCCCATGCTGGATCTCTAGAACCTGTTATGAAAATTGCAACAGAATCAACATATCCATCAGGAGTACCTTGTGGTCCTAGTTTATCAAGTTCATCTGCAGTTAAATCATATTTATATTTAATTTCATTAAAAAGACCACTAACTAATTCATATTCTTTATTTCGTCTTTCATTTGAACTTGAATCTTTTACATTGTAATATGACCTAGTATTTGGAGCTGTATAAATATACACACCTTCATCTGCCATTGCTGGAACTGAATCTAAACTAAGTTTATTTTGACTAACTGCTTTGTAATAATTATCTATATCTGTAAAATTTAAATCCCAATTTGGAGTATATGGAATCTCTCCAGGTTCACCTTTAAATTGCACATACACAACTAAGTTTTTAACAACCTTTGCCCCCTTTCCATCAGACATTCTGTTTTTAGATTTTATTTCTATGGGTTCTAACTTAAATCTTGGATCGTTTCTATCTAAATCTTCAACTTTAACTTTTTCTATGCCAGATGCATCTTTATCTAGCGTGACACCAGATCCTATAATCTTGCCATCAACTTTAGTTAAATACTCTAAATTCGTATTGTCTTTATTTGGGATTAAAACGTAGCCATCTTTATCGTGATCGTACTTAAATCTCTGATCGCCACTTTGATAAAATTCTAATTTTTTGCCATCAACTTCAATTTCTCTTTCAAACTTATATGTGTCATATATCTTTGTTTCAGAAAAATTATCTTTTTCGCTTGGTGTTTTTTGCAAGGCAAGACTTGCAACAACAGTAATTGCCACAATCAAAAGAAGCATTACCCCTATTACAATAGACACCCTTGCTTTCTTTTTCATATTTTTCCTACAGGCTTCTTAACTTCTGATATTTTATCTAAAATGCTAGAGTTAATTAATTTCTATAGTATGCACATCTAGTACGGTAACATTTTAGCATCTAACATTTACAATTTCATATATTATCAAATACCCATTATATGTAACATTTTAGTATCTAACATTTACAACTTCATATATTATCAAATACCCGTTATATGTAACATTTTAGTATCTAACACCTACATTTTGTTTATATAAAATTATAAAATGTTATATATATTTTAGCATTAGCCAGTAGCGTTTTCAATATTCGCCATTTTTATACACCAATATGTCAATTAATTTTTAAGTCTAATATAAAATATTGCAGCACTTTTGTGTTCACTTTTTTACAAACCAATGATTTTAGCCTTAAAAAACACAAAACTTTCAAACAATGCAGCTATTGAGACAAAAAAGAATCATAATCGAATTTTTTATAAAAAATATTTATTTTTTTATGTGTGATATAATAAATTTGAAATAAGGTAGCATTAAAAGGCCAAAATATAATGAAAATAAAAATTTTATATTTATAGGCGAAAATAAAAAGGTAATGGAAAGCCCTATTTTTTCTAAATTTAAAAACAGCGTTGACATTATTTATATAGATCCACCCTATAATAATGGCTCAATTTTTTCATATGATAATTCTCTTAACTCCAATAACTGGAGTCTTGGCATGAAAAAACGCTTAATTTTGCAAAAAATTTATTAAAAGATACTGGTGTAATATTTATAAGCATCGACGATTATGAATATGCTAATTTAACAATTACTTGCTTTGAAGTTTTTGGAAAAGAAAATTTTTTAGGCACATTTATTACAAACCAAGCCAAAAGAAGCAATGCTAAACACATAAATATAACACATGAATATATCGTTGCTTTTGCTAAAAATAAAAACAAAGTAAAGCCCTTTTTAGTGCCAAGAATTACAATTCCTGAAGATAGAGAAATAATCGAAAAGCTTCAAAAAGAAGTAGATGAAAATTTAAAATTAAATGGATATGAATTTGCAAAACAAGAACTTACAAAATCAATTAAAAATATATGTCATGAAAAAAATATTACTTGGCTAAAAAATTATAATCAAATTGAAGATGATACAGGATTAATTTACTTTGCAAAAGATCTTTCTACTCCTAGAAAGCCTGCTCCACTTGTATAAAATAAATTGGATTAAATTTAAAAACACTTCCAACAAGAGGATGGTCATCGGCTAAAAAAATATTAATTTTACATAAAAACAATATGCTCGCCTTCAAAAATGGTAGGCCATATGAAAAACACTACTTGAAAGATGCAAATGATAATGTATCCTCTGTTTTAAACTTCTATTCAAGACAAGGAACAAATGATCTAAATAAGTTAGGATTAAGAGATCTATTTGATACGCCAAAACCTGTAAAATTAATTAAATTTTTGATTAATATTGTTACAGATGGTAATGCACTTGTGTTAGATTTTTTTGCAGGCTCTGGAACTACAGCACAAGCTGTATATGAACTCAATAAAGAGAACAAACAAAATAATAAATATGTTTTAATACAGCAATATGAAAATATTCCACTTACAAGCAAGACACATCAAAAATGCAAAGAATTAAATATTGAACCCAACATCCCAAGTATAATGATTAAACGAATAAATACATACCTTGAAAAAAACAAACAACCCCTAGATTATACGGTAGTAGAAATTTAAAAAGCATTATTTAAAAAATAAAACAACCCCTTCTTATCTTTTATTTAATCAGTTATTATTTAAAATTCCAGAATTTTTTAGAAACGACAACAATCTTGTATTTCACCTTTTCTTTTATGCTTTTCTAAGTATAACATTTATTTCATTTTATATTATTGGAGTATCTAAACTATATATTTTTGCTTACAAATATAAATATTTTACTTATCGCCAAACAAAACAAAGACCTTCGTGAACTATAATATTTATTGACAATTTATATAACGATTTCGTTGTTAATAACACAATTTCTAAATGAAGCCTTTTTATTCTTTTCTTTCACATTTTCAAAATAAAGGGGGTTTATTTTATAACACATACAAAACACAATCACTCAAAAAATCCACTTAATAATTTTATGCTTTTTTACGGCTTTTGCATTTACTCTTAAGTCTTTATTTTATGAAAAATATTTGTACTTACCTTTTAAAAAATATTCAAATATTTTGCGTAGTTGCACTTACCGTTAGACTTAACATTTAAACTTATCTAGGTTAATAATTGTTAACAATAACTAGTTAATATGGTAAAATTCAATTAAAGTTTATTTTATTTAAACAAATTTTTATTAATAGGAGAGATATTTTATGGATATGATAAATAAAAGTGGATATGGTATCACAAGATGGGAAAAAGCATCAAATATTAATGCAAGACTTAAAAACTTAACTGACAAGCCAATATATAGCGTATCACAAAAATATTTAGAAAATGAAATTTTGCCACACTTTGAGACAAAATGTGCTAAATCAAAAGAGATAACAACAGAAGCAAAAAAATATATTCCAGGCGGAGTACAACATAATCTTGCTTTTAACTATCCTTTCCCAATGTGCATGGTAAAAGCATCTGGTGCATATTTATATGACATAGATGGAAATACCTATTTTGATTTTCTACAAGCAGGTGGCCCTACTATTTTAGGTTCAAACAACGAAGCAGTTAGAAAAGAAGCTATAAAATTAATAAATGAATCTGGCCCTGTAACTGGACTATTTCATGAAGCAGAACTTTTAGTTGCAAAAGAAATAAACAAACATATGCCTTGGGTAGAAAAATTTAGAATGTTAGGTTCAGGTACTGAATCAGTTATGGGCGCACTTAGAATTGCTAGAATTGCAACAAAACATAAAAAGATTATTAAAATCGGTGGAGCATATCATGGCTGGTCAGATCAAATGGTATATGATCTAAAAGTTGGTGGAACAAGAAATTTAACAGAATCTCACGGAATACCTTCACATATATTTAGACATACGCAAGCAGTTAGAAACAATGATATATCTGCACTAAAAAGCATGATGATAACTAACCAATTATGTGGTGGAACTGCAGCAGTTATTATTGAACCTTTTGGTCCAGAATCTGGAACTAGACCTGTTGATTTAGATTATGCAAAACAAGTTAGAGAACTTTGTGACAAATATGGTGCACTTTTAATTTTTGATGAAGTTGTAACAGGATTTAGAGTTGGACTTGGTGGAGCACAAGGATTTTTTGGTGTTCAACCAGATCTTACAATATTTGGAAAAATCATTGCTGGTGGCTATCCTGCTGCTGGTGGAATTGGCGGTAAAGCAAAATATATTGATGCACTTGCTGGTGGAGTTGCTACTATGATGAAAAAAGCATATGTTGGTGGAACTCTTGCTGCAAATCCTCTATCTGCACTTGCTGGATATTTAACAATTAAAGAAATTGAAAAAACTGATGCTTGCGTTAAAGCAGGTAAAGCAGGGGATAGAATAACAGATGGATTACAAGTTTTAATTGATAAATATGAACTTCCATTTGTTGCATATAACCAAGGTTCAATTTGTCACTTAGAATGCAGCGGAGCAATGAGCTTTGACTTTTCATCCAGATCTTTCTTAAAATCTGCAATTGGTGCATTGAGAGCAAAACCTGAAATGCTTCGTAGAAAAGTTGCAATGGAACATATGGGTGCAGCATATATGGCAAACGGAATAGTAACTCTTGCAGGCAGCAGATTATATACCTCTGCAGCAGACACTGATGAAGTAATTGATGAAGCATTAACAAAATTTGAAGATGTCTTCAAACATGTAGTTTCATACGAAGGAAAGGAAGACTTTTTCAATCATAAATAAAATATCCAAAACAAAATAACAATTAGAGCTAGGATTTCCTAGCTCTTTTTTTAACATTTCTGCTCTATCATTTCTAGAAAAGTAACTTTTTACTTGATTTTTCATCAGTTTTTATATTTATTATGCTATTTTTTGCAAAATAAAAGACAATAAAATTAAAATGATATATAATAATATTGTTTAAAAGGTTATTTTTGTTATGTAAGTATTAAGACTTTTTAATAAATTGAATAGATTTTTTTAAAGGAGCTTTAAATGGCAAACTATGATTTTAGAAAATTAATTATAAAATATGCAAAAGAATTATCAAAAGATAAAATGACAAGCCAAGGGAAAGATTTTATCAGTTATAAAATCAATACTCGCACAATGTTTATTACAAAACCTGGTGCTGATTTTGCAAACTTAACAAATGATGATATCGAATTAGAAATAATAAACAAAGAGACAAAAAATCAAGAAATTGCTTTGCATTCTAATATTTATGCAAAAAAAACAAATATTAATGTAATAATTCATTCTAATCACCCTATCATTGAAATTGTTGCAAACATGAATAAAAAAATGAAAGCACCTTTAGATGATATGGCACAAATTGTTGGCCCTACTTTGAGAGTTGTTCAAGAAAATGAAATTAAAGACATAATGAAAGCACTAAAAGGCAGAGATGCTTGTTTAATCAAAGGTAATGGTGCAATATCTTTAGGAAGAACTATCGCAGAGGCTCATACAAATGCAATGGTTTTATTTAAAGCATGTAAATGTCATGCTGAAGGTCAAAAACTTGGCGGAACAGTTACAATCCCATTTTTTGAATCATACATTATGCATAAAGTTTACAAGTTAAAATATAGTAGTGCCAATCAAGAATTAATAATGCAAAAAGAAAAAGAAGAAGCATTAATTAAGCCAGAAGATAATCCTGAAGGCTTGGTTATGTAAGTTATTACGAAATAAATTATCTGAAGGCAAATAACAGCAATTGATTACAAGGCAAGTTAAAGCAAAACAATATATTGAAAATTGATTACAAGATTAATTAATTACAAGGCAAGTTATAGCAAAACAATATATTGAAAATTGATTACAAG
>DUUO01000035.1 GCA_012841525.1 Clostridiales bacterium
CGGTAAAGCAATTGTTTTTTTATATGTTTTAATCTATATCTTTGCGGTAAAGTAATTGTTTTTATGCAATTTAATGTATGTATCTTTACGCTAAAGCGATTATTTTTTTATATAAAGGAAACGCCTTCACCTTTTTCTATTGCTGCAAAGACTACTGGATCTTCTCCTAGTACTTTTAGTGTCTCAATGGTTTTTTCTACATCGCTAGGTTTTACACAAATGGCCATTCCTATTCCCATATTAAATGTGTTATACATTTTTTCTGAAGTTATGCCTGCTCTTTTTTGTAAAACTTTAAATATTTTTGGAATTTCATATGCCTTTGTATTAACAGTTGCTTTTAATCCTTTTGGTAAAATTCTAGGTAAGTTTTCTATAAAGCCACCACCTGTTATATGAGCAATTCCTTTAACATCTATTGATTTAATTAATTCTAAAATTGTCTTTACATATATTCTTGTAGGAGTTAGTAAAACATCTATTGGAACAGCGTCAAGTTCAGCATCATATTCAAAAATTGCTTTGTCATCTGGCTTAAATATTTGTCTTACTAAAGAATATCCATTTGAATGAATTCCGCTAGATTTTAATCCGATTAAAACATCGCCTTCAACTATGTTTTCACCATTTATTATTTTGTTTCTTTTTGCAATTCCACAAGAAAATCCAGCAATGTCATATTCATCTTCAGCATAAAATCCTGGCATTTCAGCAGTCTCTCCACCTATCAAAGCGCAGCCCGCTTGAACACAACCATCACTAACACCTTTAACAATTTGTTCAATCTTTTCAGGAAGTAATTTTGAGATTGCAATATAGTCTAAAAAGATTAGAGGTTTTGCTCCAAGACAAACTATATCATTGACACACATAGCGACAACATCAATACCAATAGTATCGTGTTTATTACTTACAAAAGCATATTTTAATTTAGTTCCAACGCCATCAGTTCCTGCTACTAAAACATCACCATTTGGATCATCAGAAAGGGCATAAAATCCACCAAAAGAACCAATGCCACCTAAGACATTTTTATCATATGTTTTTTCAACATGTTCTTTCATAAGTTTAACGGCCATATATCCTGCTTCTACATCAACACCAGCAGCTTTATAGTCAATTTCTTTATTCATATCTCTCCCTCAAAATATTATTTAAATCATTCCTTTTTAACTATTAATGTATTGTTTTAAGTTTCATTTATATTTCTATTATATCGATTTTGGCTAACAAAATTAGATTTTTTAGTTTACCATTTAACAATTATTTGCATTTATTTATATAGCCAAAGTTTGTATTCTTTTTTGTAGTTATGCCACTTTTTAATCATCAATAAAATCTAATCTATCGTTTTCATTTAGAAATTTCTTTGGGCAAATTGGATAGTTTCCATCAAAGCATCCAGTGCAATAGTTAAGGCCTGCGCATGCATCTTTTAATAGCTCTAATGAAATAAATTTTAATGTATCGGCACCTATTATTTGTCTGATTTGTTCTTCATTTCTATAGCCCCCGATAAGACCTTCTTTCGTTCCCATATCAACTCCAAAATAACATGGATGTTTTACAATAGGACTTGCAACAAGCATATGCACTTCTTTTGCACCACTTGCCCTTAAAAGTGAGATGATTTTTTTACTTGTAGTACCTCTAACAATTGAGTCATCGATTAGTATTAATCTTTTACCTCGTATGTTTGCTCTAAATGCATTTAGTTTTATTTTAACGCTTGATTCTCTTTGTGATTGTGTTGGTTGTATAAAGGTTCTACCTACATACCTATTTTTACTTAAAGCATCAACATATGGAATTCCAGAAACTGCTGCATAACCTCTACCTGAAACAATTGCTGAATCTGGTACACCAGAAACAATGTCGGCATCAATTTTAAAAAGATCTGCTAAAATTTCACCGCATTTATGTCTTGCTTCATATACGGAAACATTATCTAAAAAACTATCAGACCGTGCTAAATATACAAGTTCAAATATACATGGTCTCATATTAGGTACAGCAAATTTTCTGCTTACAAGTTCTCTTCCTTTTAAAACAGTTATCATTTCAGCAGGCTCAACATCTCTTAAAGTCTCAGCCTCTACTGCATCTAATCCACAAGATTCAGAAGCAAATATTATATCGCCGCCTTTAGTTCCCATAACCATTGGCTTTAAACCATATTTATCTCTAACTGCAATTAATTTATCTCCACATAAAACAAGTAAAGCAAAAGCACCTTCTAAATGTTGGCACGCATCAAATATTCCTTGTTCAACACTTTCTGTAGCACATTTACTAATCAAAGCAGCAACAACTTCAGCATCTGAAGAAGATTGGAAAGTATGCCCTTCTTCAATCATTTTTTTCCTAATTCTATCTGCATTTACAATACTTCCATTTAATGCAATAGCAAGCCTTCCATATCTACCATAAACTACAATAGGTTGTGCATTGATAACGTTACTTGAACCTTTAAATCCATATCTTACATGTCCTATTGCAACATTTGTATTTGGTAAAAGTTTTAACTCTTCTTCATGAAAAACTTCACTTACAAGACCTAGGTTTTTATAATATCCAACTTTATTGGTATTATAACTAACTGCAATCCCTGCACTTTCTTGGCCACGATGTTGTAAAGAAAAAAGACCAAAATATACATCTCTTGCAAGTTCTTTTGAATCTTGCGATGCAATACCAAAAATCCCACACTCTTCTGATCTTCCCCATTCATTTTCAGGAATTATTATGCTTAAATCTTTCATCTACTCTTACCTTTCTCCATTAAAATCTATTTGAAAGTTTATATATAACTTAATATTTTCTATTTTACTGTTTTTATGTCAATATCTTGTTTTAAAATTTCTCTTTTTGTATTTATCTACTTATTTAATATTACAATCTCTATTTGCAAGTTTTGCTTTTTGCAAGTTTTTACTTATTTAATGACTCATTATCCAAAAAGATTTTATCTGCCATATTTTGTTTATATTTTTTTAGCTTTTCTGTTAATGATGAAGAGTTTTTTGTACTTTCTTCAGCAAGTGCTAATATTTGGATAGCAAGCAAACCTGCATTTTTTGCACCATCAATTGCTACTGTTGCTACTGGCACTCCAGGGGGCATTTGAACTGTAGATAATAGAGAATCTAATCCATCTAAAGTTGAGCTTTTAATTGGAATCCCAATTACTGGCAAAGTTGTATGACCTGCCGCAACTCCTGCTAAATGAGCCGCTTTTCCAGCAGCACAAATAATGACACCAAAACCATTTTCTTTTGCTGTTGAAAAAAACTCTGCTGCCTCAATTGGTGTACGATGTGCAGATAAAATTTTCATTTCATTTTCAACTTCAAATTCATCAAGAATAGCCTTTGCACCCTTGACTACTTCTAAATCACTTTTTGATCCCATTACAATTGCTACTTTTTTCATAATGTTCCTCCGTTTTTATCTAAAAAAGCACGCTATTATACGTGCTTTTGTTTAGTCTATAACATCAATTTTTATCATATTGCGATGACAACTCAAAAAACTGATACCTACATATATTTTTTTCTTGTTTTTTATTTACCAAAATCATGTATATATGATATCAAAATTAGCAATCTCATAGCAAACAAATGATCATATATTTAAGTGATTTCAGTTATTTGTTAAATATAATGTTAGGTGTGCGTTGTTTTGTTTTTTCAATATATTAAACACATAACTTTAACTTTTCTTTTTATATATTCAACCAATCTATATTTATGCAGTTTTTGTATCTATGGATACAGTTTTTGTTAATATATCTTTTCACTATTAATACCAATTAATTTTCCATATTTTCAAATATTATTTTCTTGGTACTAATTCATCTTCTGATATATAGTAGTGAGGCTTATTTTCATGTTTTTTCAACAACTCA
>DUUO01000036.1 GCA_012841525.1 Clostridiales bacterium
CCACTAAAAAGGCGTTATTTACGCCTTTTTAATATATATACACTCTGAAATAAAATGTATTGGAAAATACTTTTGATTATAACTATCAAATATTCAAAATCTTAAAATATAAATTTATCCATATATAATTGTTTAAGTTATTTGTATAAAAACTTCCTATTTAGAAAAAAGTCCGTTATGGAAATATTTCTAAATAGGATTTTTAATTAAAGTTTATAAACCAAAACATTTTCTGAACCTTGAATATGAAATTTTTTATTAATTGATATTACATTCTTCCAGTAAATGATATAATCAATATATTGAGATAAGGAGAAATCAAAATGAAAAAAGATCCTAAGTTTGATAAACTGGTAGAATTTTTTAAAGGAGATACCTTTGCTGTTTGCAACAATATAAAAATTGTTGAGGCAAATGAAAATTATGCTATTTGTAAAGCAGCAATTTCAGAAGATAGCCTAAATGGCGATGGCGTAATTCAAGGTGGATTAATATATACACTTGCAGATTTTGCTTTCGCCATTTTTGCAAATTATATTGCCCCCATTACACTTACTCAAGTAGGAAACATTTCATATGTTAAAGCAGGCCATAAAGATAATAGATACATCTTTGCTAAGGCAACCTTAATTGATAAAACTGAAAGAAATATATTTTGTAAAGTTTTAGTAACTGATGAATGGGATAATATAATAGCAATAGCAAACTTTAATGGTTTTATCAAAAAATAAAGATTTGTATAAAATAATAATTTAGGTAACCAAATATATAAGATTAGGAGATTGAATAATATGAATATCGCTTGTATTGCAGCTGCTGGCTCTGGAACTAGAATGGATTTACCAATGGTGAACAAACAATTTTTACCACTTGATAATGTTCCTTTAATTGCTCATTGTGTCAATGCTTTTAATATGGAGGAATTTTCTTCCATTGTAGTTGCTGTTCAAAAAATTCATATTGAACAAACTATTTTACTTCTTAAAATGTTTTGCCCTAATGTTAAGCCTTTTGTAATTGAAGGAGGGGCATCTAGAAATGAGACAATTTTAAAACTTGCGGATTTTTCAATTAATGTATTAGAGGCAAAAGATAGTGATTTGATAATAACTCACGATGCTGCAAGGCCTTTAGTTAAAAAAAATACAATACTTAAAAATATTGAAAACGCCACAAAATATGATTGCACTGGAACTGCAGTTGGTGTGACTGATAGTGTATATTTTTCTAAAGATAAAAAAACAATTGATAGTACAATTGATAGATACAATGTTTTTCTTGCACAAACTCCTCAAACCTTTTCAGTTTTAGCATACAAACAATTAAAATCCAAATTAGCCAAAGAGGATTTAGAAAGCAATATGGATATATGCTCATTATTTCATAAATATGGGTTTAATGTGGGCTTTGTAAAAGGTAATGCAAAAAACATTAAAATTACCGTAGATGAAGATTATACTCTTGCAAAAATATATAAAGGTCTTGAATAAAAAGTCTATACAATATTTTTATAATTAAACAGTTTTATTTGCCCTATTTTTAATTTAGTCGTTAATTTAAGGCTATAACTAAACATTTATATTTGATTTTGTACATACCCTATTTTTGACTTAACAACTTTAATAGTTCTGATTTTGCACTGGGATATTATATGCTTATAGGTTTATTGTTTCTTAGTTTTTAAATTTACTTTCTTTTTCATCATCGTATAGTAAAGCCAAGAGCCAAAATTTATTGGGCTTAAAAACACCTTGCATCTTAAGATGAAATCTTTAAGTTTTGATTGTTTTGGTACAACATCTGAAAGAGAAAATGCACTAATTTCTTTTTCTAAACTAGAGACAGTATATGTTTTATCTAGTTTTTGATATATAACCTTTTCTTCACCAGGAATAAGATCAAAATAATTATCGCTAAATGGATTATTGTTAGTTTTTGAAGATAAACACACAAGTCTTGCAAATTTATCTGTTTTCAAGACATATTTTGCCATATTATCTTCTATTTCAATTGATATTGATATATTCGCTTTTGGTAAATTTAATGCCTTTTCTTTTTTGAATAAATATGTTCTACAACTTAAAACTTCATCGTTTTTCAAAAGTTTTACAACAAAAACAGATTTCGATAAATTAAAACTCTTAAATTCTTTAAGTGAAATTGTTTTAACCTTTTTTGAAGAGCTTTCTGATATACTTACATCTTCTACGATTCTAGTTAGCATGTTTCCATCAAAATCGTAAAGTGTACATTCAATTTTTGCATTTAGTTTTTCTATTAAGTCATTAATGACATATATGTCTAAATGTTTTTTATGATTTTCTATAGACACCATTTGAGGAGCAAAAAAGTTTTTTGCACCATATTGTAATGCTTTGTAATTTCCAAAATAATCTACACTAGACCAAGAAACCACTGGCCAACAATCATTAAATTGCCAATATATAGAACCATTGCACCTACCTTTATTTCTTCTCCAATGTTCAGTTGCATCTTGAACACATTCAAGTTGGCAAATATTTGAAAGATAAATATAGTCAATAAAGTTTTTTGGAAGTCTAAATCTTGAGGCAATATAATATGCAATTTTCATATTGCCACCTTTGTTTTTTTGATGATTATTAAAAACCTCACTTGTTAGAGAAAAATCTTTTTCGGTTGCAAAAGAATGAATAGTTTTAATATCTGGTAGACTTTCAAACCCAAACTCACTGCAAAATCTAGTTAATCTTTTTCTATAATAACTTGCTGGCTTTAGGCCATGCCAAACCGCCCAAAGATGAGTATTTCCAACATTGTCAGCAGACAATCCTTTGTTGTATTTATGTCCTATTGGAGTGCCTTCAATATATGAAACATATGGACATAATCTTGAAACTATATCTTTTAATTTTTCATAAAAGAAAATTTCAGTCCATTTAATAAAGTCTCTTTTATTTTTATACGCAAGAGATAATAGTTCAATTTCATTGTTTCCACAAAGAAGTGCTAAACTTGCATGATGTCTAATTTTTTTAACTATAAACTCTGCTTCTGACATTGCATTATCTAAAAAATCTTCAAAGAAAAATGGATATGGTCGACAAGCATACATAAAATCTTGCCAAACTAATAATCCATATGTGTCACAAAGATTATAAAAATCTTCACCCCCATAAAAGCCGCCACCCCAAACTCTAATTATATTAAAGTTTGAATTAATTGCAGTTTTAATATACCACTCTAGCTTTTCTTTAGTGACTCTAGTAGCAAAACTATCTGCTGGAATCCAATTTGCCCCTTTTGCAAATATTGGCACGCCATTTAATAAAAATTGAAAATTTTGTCCATAGCAATCTTTATCTCTATTTAACACAATAGTTCTAAGTCCAATCCTTTTTTGCATCACATCAAAATGTGTTTCACTAGTATTTTCAAAGGAGTTTAGATCGCTATTTTTTGCTAGCTTATCAGTATGATTTATTTCATGTACATTGCTTTTTATTGTTTCGATAGGAGCGTTTGTTATATTATTTTTTACTTCTGGTTCAAAATTATTTTTGTTTTTTATTATTGCTTTAACAGTATACAAAGGCTGTTTTGTTTTTTTAGATAATTCAGCAGTCCACCATAGTTTTGGGTTTAATATGTCCACGCTAAAAAACATATGTTTATCTAAAGGCTGTATAAATGTTTCAACTTTTCCTTCTGGTGAAGTAAGACTTAATTCTATATCAGCATTTTCAATGTTATTTGTTGTTTCTATTTCTATATTTAATGTAACTTTATTATCTTTATGAATTTGTTTAATATTCATATCCGAAATTTCTGCTTTCTTTTTTTCTTTTATGTAAACATTTCCAGAAATTCCAGACGGTGGCAAAACAGGTCCCCAATCCCAACCAAAATGATATTGTGGTTTTCTAATATGTGGACAGGCAGCTATGCCGCTTACATTTTGTGGTATACGAAGAATAGATTGTTTTTCATTTACATATTTTATGGGTGAATGAAAATATATTTTTAATTCATTTTCACCTTCTAAAACATTTTTTGATATATTAAAATTGTATTCGATATGAGCATTTTTAGTGCTTGCAATTAAAGTGTTATTTAAATATATATCCGCTATTGTATCTAGACATTCAAATGATAAAACTAAATCTTTTTCAATATCGTTTTTTGAAAGATTAAAAGTCTTTTTATATTCATAATCATAATTTGCAACTAATTGAGCCTTTTGTTCATTTAGCCCATAAAACGGATCTTCAATTAAATTGTTTTCTAATAAGTCTAAATAGTTAGAGCCTGGTACTTTTCCTTCGTACCATTTATCTTCTCCAACTTTTCTAAAAGACCATTTTCCATTAAGATTAATTAACATTTTTTTACCTATAATAACTTATTAAATTTTTGTGTGGATATAAGCACAAACAACATAACTTACATCACAATAAATTTTACCATAAATTTTTGTCATATATTAAAAAAGACACATTTTTACGTGTCTTTTCATTATTTTATATTGGCTAAGCCTTTATTCTTTTTTAGTTTCATCGTCTTTTTGTTCTGCCTTTGCATCTTTATCTTTTGATTCTACCTTTTCTACTTTTGAATCTTTGTCTTTTGCTTCTACCTTCTCTGCTTTTGCATCTTTATCTTTTGATTCTAAACTTTCTACTTTTGCATCTTCAGCTTTTGGTTCTACCTTTTCTACTTTTGTTTCTTTGTCTTTTGACTCTACAGTTTTAGTTGATGCATCTGCATCTTTTTTATCATTCAAACCATCTTTTGCTTCTGCAGTTTCAACTGTTTTAGTTTCATCTTTTGCTTTTGTCTCTACTATATTTTCAACTGTTTTAGTTTCATCTTTTGCTTTAGAGCCTGTTGCTTCTGGTTTTGTTTGTTCGGTTTTTTCACTAGGTTTTGAAGCATCTTCTGAAACGGATACAATTTTGCTTTCAGGTTTATCAGGCTTTGTATCTTTTTCTGTTTTAAAGATATATACTGTTTTATCATTTGGATTTGGCTTAAATCCTTTTGGCATTGGAGCATCTACAAATTTAATATTGACATCACCATCAGGTGTTGTAATATTTAGATTTTGTTGATTTGATATCGCCTTTATTGCTTCAAGTGCTTCTTGTTTTTTAGCTTCTTCTTCAGCTTGTTTTTTCATTCTTTCTGCTTCTTTATCTCTTTCTTCTTGTTTTTGTGCAATGCTTTGAGAAACTTCATCAACAGTCTTTCCAGCAATTAACATATCAACTTCATCGCCATAAATTGTTTCGTGTTTAAATAATAGTGCTACCATATCATCTAAAACTTGACGGTTTTCAGTTAAGCACTCTTTTGCTCTTTTATAGTTTTCATCAATTATTCTTCTAATTTCGCTATCTATTATTGCTGCATATTCTTCAGAATATCCAGTTTGAGTTTGGAAATCTCTACCTATGAAAACTTCGCCTTCGCCACCAAAATATGTGTTTGGTAGTTTTGGTGACATTCCCCATTCAACAACCATATTTCTTGCAATTCCAGTTGCTTGTTTAATATCTTGAGATGCACCAGTTGAAATGTCTTCAAAAACTATTTCTTCAGCTGCTCTGCCACCTAAAGTCATTGCGATTGTATCAATTAAATAGTTGTATGTTACATGACTATCATCGGTTTTTGGTCTTGAAATTGTATAACCAGCGGCAGCACCTCTTGGAATGATGGAAACTTCTTGAATAGCGTCACTATGTTTCATAAAACGTCCAACTAAAGCATGACCTGCTTCGTGATATGCAGTAATCTTTCTATCTCTTTCAGTAACAACTCTAGATTTCTTTTGAGGTCCAGCAATAACTTTATTAATACCTTCTAAAATATCTTTCATGAAGATAACTTTTCTATCATCTCTTGCTGCTAAAATAGCGGCTTCGTTTAATAGATTTTCAATATCTGCACCAGAAAATCCTGATGTTAATCTTGCTAAGTTTTTAAAATCAACTTCACTTGCTAAAGGTTTGTTTCTAGCATGAACTTTAAATATTGCCTCTCTACCTTTAACATCTGGCATATGGACATATACTTGTCTATCAAATCTTCCAGGTCTCATTAAAGCAGGATCTAACACGTCTGCTCTGTTTGTTGCAGCCATTATGACAACACCATCATTTTCATCAAAACCATCCATTTGAACTAAAAGTTGGTTCAAAGTTTGTTCTCTTTCATCGTTGCCGCCACCAAGTCCTGCACCTCTCCTTCTGCCAACTGCATCAATTTCATCTATGAAAACAATACAAGGTTGAGTCTTTTTTGCTTGTTTAAATAAATTTCTTACACGACTTGCACCAACACCAACAAACATTTCTACAAAGTCAGAACCACTGATGCTATAAAATGGGACATTTGCCTCACCTGCAACTGCTTTTGCAAACAAGGTTTTACCTGTTCCAGGTTGTCCTACTAACAATACTCCTTTTGGTATTCTTGCACCAACATCTCTAAACTTTTTGGGTTGTTTTAAAAATTCAACAATTTCTTTTAATTCTTCTTTTTCTTCTTCAGCACCTGCAACATCATCAAAACGTACCTTTACTTTTGTTGCAACAATTGCATCAGTTTTTGCAAAATCGAATGCTGCACCAGCACCACCTTTGCCACGCATTGCCATAAAGAACATAACACCGATACCGATTAACAAAATTGTAGATATAGCGGGCATTATGTATGAAGCAGCACTTCTTGCATTTGGATCACTTGCGATAACTGTTATTTTTTCAGGGCCAAACTTTTCAACTGCAGTATCCATTGCATCAGAAACTCTTTCTCTACTTAAAACAATAGCAGTTGCAGATACACTTTTCCCTTTTTTGAAATTAGCCCATAATTTTTCTGCAGCCTCTTGTCCATCTTTTGCTACAACTTCGTCGTAATCAGATTGATACAAAACATTGACTTTATATACACCAGTAAAATACACACCTATAATTTCGCCGTTTTCCATTTTATAAATTAAATCACTGTATCCAATTGATTTTACCTTACTAGAGTTTTTTGTTATCACTATTGATGCAATAATGATAACTACAATCATTAAAATGATAATTATGGTAGATTTTTTTCTATTTGGTCTTGTTTCCATCTATATCCTCTATGTTATATATGTTAAATTTTATTCGTGTGCGTGTTTATATTTTATTTATTAAACACTTATTTTGCAATTGTAACATAGCACGAACATATTTTGCAATTTATATCACTATTATATATTTATATTAATTTAATGTGAATTTTGTTAAAAATTTAATAACCCTCAACCAGGTTATGTTTATCTGTTCTGACTTTAGTAAAATTGTGTTTATCTATTATATAAAATAAACACCCGATAAAGTTATGTTTATTTATTCTACAAAATAAATCTCAATAAAATTGTGTTTATTTATTCTATGAAAACAAGCGCCGATAAATTTATGCTTTTAAATTTTGCCAAAAAATCTTAATAAAATTGTGTTTATTTATTCTATGAAAACAAGCGCCGATAAAATTATGCTTTTAAATTTTGCCAAAAAATCTTAAAAATTATGTTTACCGATTCTAGAAAAATCATTAAAAATTATTCTGCGGGTTTAGCAGGCACAATTATTGTATTACTTAAAAGTTTTTGCTTTGCAAGATCCATTGCTTCTTTTGCCTCGTTTTCATCTTTGAAAGATACTTTTGCTGAACAAAAATTACCAGCTTTAAATCTTTCATGTTTATCTTTATGTTTTTCATATAAAAGTGTAGCATGATCTTTTGTAAATTTAGCAGCAACAATTTCACCACTATCAAGCTTTTTTACATATTCAGAATAACTAATTTCTTCAAAACTTGGAAAACCAGTAACAACTACGATAGTTGCAATAACACTTGCAATTAAAGCAATGACTAAAATAGAGATCAAAACAATGTAAAACATTTTTTGTTTTTCTTCTTTGCTCATTTCAGAAAATTTTCTTTTTCCCATTTTGCTGCCTTTTTACATTCATTAATTTTTATTTAAGCAATATGAAAATGTAGTGGTTTTCAAATACTTATTACTATTTTTTGTTCTTAAAAGTCACCTTTCAATTTCAAAGCAAATGCCTTTAACACGTTTATTTGTTATTTTTTCATTCTTAAAA
>DUUO01000005.1 GCA_012841525.1 Clostridiales bacterium
AATTCAAATCACTAAAGTTAATGATGTATATATGAGAAAATATGCTTTCTCAGCAAAGCAAAAACAAATCCTTGAATGCGTTGGAGTTGATGAAAAATATATCAATAATTTGGTGTTAAAATATAACAATTTTATTGGCAAAAAATAGTTTAGTTAAACTTTTGATTAAAAGTTAAGGAAATAACTTACTTATCAAAAATTTGCAAATAAAAACTGACCTTTTGTATATTTAGGTCAGTTTGATTTTTGGTATTTAATCAAAATTATTTGTTTTATTTTATTATATCTCTCATATTATATAGCCCTGGTTTTTCTTTAGATAAAAATAGGGCGGCTTCAATACTTCCATTTGCAAAAATTGCTCTATCTTCTGCTTCATGTTTGAAAGTTAAAACCTCTTTATCAAGTATAAACAAAACTTCATGTTTGCCAATAATTGAGCCACCGCGCACAGAATGAATGCCAAGTTCTTTTTGAGGACGTTTTCCAACAATGCCTTCTCTTCCGTTTGTTACATTGCTTATTTCTGTATTATCTTCAACTGCTTTTGCAAGCATCAAGGCTGTTCCAGAGGGTGAATCAATTTTTTGATTGTGATGCTGTTCAATAATTTCTATATCAGAAATAGAGCCAATGGCTTTGGATACTTGTTCAACTACAGAAATTAAGGTATTAACTCCTATCGACATATTTCCTGATTTAAAAATTGGAATTGATTTTGATGCCTCTTTTATATATTTTTCATCTTTTTCATCAAAACCAGTAGTTGCAATCACTATAGGTGTTTTTGTTTTTAATGCATAGGGCAATATATCATACAATGCTTCTTTTGTAGAAAAATCAATAATGCAATCAAACTTTTCTTTTGTATCTATATCTGAAGTAGAACAATAAACAGGAATTTCAAATTTTTTGTTTTTTGCATATTTGTCAATACCAACAATATAATCAAAATAACCACTTTTTTTAGCGGAATTAATAACATTGATACCCATTCTTCCTGCTGCACCGTTAATCAATAGTCTCATTATTACCTCACTTAATTAATCCTAATTTAATCATTTCTTCTTTTACTAAATCTTCTTTTGAGCATGGAGTCAATGGAAGCCTTAGCTCGTTTTTACATAAATGCATTAAACTTGCTGCACATTTAATTGGAATAGGGTTAACTTCACAAAATGCAGCATGAACAAAAGGATTAACTTTGAATTGTAAATCTCTTGATTTTGCTGTGTCTCCAGTAAGAAATGATTCGACAAGATCATGCATTAATTTGGGCATTACATTTGATACAACACTAATAACACCAATTCCACCTAAAGATAAAATAGGTAAGACAATACCATCATCACCACTATATAAATCTAGTAAACCTTTAGTTAGTCTAGCAACTTCAGTTATTTGAGAAATATTTCCACTTGCTTCTTTAATTGCAACAACATTTTTAGAAGTTTTTGCAATATTCAATGCGGTTTCAGGATTAATATTTACTCCAGTTCTACCTGGAACATTATACATAATTATTGGAATATTAACATTATCTGAAATTGTTTTATAATGTTCAATTAAGCCTTTTTGGGTACATTTGTTATAATATGGGGTAACAATAAGCAAGCCATCTGCACCAAGGTCTTCATTCTGAACAGAATAACTTATCGATGTATGTGTATTATTACTACCTGCACCTAAAATAACAGGAACTTTTTTATCTACTATTTCAATAGCAGTTTTTGCTACGGCTACTCTTTCATCTCTTGATAATGTTGTTGGCTCGCCAGTTGTACCATTTACTACCAATGCATCAACATTATTGTTTAATTGAAATTTTATTAATTTTTCTAAGGAATCAAAATCTACTTTATCATCTTTCATGGGTGTTATTAACGCCGTTGCTACACCTTTAAATATTGACATAATGGTCTCTCCTTATATTTTTGATGTTTAAATTTTTTGAATAATTAAATAATTTTTGTTGTTTAATATTATTTGTTATGTTTCATCATATATTCGGCTATTTGAACTGTATTTGTTGCAGCGCCTTTTCTAATATTATCGGAAACAATCCATAAATTACACCCTGATTCTACTGTATCATCTAATCTTATTCTACCTACAAAAATTTCATCTTTATCTTCAGCGTAAATTGGCATCGGATATTCATTTTTATCCGTATCATCAATAACTACAACACCTGGCATGTTTTTTAGAGCTTCTTTAATTCCAGAAAGTGTACATGGTTTTTCAAATTCAATATTTACACTTTCAGAATGTCCATGAAATACAGGAACTCTAACTGTTGTTGCAGTAATTTTCAAAGAATAATCATTTAATATTTTTTTGGTTTCTTCTATCATTTTCAATTCTTCTTTTGTATATCCATTTGGTAAAAATGAATCAATATGTGGAATAACATTATTTTTAATTGGATAAATAAATTTATTTGTTGTTCCATTTTCCAAATCTTTATATCCTTGTAAGCCAGCACCAGAAACTGCTTGATAAGTGCTAAATACAACTCTTTTAATTTTATATTTATCATGTAATGCCTTTAGTGGAACAACTGCTTGTATAGTAGAGCAGTTTGGATTTGAGATTATTCCTTTATTATTAAATGCTTCTTCTCCATTTACTTCTGGAACAACTAAAGGAACATTTTTATCCATTCTCCAGCAACTAGAGTTGTCAATAACAGTTGCGCCTTCTTTAACAAAAAGAGGAGCATATTCTTTACTAATTGCACCACCTGCAGAAAATAGGGCAAAATCAATATTTTTCCCTTTAATGTTTTCTGGTGTTAATTCAATAACAGTATGTTCTTTCCCAAGAAAATCAATTTTCTTACCAGCAGATTTTGCGCTTGCAAATAAATAAAAGTTTTCTACCGGAAGTTTCCTTTCTTCCAAAACTTGCAAAAACTTATTGCCAACCATTCCAGTTGCACCTACAATTGCTAAATTATATTTTTTCATATTTTTCTCATATATAATGCTGTTTAAATTTAATCATAAATATGATTAGCAACATTATGCCTTGCTTATTAGATTAATATAAAATATATCAAAGTCTTAATTATAAGTCAAATTTTATTAATATATTAGTATGTTTATATTAAACTAAATTAAGTTTACAAAAAAGGTGGCTGTGTGTATAATAGCAAGTAGTTATTAACTAAAGATTAGGTATTAAATATGGCAAAAAACAACTCTAAAATAAATGAAAAATCACTAAAAGTAAGATTGGTAAGCAATTTAGAGCTTGCTGAACAAAATAGAAATGAACCTCCAAAGGGCACATATCCAGGTGGTAGATTTAAAAGATTTTTTGATACATTCAAAGCTAATTTTCAAACCTTAATGATAGCAAATTTATGTGCATTGTTATTCATACTTCCAATTATTGCATTAATTATGTTTTTTTCTATGGAAAGTGTTGAAAAAATTGGTTATATGATTGCAAAAATTGATGAACCTTATCTAATGGGTTCTTTCGGTGTTGGCTTATCTTCAGGCATGACTATAGGTGAGGCAAAAAGCATATTGCTTACTAGTTATAGAGTTTTTATTAGTTCAATAGCACTTGGCTTACCGCTTGTAGGATTTGGTATTGCAGGTATTTTATCTGTGACAACAAAGTTAATTTGGGGAGAATCATTATTAATAAAAAAAGATAAACAAGGCAGGGATGTTCCAAGAGTTGCAACTGAATTTTTTAGAGGATTAAAAAAATATTGGAAGGGAAATGTTGCAATTATGTCTGTAACTGCTGTTGTTTTTGCTGGTGTAGCAAATTTATTTTTAAATTTTGTAAAAGCATCTTGGTTAAATAATTATAACGCTGGTGACATTGTTTCATTAGTTTTTGGAATTTTGATTACATTAGCATATTTTCCATTTTTTATTAATATTTTACCAACAACAGTAACATATAATATGCCAGTAAAACATAAAATTAAAAATGCTTTAATTTTAACACTATCTTTTTATCTTCCTGCATTATTAGTTTTTGTTTTTTCAGCATTACCTTTTGCTTTACTCGCAGTAGGTAGAATAATGGCGCTAATTATGATGGTGTTAATTTTATCTTTTGGTATGAGCTTTGTGTGCTTAATGATAGTTAATTATAATGATTACAATCATGAAAAAATTATTGAGCCTTTATATCTTGCAAAAATGAAAGACCAAATGAAAAGAGAAAGAAGAGCTCGTAGGAAAAAGAAGTAATAAAATTATTAAGCTGGCAAATTTATTATATAAATCTTTAGATATTTTACTATTGTCAAAAATAAGTTGTTTTTTGTTTGATACAAATATTTTATATCTCTTTATTTTTTGGAGGAAAGCTTGGAAAGAAAAAGTCAAATTTATAGAGCTATCACTTTCAATGACAAAGCAAGAATTGCCGCCATTGATACTACTGATATAGTTAACAAATTAATAAAAACGCATGATTTATCACCACTTGGAGCTGCTGTTTTAGGCAGAGCAATAACAGTTGGTGCATATATTTCTTCTAATTTAAAAAAAGAAACTCATAAATTCAATTTAATAATTAATGGAGGTGGGCCAGCAGGGCAAGTATGTGTTGCAGGCAATGGTAATTTAGAAATTAAAGGATTTATTGAAAATCCTAAAGTCACATTGCCATATAAAAACAATAAGCTTGATGTTGGAGGTGCTGTTGGAAAAGATGGGTATATAAATGTAATTCAAGATTTAGGATTAAAAGAACCTTATGTTGGAAACACTAAACTTGTTTCTGGAGAAATTGCAATTGATTATGCTACATATTTACTGCAAAGTTATGGCGTAAGAAACGCGGTAATTTTAGGAGTTTTAGTTGATAAAAACGGATGTAAAGCATCTGGAGGATTAATTGTTGAATTAATGCCCGATGCAGATGAAAATCATATTGTTGTATTAGAAGACATTGTTTCATTGATGAGCAATTTTTCTGATTTGCTTAGTAAAAAATCTATAGAAGAAATTATGGATTTTTATTTCGGACACTTTGAGACAACAGTTTTATCTAAAGATGAAATAAAATTAAAATGTGATTGCGATAAAAAAATTCCTGATATTTTGAAAGGACTTGGTAAAAAACAAATACAGGAGCTCTTAGACGAAGGTAAAGAAATAGAAATTAAATGTGATTATTGTTCAAAAATATATAAATTTAATGAAGAACAAGTAAATAAAATGTTTTATGAATGTTAAAATATTAGTAGTATATTAGTCAGCTAAAGTTTAATAAAATTTTGGCGTTAAGATTTATATAATTAAAACACAAATCTATTTGAAAAATCATGGATAAAAAAGAAAACAATAATATAGAAAAATTTTATCAAAGTGCTGAAATAAGTGCTTCAATTGCTAGTGATTATATAAAAGAAAAAAAATATACAGAAGCGGCAAGAATGCTTTGGGAAGCATATAGGTTTTCAGGAAAAAGTGAATATTTAGAAAAAATTGCTATTTTATATGGTTTTATTGATGGCGCCGAAGAAGAGGGCATCAATTTAATTGCTGACTTATACATGAATCATTTAGGCCTAAATATAAGCAAAAAAGCATTAATTTTTAATGCTTTACACTTGAAACTAAAATCTCAATTCGTTAATGAAGATGCTAGTTTTGGATTTGAAGAAGATAGCTTTGAAGATGTACTTGATGCAATAGAAGACCATCTTGGTTTTAAAATTGTAGATGATAGAAAAGAATCGTTTTATATATATGACAAAAATACTGCATATATTAATGATATTAAAGAAAGAGTTCATTTGGCTCTTGAAAATTTTGATGAAAAATCATATTTAGAAATTCAAAATGAAATTCTTGCACTAAAAGATTTTGAAGATTATGAAGAGCTTTTAAGTAATGTTATATACATTGGCTTAACTTATAACTTTGATAAATTCATTGTGCCTTTAGTGGAAAAGTTGTTAGAGATTAATAGTTCCAGTCAATTTGGAATTTTTTCAGCAATAACAATATGTAATGAACTTAAAATGAATCCATTTAATTTTAATATCGATATGCTTGCAACAAATCTTGCCAATAAAATGATAGAAAAAAAATCTTATAATCAACTAGGGCTTCTACTTATAAATATGCCATATGATTTATGCAAAAATGCTGTTTTAGTTGCACTTGTGGCTTTATCAAAAGTTGAAGATCTCAGTTTAAGAACTTTATATGCTGTTGCAGCACAATATATGAATGTTGGAAATTTAAATCTTGCAAGCAAATATATAGAAATAGGGCAAACAATATACCCTCGTAGTCTATTTTTTTTATATTTAAATTGGTACAAAAAAAATTATTATAGCTTAAAAAATTTGGACTCTTTACATAACATAGAGCATATAAGCAATATTTTGTTGAAAGAATTATTTCATGAAATAGATTTGTATGATAAAGAACATTCAAAAAAAGAAAGAGATGATAACGGATCAGAAAACAGTTCAACTCATTTTCTTGATAAGTGGAGATTTCAAGAAAAGATTTCCATTTTGCTGTTTTTGGCTCAAATTCAAGATATAAATGTATTATTTGATAGTTTGGTAGACTATGGTGATAGAAAATCATATTTTAATTTTTTAACAAAAGAAATATCATCTGCATATCATGAATTGCCAGTGAGGATGAGCATCTTTACAGCAATTCAATATATTAACAAAGATTTTCAAAAAAAGGTATTTATAATATCTAATAAATCAGTTTTTAGCGGAATCATTTCAACACAAGTTTTCCCAAAAGATAATCCTGATTATAAAAGGCTAAAAAAGACATATGTAGATATTGCCACAAATTTATTTTTTATCAACCTTCCAATTAAAAGAGGATTAATTAAAAAAATTATTTTAAAATTTGAAAATATTATCAAATTTAAAGAATATAATTATAGTGATTGCATAGCAGCAATGTTAACAATATATTATGAAAAAATAAAAACTGATTCTGATATTGATTTTATTTATAGGGCATTGAGAGCAAACATTCCGAAAGTAAAAGAACTGATAAAAAATTATAAAACTTTATATGATGAGTAAACGCATAAACGAGCAATCTTATTATTTTTACTTTATTTCATATTAACAAAATGTAAAATTTCAAACGACTAAATGAATAACTTCAAGCAACTAAAGATATAATTTTGGTTAACAATATACATAACTTAAACTAATAAGACACATTACTTAATATAATTACTTTTTATTAATAACCATATATTTTGCTTACAAAGAAAAGTTATTACGCTAATTAATATTAACTATATTTTATATATGCTCATCTAATACTTTGACAGAGATTTCATCATCAAAACAATTTTCAAGTGATGGTCTTTTTTTCAATATTATATATCTTGAAAGCACTGCAATACCTAAGCTTAAAAATCCACCAGCAACAACATCAGAGAAAAAGTGTGCACCATATAATACTCTACTAATTCCTGTTAATATTGTAATTACAGCAGGGATTAACCAAAAAACCCATTTGTTCTTGTTGAATTTTTTACTAAGTCTAGGCAAAATTATTAAAGCAAAACTAACTCCTGCAGATGAAGTATGACCTGAAGGAAAAGACATAAACGCACCAGAATCAATGTTTTTGAAGATTTTTCTATATTCGGATGTGGAATATTTAGGCTTAAATATACTGTTTGGAATATACCATGGCCTAAAAGCATCTTTCCCAATCCAATATCCAGCCAATGCTTCTTGATTGTTTTCATAGAAGCTATCCACCATAGTGCGATATCTTTGTCTTGCAAATAAAAATTTAAAAATTTGAGTTAACAATCCAGTTATAATTGCTACAATTGCGAAAAACATGAGTACGATAAAAAACTTGTCAATAAATGTGCTAGAAAGTTTAGTAAATATGTATATGTTAAAAGCAGTAAGAATAATTGAAAAAAAGACTATATAGAAATACATTAAAAATAAGTCTTTTTGAATTAGATATTTTTTAGCCCACACAAATAATGATATATAGCCAGCAAAAGTTATTATTACACCACCAATTTTTACTGCAGTTTTCCAGTTTTTATTTAGTTTTGGAAAATTTTTAACAAATATTGTTGCACCAAGTAGCGGTATAAACAACATTGTAGGAAGTGTTCCTAAAACATTACCAAGATTTCCAAGAATTGATTTTGTATTATAAATTGCGTTACTGATTTCTAAATCTAAAAAAGCAGCAACTAACATTAGAGCAATAAACACTGTAGTTGTTATTGCAATATAAATCCATTGATTTTTTGATAGTTTTTTCATTTTACACCTCTATTTTAATGGCTTTTGTTTTTATTTTAGTATGCAAGTTTTTCGTTTAAATAATTTATTAAATCATCTATTTTAACACGCTCTTGTTTCATTGAATCTCTGTCACGCACAGTTACAGAATGATTTTCTAATGTGTCAAAATCAATTGTGACACAATATGGAGTTCCAATTTCATCTTGTCTTCTATAACGCTTTCCAATTGAACCACTTAAATCAAATGTGGAAGTAAAATGCTTACATACTTTGTTAAAAACTTCATCAGCAGCATTTGATAATTGTTTTTGTAAAGGAAGGACTGCAACTTTATATGGTGAAAGTGCGTGGTGTAATTTTAAGACAACTCTTGTATCATTATTTGGTAGAACTTCCTCTTCGTAAGCATTACATAAAAATGCTAAAACCATTCTGTCAACTCCTAATGAAGGTTCAACGCAATAGGGGATATATCTTTCATTTGTAATAGGATCAACATATTCAAATGATTTTCCAGATGCTTTAGAATGAGATTTGAGGTCGAAATCAGTTCTGTCTGCTATACCCCATAATTCGCCCCAGCCAAAAGGGAACAAAAACTCAAAATCAGTAGTTGCTACACTGTAATGTGATAATTCTTCTGGATCATGATCTCTTAATCTTAAAGATTCTTCTTTAATCCCAAGTTCAAGCAACCATTTTTTACAAAAGTCTTTCCAATAATTAAACCACTCCAAATCTGTCCCAGGTGCACAGAAAAATTCAAGTTCCATTTGCTCGAATTCTCTAGTTCTAAAAATAAAATTACCAGGAGTTATTTCATTTCTGAAACTTTTACCAATTTGTGCTATTCCAAAAGGAATTTTTGCTCTACAAGACCTTAATACATTAGCAAAATTTACAAAAATACCTTGTGCTGTTTCAGGCCTTAAATAGATTGTGTTGGTAGATTCTTCAGTAACACCTTGAAAAGTTTTAAACATTAAATTAAATTGTCTAATATTAGTATAATCAAGTGCTCCACATACAGGGCATTTTATGGAATTCGATTTAATATATTCTTCCATTGCTTTGTTATCAAGTGATGCAATGTTCATATTAATATTTTTTTTATTATTATATTCCTCTATTAAAGTATCTGCTCTATGTCTTGAATGACATGATTTACAATCCATTAGTGGATCTGAAAAACCAGATAAATGGCCGCTTGCTTTCCAAACTTCTGGATTCATTAAAATTGCACTGTCTAAACCATAATTTAATTTGTTTTCAGTTACAAATTTTTTCCACCAAGCTTTTTTGACATTGTTTTTTAGCTCTACACCTAGAGGACCATAATCCCAAGTATTTGCTAGTCCACCATAAATTTCACTTCCTGCAAAAATAAATCCTCTTCCTTTTGTAAGAGCAACAAGTTTTTCCATAGTAAGTTTTGACATTATTAACTCCTCAAATTATATAAAATGTTAGATACATATTAATATTTTTGTAATTTAGTGTCAATCAATCAATATTTAAAGTGAAAAATATAACTGAAAATGAAATTAAAAACTGATTAGATATTTTAGAAATTAATTTTGTAAATTCTTGTTAATGGTATGGGTATGTTGTATAATCTTTGCATGAACAAAATAATAAAATTTAATAGTGGATTGAGACTTGTTTTACAAAACATTCCATATTCTCGTGCAGTTGCAATTGGAGTTACTGTTGGAGTCGGTAGCTCATTTGAAAATAGAAGCAGCAATGGCCTTTCGCATTTTACTGAACATATGTTATTTAAGGGAACTAAAAACAAAAATGCTTTTGAAATTGTTAATTATTTAGAGATGGTAGGCGTAAATATTAATGCTTTTACTACTAAAGAGCAAACAATGTATTATACATTATCTTCATTTGAGCATATTAAAGATTGTCTTGAAATTTTATCAGATATTTTTTTCAATTCAGTTTTTGATGAAAAAGAAATAGAAAAAGAAAAAGGTGTTATTATTGAAGAAATAAATTCGGACTTAGATAGTGCTGTAACTGTTTGCATTAATAATATTTCAAAAGCATACTATGGTAATAAAAATTATGGATTAAAAATTTTAGGCACTAGTGAAAAAATTAAAGAATATAAACGTAATGATTTTTTAGATTTTATAGACAAATTTTATACTTCAGATAATGTGGTTATTTCAATAGCGGGAAAGTTAGATGAAAATGAAGCAATAGATCTTGTTGATAAATATTTTAACCAAGTTTTTGACAATCGGAAACAAACAAAAATACATAAAGATATAGAATTTAAATTTAATTCAAAAGTATTTATAAAAAATACCAAGCAATCAAATATTGCTATTGCATTTCCAACTTATAGTGCTATGGAAAATAGTCATGTAAGATCAATGTTTAATTATCTAACTACTGGGGCTATGTCATCTAGATTATTTCAAAAAATAAGAGAAGAGTTAGGGCTAGTCTATGACATTGCTTTTTTTTCTCAAACATATACAGAGTGTGGCAACATAGTTTTACATTTAGGAACCAGCAATAATCTTGCAACGAAAGCGTTGGAGAATATAAGAGAAGAGTTGGATAAAATTAAATCTTATGGTTTTACTGATGACGAAGTAAAAATGGGTAAAGAACAGTTGAAATTAAAAGTTGCACTCATGCAAGAGCAAGCAATGTCAGTTATGCGTACAAATTCACGAATGGTTTCATTATTTAATAAGGGTTTAGACATAGATGAAGAGCTTAAAAATATTGATGACATAAAACCAATGGACTTGCTTAATTATGCAAAAACATATATTGACTACAATAAAATGGCAAGCTCTTATGTTGGAAGCGATCCCAATTTAGATATTTTGAAAAGCTTCAAATAAAATCGAGTAACACTATAAAATCGAAAAACAACATTATTTAAGTTTATGTCTTAAATCAAGTACAAACATATTGCTTTGCAGATTATTGTGTATTTAAAACAAGAAGAAAAAAAGATTTTATTTCAATAAAATTTTAGTTTTTGTGTTAAAATGTTATATAATTAAATAATACATAGATTTTGAATAAAACATAAAAAACAAAAAGGATTAAATTTTGAAAAAAGAAAAACAACTAAAAACAAAAAAAGATGATATAAGGCTAATTGTTAATTTTATTCTATTAGGCCTATCTTTATTAACCATAATACTTTTGCTTTTTAAAACTACCAGGAGTTTTATTTATGGTGTTTTTGGATATTCAATATATGTATATATTCCCTCAACGGTTATATATTTAGTTTTATCTTTTACAGGCTGGATTAAAAAATTTAATTCAAAAAATTTAATATTAATTAGTTTGTTAATATTATCAATAATATCTACGATTCATGTTGCAACTAGTAAAAGCATAATTAAAGACTCAAGCTTATCATATATTATGGAACCTTATTTTTTGGCAAACACACCAGGCGGATTAATGATGTCATTGCTTTCTTATGTATTTGTCGCAATATCTAGAGATTATGGTTTCGTTTTAACCTGTGTTTTTATTTTAATGTCTATTATACTTTTAATGACTATTTACCCATTAATTTTAATGATTGGTAGAGGCTCAAAAGGAGATAAAAAAGTTTGTATAAAAACAAATTCTATGCCTTCTACTGAAAACACTAAGAACAATAACTACGATAATGATGAACAGATATTAGTTTATGGTAATGAATTTTCGGGTCCTGAACAGGAGAGTTTGGCGTACCAAACTTTATTTAATAATAGCAATACACAACAAGATAATGGGAAAGAAAATCTCTTTGGATCGCTGACATCCGCTGAAGATGTTAGAGCTAAAGCAAATAGTGAAAGTGCTAAGATTCTATTTTCAAATAAGGATGTTGAAAAAACTGAAAGCACAAAAGAAACATCTTTCAAAATTTTAGATAACTTAGAACAAGAAAAAGTTGATGGCTTGTCTGATGAAAGACCAAGAAGTGGTGAAGATATTTTGTTTGGAAATTTTTCAAATGAAAGTCAAATTAATAATAATAGTTTTTCATTTGATGTGGAAGAAAAACCAAAAGATTTAAATACATTGTTTGGTAATGGACAAGAAAATACTTCAGAAGATTTTGAAGAAAAAAAACAAACCAAATTATCTGCCTTGGAATACATTAAAAAGCCATACGATGAAGATGAGCGTGAAGAATATATTAAGACTACTTTAGGTATTGGAAATTTATCAAGGAATAAAAATACAAGTCAATATTCAAATGGCAGTGGCAATCCAAGTGATACGAAAAAATCAGGTGTTTTACCAAATAAAAATAATAATGAATTTAGTGTTGAGCAAACATCATTTTACGACTTAATGAACGAGGATAATAATCAAAATTCAGCAAATAATAAAGGCTTAAACACAAATAGCGATACCAATAAAAATGGTGCTAATAATAACAAAACATTTAACAATGGGTCTTTAGAACAAACATTTACAAAAAATGTCAACGACAATCAAACTAATGTTTTAAATACTGATATAATACAAAATAACTTGAATGATAAAGAAAACATTGAAAAGCTCAATCAAGAAAATAAAACTAGTGTTGAAGATGAAAATATAAAAGAACCATTATGGAAGAAAAGATTAAGAGAAAAACAGGAAATAGAAACCACTCAACAAATGTCTTTAGATGAACATCTAGAAAGCATAAAAGAAAGAGAAAAGTCTGAAGTAGCTGTTGAAAAACCAAAAGAAAGAATTATAATAAAAAGAAAATATTCTCCACCACCAATTTCTTTATTGGAAAAACATGATGAAAATTTTTCTACCCAACCTGAAGATTACGAATTTAGAAAGGCAAGAATAGAACAAACCATGGCAGAGTTTGATGTCCCTGCGACAATAATTGGAGCAAAACAAGGTCCTACATTTACTCGCTATGAATTAGCACTTGGTGAAGGCTATAAAATAGCAAAACTCACGCAACTTACTGATAATTTAAAAATGAGATTAGAGGTAAGAAATATGAGATTACTTGCTCCAATTGGTGGGAAAAATGCTTTTGGCTTAGAGATACCGAATAAAAAGAGATTAACTGTAGGTTTAAGAGAAATTATTGAAAGTCCAAGATTTTCAAAACAGACAAATGGCATTGATTTATGTTTTGGTATGACAAATGATGGCGATAAATATATTGCTGATCTTACTAAAATGCCTCATATGCTTGTGGCAGGTTCGAGTGGCTCTGGAAAAAGTGTGTTTTTAAATGCTTTAATTGTCAGTATATTGTATAAATATTCTCCTGAAGATGTACGTATGATTTTAATTGATCCAAAAAGGGTTGAATTGAATAAATATAAAGGTATTCCACATTTATTAATTCCAGATACAATTAAAGAATATCATGAAGCAGTAAACGCTCTAAAAATGCTAGTAAAAGAAATGGTCGATCGATACAAAATTTTAGAAGAAGCAAGTTGTGCAAATATATCTGAATATAATCAAAGATATCCAGATAAAAAAATGCACAAAATAGTTTTAGTAGTTGATGAAATGGCAGATTTAATGATGCAAAATAAAGACTCAACAGAGTTTGAAGAAAGTGTCGTTAGAATAGCACAACTAGCAAGAGCTGCTGGCATTCATATGATTTTAGCAACTCAAAGACCTGTTGTTGAAGTTATTACTGGTTTGATTAAAAGTAACATTACTGCAAGAGTTGCATTTACTGTTACAAATGGTCGCGATAGTAGCATAATATTAGATGAAACAGGAGCTGAAGAATTATTGGGTATGGGCGATATGTTGTTTTCATCACCTTCAACTGGAGGTCTTGTAAGAATGCAAAGTGCTTATCTTAGCTCTCAAGAAATAATGTCTATTTGTAATTATATTCGTGAAAATAATGTGGCAGAATTTGATGAAGAAATTACGAAAAAAATTGCTCATAATCCAAGTGATGATATTGTTGTGGAGCAAACTGCGAGCGAAAGGGCTGAAGAAAGAAAAATGCAAAGGCTAGAAAGTGATGAAGAACTAGCAATAGAGGTTTTAAAATATTTTATTATGAGAGGAAATGGGTCTATTTCAGGGGCACAAACTAAATTTAATATAGGTTATGTAAAAGCAAAAAGAATAGTAGAAATGCTTGGAGAAAGAGGCTATTTAGGATCTGAAACAAAAGGTTCAACCCCAAGAACAGTAGAAATTACTTTGGAAGAACTTGAACATTTAATCGAAACGGACACTTTTTAAAAATGAATATAGGGCTTATATCTTTGGGCTGTGACAAGAATCGTGTTGACAGTGAAAAAGTTTTGTATTATTTAAAAGAAAATGGTTTTAACATAACTAATGATTTAAATAATGCAGATGCTTTAATTATTAACACATGTGCCTTTATAGATGAAGCAAAAGAAGAAAGCATTTCAGTAATTTTAGATTCTATAGAAATTCAGAAAAAAAATAACATAAAAATTGTTTTAATTGGCTGTTTAGCCAGCAGATATTTTGAAGTTTTAAAAAAAGAATTTCCAACAATAAACATAGTTTGTTTAGATAGGTATGAAAATATCTTAGAAGTTTTACAAAATGAAAATCCAGTTTTCTTATCATGTAATAATAAAAGCCTAAAATATGAAAAAACCAGTTTTGATTTGGTGAACATTGGAAGAGTTTCAACTACACCAAAACATATTGGGTACTTAAAAATTGCAGATGGATGTGATAATTTTTGTTCATATTGTGCTATTCCATTTATAAGAGGAAGATATCGCTCAATTCCACTTGAAATATTAATAGAAGAGGCCAAATTTTTACAAAATAGTGGAGTTAAAGAGCTTATGATTATTGCTCAAGATACAACAAAATATGGAATTGATATATATGGTGAATATAAATTAAGAGATTTATTAAATGAATTAATTAAATTGAATTTTTGGAAGATTAAAATATTGTATGCCTATCCAGAATTAATTGATGATAAATTAATTAAATTTATTTCTGAAAATGAAAAAATTGCTAAATATATTGATATGCCTATACAACATATTAATGATGATTTGCTAAAATCGATGAATAGAAAAATTACAAAAAAGGAAATAATTTCAAAGCTTAGAATGATTAAATCGATAAATCCTAATATTGCCATTAGAAGTAGTTTTATTGTAGGTTATCCTGGTGAGAACAAAGCAAAGTTTTTAGAATTATATGAATTTATTGAAGAAGGCTTAATTCAGCATTTGGGTGTTTTTAAATATTCGCGAGAAGAAGGGACAAAAGCATATAACTTGAAGCCTCAAGTTTCAACAAAAGTAAAAGGTGAAAGATATGAGGCTATTTATCAAACGCAGTACAAAAATGTTATAAATAAAAACAAACAATTGATAGGCTTAAAAAAGCAAGTTATTATTGATGATTTTGATGAAGATACGGATTGTTATGTTGGTAGATTTGAGCAACAATGCTTCGATGTCGATAATGTTGTATATGTTAAAAATAATGAAACTATAAAATTAAATGAAGGAGATATTATAGATGTTGTAATAGATGATGCAGACTTTGATTTTTATGCTTCTCTTGCATGTTAAAGCGTATTATAGATTAATATATAATACATAGTATCAACCTGTATTTTATTAGTAAAAATTGATTATGAGGGACACAATGAATATATTTAAATTATGTGAATATCCAGAAAAGATAATAGAATTGTTAAACGATAATTTTCAAGGCTTGGATTATGAACTAAACTTTGATGGTTTAGATTGCAAATTATCAATTTACAATGCCAGCGAAGATGATATAGATGGAGTTGTAAATTTATTTAGCAATGTTATATATTCTGATGAAGATGAAAGTTTAGCAAAATGTGCTATTAATTTACTATATGAAAATAATATTAATGTTGCGGTTGCAGAAAGTTGCACTGGCGGAATGCTTGCATCAATGTTTATTGATGTTCCTGGAAGCTCTGAAGTTTTTTATGAAGGATTAGTTACATATTCAAATGCGTCAAAAATTGATCGCCTTTCTGTAGCTATAGATACAATTTCTGATTTTGGTGCAGTTAGCAGAGAAACATCTCTTGAAATGGCGCAAGGCTTATTGCAAGATGGCGTCATAATTGGAATTTCGACAACTGGTATAGCAGGACCACAAGGTGGAAGTGAAGAGAAGCCTGTTGGCACTGTATATATAACAGTTGCAGATATAGATGCGTTTACAACCAAAAAATATATTTTTAGTGGCAGCAGAAATGAAATAAGAAAATATGCAGCTCAAAAAGCAATTTTTCAATTAGTTGAATTTTTAATTAAAAACTATAAAGTTTAAATATCAAAACAAATTTTTTTAATTAATATGATGAGTAAATTTAAAAATAACTGTTATTAAGTTAACTTATAGTCTAAAAGGTTTTGTATTAAGTTGTATTTTGTTTGATGTCTTTAATGACTATAAAATATCAAAGATTAAAGCAATGGCACTCAATTGGCGATACATATCTAAAGGATTCAGCGTTAAATCGTAATCTTTTTATTCCATTTTTTTTGCTTGATATTTTAATGAAAAGTGATAACAATTGAAAATTGTCATATTTATCAATTTTTTGATTAACTTGACTTTCATGAATTTTTAGGGCAGCAAGTTGCTTGTTTATATGTCTTTTTCTTAGTTTTATATAGAAATTTGGTTTTCGAGTAAAATAATATGCTACACCTTTTAAATTATTGTATGGTAAAAGATTATATTTTTTTGCAAATAAAATATTGCCAGAATTTATTGCAGAGAATTGAACTGCCTTTGCGGTCTTAATGTGATCTTGGTGATATTCATTTTTAAGATCAGGGTCAGGAGCGAAAATTAAATCAGGCGCAATTTCTGTTATTTTTTTGTATAACTCAACATTTATATCATTTTGCGAATAAAGTCCACCATCATTAAATGGCAAACAACTAATAGATTCAATGCCTAAAAATTCTGCTGCTTTTTTTGCTTCATAATTTCTAGTTTTTGCAATTGCTTCCTCGGTTAAAGTTTCATCATCTGTACCCATTCTTCCATCAGTTGCAATAATAAAGTGTATTTCTATGCCAAGTTCTTTAAGTTTTGCAACAGTTCCTCCAGCAGCAATTTCAATATCGTCAGGATGCGGACCAACAAATATAACTTTTTTAATGTCTTTTAACTTTGGTTTTTTTGTCAAAATAGAAACAATTAATTTTGTAATACACATATTTACCTCACATAGCTTGATTTTACACATTAATTTGTGTCCTTTCAAGTATGAAAACGCTTCAAAGTCTTTTTTTAAGATTTATTTCATATTTTTTGTTTTATGATTAATTATAATAATCAAAATTATTTGCAAATTAGCATAACTTTTTCAACTTAAAAAATTTATAATGTTTAAATATATTTTAAAATTGATATATTATTTATAATGTATACAATAAAAAAATGAATTATTTCTAAAAAAGCAAATATTTTTGATTAATTTTTTTAGATTTTGTCATTTGTTATCCGAATATAGGACTTTCGACAAAATTATTAAAAGATTTTTAATTTTAATGTTGACTTAAATTTAAATTTAATATATTATTAATATGTAGATTATATTTTATGTTTATGTGCCTTAAAACGAACATAAAATAAAGCATTTTGTATGAGAGGTGTATTATGGAAGATAAAAAAATGGAAGCTTTGAAAAAGGTATTAGCACAAATTGAAAAAGATTTTGGTAAAGGTTCAATTATTAATATGGCAAGTAAACAAGCCGAAAAGCCTGATGTTATACCAACTGGCTGTTTAGCATTAGATAAAGCACTTGGAATAGGGGGATACCCTAAGGGGCGAATAATAGAAATTTTTGGTCCTGAAAGTTCAGGTAAAACCACATTAGCACTCCACGCTATTGCTGAAGCACAAAAGTTAGGTGGAATAGTTGCTTTTATTGATGCAGAGCATGCTCTTGATCCAATTTATGCAGCAAACTTAGGAGTTGACTTAGAAAAATTATATGTTTCACAACCTGATAATGGCGAACAAGCACTAGATATAGTAGAAGAACTTGTTGGAAGTGGCTCAATTGATTTAATTGTTGTAGACAGTGTTGCTGCATTAACTCCAAAAGCCGAAATTGATGGTGAAATGGGTGAATCACATATGGGATTGCAAGCAAGATTAATGTCTCAAGCGACAAGAAAATTAACAGGAATTATCGGGAAGACAAAAACTTGTATTATTTTTATTAATCAACTTAGAGAAAAAGTTGGTGTCGTTTTTGGAAGTCCAGAAGTAACAACAGGTGGAAAGGCACTAAAATTTTACAGCTCAATAAGAATTGATGTTAGAAAAGGAGAGTCAATAAAAGAGGGGGCAGATTTTATTGGCAATAGGACTAAAATAAAAGTTGTTAAAAACAAGCTTGCTGCACCTTTTAAAACTGCTGAAGTAGATTTAATATTTGGAAAAGGTTTAGTTCCACTAAATTGCTTATTGGATATGAGCGTTGAATTAGATCTAATACAAAAAGCAGGTTCATGGTACAGGTATGAAGGAGAACAAATAGGTCAAGGAAAAGAAAAAGCTATTCAATATTTGCAAGACAATCCAGCTTTAGTTGAAGAACTCAATGAAAAAGTGAAAGCAACGTTTTAATAATTAATCGTTATTCTAAAACTGAATAGATTTGATTGACCGTAAATTTTAGGTGTATTTTATATAAGAAATTAAATAATTTAATTATGAGAGTAGTGTTTTTAGTCATAATTATTGACTTAAAAAGCATTACTCTTTATAATCGTAAATAGCGATGTTATTCAGAGAAGTATTAAATTTTAGAGCAAATTTTTAGGTTTGTGAAATTATAAAAATATACTGAATTATAAATCGAAATTTGAAAACTAAATAGGAGGTAACTATGTTAAGCAATATTAACATTGCATTGGCTAGTTCTTCTTTACCAAATTACGCTGTAGTATTGTTGACTTTAATTCCTGCACTACTAGTAGGATGTGTTATAGGTTATTTTGGATACAGAGCTTTATTGAAAAGGCGCCAAATTGATGCAAATGTGGAATATAACAAAGTAGTTGAAGACGCTAGGCAAGAAGCAGAAAATTTACGTAAAGATGCATTAGTAGATGCTAAACAAGAACGAATTAGATTACGTGATGAATTCGACAAGGAGATAAAAGATAGACGTTTAGAGTTTCAAAAAACTGAATCTAGACTAATACAAAAAGAAGAGCAACTTGAAAAAAGAACTGAAATTTTAGAAAAAAGAATTGAAGACGCTGAACAGATAAAACAAGACAATGAAAAAATTCAAGAGAAATTAAAAATTATGCAAAATGAATTATCTGTTCGTCACGAAAAAATGATAGAGGAACTTGAAAATGTTTCTAACATGAGTAGGGATGATGCTAAAAATCTGTTAATTAATGAAATGAAAGACGAGGCAAAAGCAGAAGCCTTAAATATGATTAAACAGATTGAACAAGAAGCAAAAAATGAAGGTGATAAAAAAGCACGAGAAATAGTGGCACTTGCCATTCAAAGATGTGCAGTTGATCAAGCCTCCGAAACAACAGTTTCAGTAGTAGCATTACCAAATGATGAGATGAAAGGTCGCATTATTGGAAGAGTTGGTAGAAATATCAAAGCATTGGAAAGTGCGACAGGTGTGGATGTAATTATTGATGATACACCAGACGTTGTTACTTTGGCAGGGTTTGATCCCGTAAGGCGAGAAATTGCTAGAATAACGCTAAATAGGCTAATTGCTGACGGAAGAATTCATCCTGGTAGAATAGAAGAAGTTGCTGAAAAAGTTAGAAAAGAAATGGATGCTGAAATCAAAGAAGCAGGAGAAAATGCAACATATGACACTGGTGTTTATGGTTTACATCCTGAAATTGTTAAACTTTTAGGAAGAATGAAATATAGAACCAGTTATGGTCAAAATGTTTTGCAGCATTCCATGGAAGTTTCATATCTTGCAGGATTATTAGCAGCAGAACTTGGTGCTGATGTTAAACTTGCTAAAAGGGCAGGACTTTTGCATGATTTAGGAAAATCTGTTGATTACGAATATGAGGGCACACACGTACAAATAGGTATGGAACTTGCTAAAAAATATAAAGAGTCTGACAAGGTCGTTAATGCAATTGGTGCACACCATGGAGATATTGAGCCACAAACTATTGAAGCAATTTTAGTACAATCTGCTGACGCCATCAGTGGTTCAAGACCAGGAGCTCGTAGAGAAAGCCTAGACCTATATATAAAGAGATTGGAAAATCTTGAAAGCTTAGCAAACTCATTTGATGGAGTTGAACAATCATTTGCTATTCAAGCTGGAAGAGAAATTAGAGTAATAGTAAAACCAGAACAAGTAGATGATGTAAAAGCCGAATATTTAGCAAAGGATATAGCAAAAAAACTTGAAGAAGAACTAGAGTATCCTGGGCAAATAAAGGTCAATGTTATTCGTGAAGTTCGCAAAGTTGAGTATGCGAAGTAAAATAAAATGCTAAAATATATTAAAAAATAAAATCAAAAATACCAGAAATGACTAGTTTATATTTCTGGTATTTTGTTATTATGTTAGTTTTTTATTTGTGTTATGTATGTTTAAATATTAGTTTAATATAATTAACAAAATGAGTTTGCTTTTATAGTATTTAAATCGTAGTATTAAAGATAAGATTTTTATATATCTAATATTTTATAAAGGAATGAAAAATATGGTTAAAGTATTGAATGGTGGATACATTTATTCAAAAGGTGAATTTGTTAAAAGCGATAACAAGTCAAATTTCAATAAAACAATTGCATATAAAATTTTAAATTCTCATAATTTAAAAGGCGATATTTTAGAAAAAAATCAAGCATTAAATATTAAATTTGATGTAATAACATCACATGATATTACTTATGTCGGAATTATTCAAACCGCAAAAGCAATAGGTCTTGAGCGTTTTCCAATTCCATATATATTAACAAATTGTCATAATAGCCTTTGTGCTGTTGGTGGAACAATAAATGAAGATGATCATTCTTTTGGTTTAAGTGCCGCAAAAAAATATGGCGGGATTTATGTTCCAGCTCATGTTGCGGTTATACATTCATATATCAGAGAAAATTATGCTGGTTGTGGAAAGATGATTTTAGGTAGTGACTCTCATACAAGATATGGAGCACTTGGGACTTTAGGTATAGGTGAGGGTGGTCCTGAACTAGTTAAACAAATAATTGAAGAAACATATGATATAAACATGCCTGAAGTTATTGCAATTCATCTTAAAAACGCACCACGAAAAGGAGTGGGTCCACAAGATGTTGCAATTGCATTGATTACTGAAGTTTTTTCTATCGGCTTTGTAAAAAATAAGATCTTAGAATTTGTTGGTGATGGAATTAAGAATCTTTCAGTTGAGTATAGAAATGGTATTGATGTAATGACAACTGAAACGGCTTGTTTAACATCTATCTGGGAAACTGATGAAAAAGTTGAAAAATATTTAGAAAAACATGGCAGAAAAAATGAATATGCAAAACTTGTCGCTGAAGATGGTGCATATTATGATGGTGTTGTTGAAATAGATTTAGCAAAAATTGAACCAATGATAGCCATGCCTTTTCATCCAAGTAATGGAATTAAAATATCTGAATTGTTAAAAAATCCAAAAGAAATATTATCTAAATTTGAAAAGCAAGGTCAAGAAAAATTTGGTAAAAATTATACTCTTTTAGATAAATTGACACCTAATGGCATTAAAGTTGACCAAGCCATTATAGCAGGTTGTGCAGGTGGAATATATGACAATATTGTTGAAGCTTCAAAAATAATTAAAGGCTCAAATGTTGGTACTTTACCTTTTAGTGTTTATCCTGGTTCGCTTGCTGTGTATTATGACTTAATGAAAAAAGGCGTTTTTTCTTCAATTATTGAAGCAGGTGGTGTCGTAAAAACAAGTTTTTGTGGGCCATGCTTTGGTGCTGGAGACATTCCTCAAAATAATGGATTCTCAATTAGACATGTAACTAGAAATTTTGAAAACAGAGAAGGAGCAAAACCAAATGAAAATCAAGTTGCTTCAGTTGCTTTAATGGATGCAAGAAGTATTGCAGCAACTGTTAAAAATGGGGGTTATTTAACAAGTGCATTAGAAATAGATTATGACAACACAGTACCAGAATTTGAATATAATTCTAAAATTTATGAAAACAAAGTATATAATGGGTATAAAAATCCAAAAGCGGACATGTCTTTGTTCTATGGCCCAAATATTACAGATTGGCCTTCAATTGAAAAGCTTGAAAAAGAGCAAATTTTCGTAATAGCTTCATCATTAAAAGATAAAGTTACAACTACTGATGAACTAATTCCATCTGGAGAAACGTCTTCATATAGAAGTAATCCATTAAAACTTGCAGAGTTTACTCTGTCAAGAAGGGATCCAGATTATGTTAATAGAGCTAAAAATATTGAAAAAAACAAACAGGATTACATTAATTTAGTTGAAAAAAAATTAAATGTTAAGGTTGAAAATGTTAATGTTACAAGTTCAATATATGCTAATTTACCAGGTGATGGTAGTGCTAGAGAACAGGCTGCATCTTGTCAAAGAGTTCTAGGTGGCGGCGCAAACTTTGCAATAAATTATGCAACAAAAAGATATAGATCAAATTTAATTAACTGGGGAATTATTCCTTTCATTGTCGAAAATGACAATTTTGAAGTTGGTGATATTATTTATGTTGAAAATATATTTGAATTATTGGATACATTAAAAACAAAGGCTGTTTTAATTAGAAACTCTAATTTGCATAAAATTAACTTACGAATTGATAATTTAACAAACAAAGAAAAAGAAATAATAAAAAGTGGTTGTTTGATTAATTTTCAAAGAAAAGAAAGGAAGGATAAAAAAAATGATTTATGATGTTAAACATGAAACTATGAGTAGAGAAGAATTAGAAGTTCTTCAACTTGAACGATTGAAAAAAATTGTACATTATGTTTATGAAAAAGTTCCTTTTTACAAAAGGAAGTATGATTTAGCAGGTTTTCATCCTGATATGATCAAAACATTAAAAGATATTCAAAAAATACCTTTTACTGAAAAAAGTGATTTAAGAGATAATTATCCTTATGGTCTTTTGGCAGTTCCTATTAGTAAATTAAAAAGAATTCATGCATCAAGTGGAACAAGTGGAAAGCCAACAGTTGTTTGTTATACAGAACATGATATGGAAATTTGGAAAGATTGCTGTGCAAGAGTTTGTGGTCAAGCTGGATTGGAACCAGATGATATTGTCCAAGTTTGTTTTGGTTATGGTTTATTTACAGGGGCATTAGGAATGCATCAAGGAGCCGAAAGAATTGGCGCAGCTGTTATTCCTGCAAGTGCTGGTAATACAGAAAGACAAGTTATGTTATTAAAAGACTTAAAAGCAACGGTTTTAGTTTCTACGCCTTCATATGCCTTACGTATAGCAGAAATTGCAAGAAAATTGGGATATGATATTAAAAAAGATTTTAGCCTTCGTTTAGGCTTATTTGGAAGTGAATCTTCATCTGAAGAAATGCATGCTGAAATTGCAAAACAATTAAATATTTTTACTACAGATAACTATGGCCTTTCAGAAGTTATAGGACCTGGTGTTTCTGGTGAATGTTACAAAAAAAATGGAATGCATATTAATGAAGATCATTTTTATCCTGAACTTATAAACTCAGATACATTAGAACCAGTAAAACCTGGCGAAATTGGAGAACTTGTTTTAACAACATTAACAAAAGATGGGATGCCAGTGATTCGCTATAGGACAAAAGATATTTGTACTTTAGATTATTCTCCTTGCGAGTGTGGTAGAACAACAGTTAGAATGTCAAAAATTCTTGGAAGATCTGATGATATGTTGATAATTCGTGGAGTTAATGTTTTCCCATCTCAAATAGAATCTGTATTAATGGAAATTCCAGAAATAGGTTCCCAATATGAGATTATTGTAACCAGGGAAGGGAATATGGATAAATTGGAAGTTAGAGTTGAAGTTGCAGATGGTTCGCTTCTTACTGATTACAAAAAACTTATGGATTTACATCAAAAAGTTCAACATAATTTAAGAGTTATTTTACAAATTGATGCATTAGTTAAACTTGTCGAACCTCTATCATTAAAGCGCTTTGAAGGAAAAGCAAATAGAGTAACTGATTTAAGAAAAAAGAATTAAAAAATCGCGTAATTAGATAAACAAAAAATTATATAGGAGTAAAATGCATGAAAAGATTAATGATTGGAAATGAATCTATTGCTAGGGGAGCATATGAGGCGGGAGTTAAAGTTGTTTCATCTTATCCTGGAACACCTTCCACAGAAATTACTGAATTTATTGCTAAATATGATGGAATTCATGTAGAATGGGCACCAAATGAAAAAGTTGGCTTAGAAGTTGCTATTGGTGCAAGCATTGCTGGTGCAAGAGCGATGAGTTGCATGAAACACGTTGGTGTCAATGTTGCAGCAGATCCTCTTTTTACATCTGCATATACAGGTGTTAATGGAGGTTTAGTTTTGGTCGTAGCAGATGATCCAGCAATGCACAGTTCTCAAAATGAACAAGATAGTAGATTTTATGCAAGAAGTGCACATGTGCCTATGCTTGAACCATCAGATAGTGCTGAAGCAAAAAAATATATTAAGCTTGCTTTTTATTTAAGTGAAAAATATGATACGCCAGTTATGATAAGATTAACAACTCGTGTTGCACATAGTCAAAGTTTAGTTGATGAAGAAAGTAGAAATAATATTGAATTAAAAGAATATAAAAAAGATGTAAGTAAATTTGTAATGATGCCTGTAATGGCAAGAGGAAGACATATAGTTGTTGAGCAAAGAGAAAAGAAATTATTAAATGATTTAGAAAACAATGAAATTAATGTAAATCGTATTGAATATAGAGATAAAAAAGTTGGTATTGTTTGTTCTGGCGTAACATATCAATATGTTAAAGAAGCAACCAACGCTTCAATTTTCAAATTAGGAATGGTTTATCCAATACCAACAAAACAAATTTCTGAATTTGCAAAAAGTGTTGATGAATTAATTGTTATAGAAGAATTAGAGCCATTTTTTGAAAATCAATTAAAGGCACATGGAATTAAATGTCATGGAAAATCTATAACTGGACTACAAGGCGAACTTTCAACTGGTGCAATTTTAGAAAAATATCTTGGAAAAACAATCAACAAGCCTAATAAAAATTTACCTAATCGTCCTCCTGTTATGTGTGCAGGCTGTCCTCATAGAAGTGTTTTTTATGCTCTAAACAGATTAAAATGCACAGTTACTGGGGATATCGGATGTTATACGCTTGCAGCTAATTATCCATTAAATGCAATTGATGCTGTTGTCTGTATGGGTGCAAGTGTTGGTATGGCTCATGGTTTTGATAAAGCAAAATCTGAAAAATCAAAAAATTTAGTTGCTGTTATAGGAGATAGTACCTTTGTGCATAGTGGAATTACAGGTGTTATCAACTCTGTTTATAACAATGGCAGTTCTACAATTATTATTTTAGATAACTCTACAACTGGAATGACAGGGCATCAAGATAATCCAACAACTGGTAAAAATATTAAGGGTGAACCTACATACAAGTTGGATTTAGAAATGTTGTTGAAAGCATGTGGGGTAGAACATGTTTTAGTTGTAGACTCATATGATATTTTAGCAGTTAAAAACGCGGTTAAAGAAGCTATATCAAAAGATGAAGTCTCCGTAATTATAGCAAGACGTCCTTGTGCTTTATTGAATAGAAACTATCCAAAACCTTATTATGTTAATCAAGAAACATGTAAGAAGTGCAAGGCATGTTTACAAATTGGCTGTCCTGCCATTGAAAATTTAGAAAATAATGGGGTTAGAATTAATCCTGAATTATGTGTAGGTTGTGGTGTTTGTACACAACTTTGCAAATTTAATTCGATTTTACAAGAGGTGTAATATGAATTTAGATATTTTAATTGTTGGTGTTGGTGGACAAGGAACACTTTTAGCAAGTAGAGTTTTAGGAGAAATTGCTATTTTATCAGGCTTAGACTGTAAGCTAAATGAAATTCACGGAATGTCTCAAAGGGGTGGTAGTGTTGTAACTCATGTAAGAATGGGCGATGATGTTTATTCACCAACTGTTTTAGAGGGAAATGCAGACTACATTATTGCTTTTGAAAAACTTGAAGCACTAAGATGGTCTTATTATTTAAAAGAAAATGGAAAAATTATTGTAAACGATCAAGAAATTTTACCAATGCCCGTTATTTCAGGAAAAGAAAAATATCCAAGTAATATAATTGAACACATGAAAAAAACATATAGTGTTTTAGATATAGATGCAATTAGCATTGCAAAAGAAATAAAAAATCCAAAATCAGTAAACATAATTTTACTTGGGATTTTTTGTGCTTTAGAAAAAATTGATCTTGATTTAGGATTGAAAGCAATGTTGAAGTATGTAAAACCACAATTTCATCAATCAAATACAATAGCCTTTAATAAAGGATATGAAATTGGAAAACGATACTAATATGGTTTTTAATAATATTCTTTAATTGGAGGAAATAATGAGCTATTTTGACAAAACAATTGAATGTATGTCATATAATGATAAAAAAAATATTTTATCAAAAAACTTAAAAAATGTTGTAGAACATGTATATAACAATGTATTACCATACAGAAAAAAAATGGATGAAATTGGATTAAAGCCTTCAGATATAAATGGAATTGAAGATATATCAAAGTTACCGTTTACATTAAAAAGTGATTTAAGAGAAAATTATCCATTTGGTATGTTTGCAGTTCCATCAGATGAAATTATTAGACTTCATGCCTCTTCTGGAACAACAGGTAAATTAACTGTAGTTGGATACACAAAAAACGATATAGATAACTGGTCTAAAAGTTGTGCTAGAGGTTTATACGGCATTGGTGTTAGAAAAGGGACAGTTGTTCATATTGCATATGGATATGGATTATTTACTGGTGGTCTAGGTTTGCATTATGGAGCAGAATATCTAGAAGCAACGGTTGTGCCTGTTTCATCGGGTAATACATCAAGACAATTGATGTTATTGAAAGATTTCAAAGCTGAAGTTTTATGTTGCACTCCTTCTTATGCATTACACTTAATTGATGAAATTAAAAAATGTGGATATACCAAAGACGATTTTAATTTGAAATATGGAGTGTTTGGTGCAGAGTCTTGGACAAATGAAATGAGGCTTACAATTGAAAAAGAACTTGGAATTAAAGCGTATGATATTTACGGCTTGTCAGAAATTTCAGGACCTGGCGTTGCTATGGAATGTGAATTCCAAAATGGTTGTCATGTTCAAGATGATATGTTTTATCCAGAAATTATAGATCCTGATACTTTAGAACCATTACCGATAGGAGAAGAAGGTGAGTTAGTTTTTACTACATTAACAAAAGAAGGATTGCCTCTTATAAGATATAGAACAAGAGACTTATGTAGAATTATACCTGGTCAATGTCAATGTGGTAGGACAACATTAAGGCTTGATAAAGTTAAAGGACGTACTGACGATATGTTAATTATTAGAGGGGTTAATGTATTTCCATCGCAAATTGAATCTTGCATTTTAAAATGTGACGATCGTATAAGTCCACATTTCCATATTACTGTAGATAGAGAAAATAATTTAGATAAGTTAACCATAGAGGTAGAATTAGGACCCGAAATTGCATTTGATGAAATTACGGTTATTCAAGCACTAACTCAAAAATTAGATGCAGCCATATCTTCAGCAATTGGAATTAGAGCAAAAGTTATGCTGGTTTCAAATGGAAGTTTAAAACGCTTTGAAGGTAAAGCAAATAGAATTACAGATAATAGAAAATAATATTATTTACATATTAAAAAAATAGCAAATAATGTTATAACCAATTAGGTTAAATTCAAATAACATTATTATATGAGGAAAATATGAAAGTTGAACAAATAGCAGTATTTCTTGAAAATAGAAAAGGGCGTCTATGCAAATTTGCACAAGTTTTGTATGATGCAAATATCAATATCAAGGGCATGTATATTGCAGATACTACTGATTATGGCATTTTGCGTGTTATTACAAATGATAATGAGAAAGCGGTAAAAGTTTTAAAAGAAAATGGCTTTAATACAACTGTTACAGAATTAATTGGTTTTAAAGTTTCTGATAAACCTGGTGAAATGCATAAAGTTTTAAAATTATTAAATGACCACAATGTAGATATTTCTTACTTATATTCATATTCTGAAATTGGTTCAAATCAAGCCGCTATCTTAATTAAAGTTGAAGATAATGAGTTTGTTTCCAAATTATTGATTGATAATAAAGTAGAGCCATTTATTGAAAAATAACATGTCAGATAAAAGACAGTTCAAAACTAGGCTAAGGAAAGATAACTTAAGCAAAAATATAAAAAACAAAGATAAAAAAAGTGAGTCTATATTTTTAAAAGTTATTTTATCCTCTAAATATTTAAATGCCAAATCTATCTTTATATATCTTTCAACTGAAAAAGAAGTTAATACTGAAAAAATTATTAATGATGCATTAGAAAGGGGTAAAACTGTGTTAGTTCCAGTTATTGCAGGAAAAGACATGGAAACCCATATAATTGATAAAAATACTTCATATGCTATTGGCAAATATTCTATTAAAAAGCCAATTGATGGGGAAATATCTGATATTATTCCTGATTTAACAATATTACCAATGCTTGGTTTTTATAACAGAGAAAGATTAGGAAAAGGTGCAGGATATTATGATAGATATCTTGCAAAAAAGCCTAGCACATACAAAATGGGTATTTGTTTTAGTGATTATCTTTTAAATTGTTCTTTTGCAGAGCCTCATGATATAGAAATGGATGAAGTTATTACTGATTAAAAATGTTAATATATAATTAGTAGTTTGTTTTATAAAAATAAATATTAATAACGTTAATATACTAAGTAGTATATTTTATAAAATGAAATTACAGAGATGATTTTATGTGTTTGGAGAAAATATTTTGAGAGTTATATCAGGAAAATATAAAGATCTTACAATTGAAACTCTACGAGATAGAAGCATAAGACCTACTACAGATAGAGTAAAGGAAAGCATTTTTAATTTGATTCAACAAGATTGCAAAGGAAGCATTGTCTTGGATTTATTTTCTGGAACAGGGGCACTTGGTATTGAAAGTTTATCTCGTGGAGCGAAAAAAGCATATTTTGTTGATAATTCGAGAAAATCATTATCTATATTGAAACGAAATCTTTCAAAAATTGACGATAATTATGTAATTTTAGAACGATCATATGAAAAATCATTGCCACTTATAAAGGAAAAAGTTTCTTTAATTTTTATTGATCCTCCGTATGATATGAAAAATTATTATAACATATTAAATCATTTAATAAATTCAAATATTATAGATGCAAACACAACAATAGTTATAGAAAGAGAAAAAACAGAAAAAAAATATAAAATTCCATTTGGTTTATATTTATATAAATCAAGGTCTTATGGGGGTTCAACTATTGATATTATTAAGGTTGGACATAGTGTTGTCATCCCAGGAACCTTTGATCCTTTTACAAAAGGTCATGAATTTTTAGTTGAACAAGCATTAAAGGAATTTAGCAAAGTTAATGTGGTTATCTTAAATAATCCCAATAAAACTCCAATGTTATCATTAAAAAAGCGTCTTTTGATAATAAAAGATTTCGTTAGAAAATTTTCAAATGTTGATGTTTATTATTATCCTGGATTGACTATAGATTACTGTAATGATAACAATATTCGATTTATTGTTAGAGGTGTTAGGAATAATGCTGATTTTAATTATGAAGAAGAAATGGCAAAATGGAATGAAAAAAATGGTGGCATAAAAACATTGTTTTTTTATGCAAAAGATATTGATATTAGCTCAACATCTATAAGAAAATCGATGGAGTATGACAAAACAAAAAAATAGTTTAGCATATTTGATATGTTGAGATTTATATTTTATATGTTGAACTATCTTTTTAATTTTTTAAATTATTTTTATGTCAAAATTAAAACAACATACATATAAGGCACTATTTCAATTTTAGAAACATTTTGATATAATAAATTAAATAAAAGGTATAGGTATTATGGATATTGAAGATTTACTTTTGCAGTTAGAACAAGAAATAAGAGATGGAAGAAAAGTGCTCATTGGCAATGGTGTTATTGTTAATCCTGACACCATATATTCAATTATTGAAAATATAAGAAACTCTATTCCAGATATTATCAGAGAAGCGAGATATATCGTAAGCACATCAGAAAAAACTAAAGAAGAAAGTTTAATACGTGCAAGGAATATAGTTTCAGATGCAAAGAAAAAGGCTGATGAAATTTTAAGCAATAATGCAATTATAAAAGAAGCCGAACATGAGGCGGCAGTTATTAAAAGCCAAGCTTTAGATTATCAAAAACGGATAAGAGTAGATGTAGCAGATGATATTGACATTTTGCTTTCTTCTGCTGAAAAAGCTTTAGAAGAAAATTTAGAAATTATAAAAAAAGCAAAGGAAAGTAATGCTCGTAGAAGGAGTGACTACCTATAAAAAATTAATTATTATCAAATTTATTAATTTATATATTAGATTTATTAGCAATATTTTTATCTTTCAACAACTATCATACATTTTGATGGTTGTTTTTTTATTAGCAATATTTTTATCTTTCAACAATTATCATACTTCTTGCTAGTTTATTGTTTTTATTAGCAATATTTAAAACACCTTGTGCAGTAAAATCAAGTTTTATTGAAGATCTAAGTTTTTTGTCTACACGATTAATATCCGAGTAACGAGTTAATATATTGCTTGTGTAATTTGACATGCAAGATAACAAATCATCTTTCATGTCTTTATTTATTGCAAGAATTTGAATATATGAAGGAGCATCAAGCACTTCGTTATATAATTCTTTTGTTATATCCAACAATGCATAAATGCAAATTCTTTTTAATCTAGACAAAGTAATATTTTTATTTTTGCTTTTTTCTAAGAGTTCTTCATATGAACTTGAATTTTCTGCGGCAATTTTTATACGGTTGTGTATGCCCCCAGTCACATCATAATAGTTGGCAAAGTCTTTACCCTCTAATGATTTAATTTTAAATAATATTATATCACCTAAAGCAAACAAGCGTGGTTTATATTGTAGCAAGGCATTGTATACATTTGTTGGAACATTTTGCTTTATTAAATGCTTTTTATTGTTATAAAGAGCATTTCTAATTGCAAGAGCTGATGGAAGTTGTTCTTCAATATTTTCTGAAGCATAATTATTTGTTCTTGTAATAGTGTGAAATTTGATATCAAGATTTAATTTTCTTGCTGCATTTATATACGAAATGGCAAGTATATTATTTGGTGCATCAATTATACTTATTAGTTCTTTATTTAAGTTTTGGCCATTAACATAAAACTTAAATGCTTCTGCTCTTGCTTTTGGAAAAGAAAGACCTTCATTTAATTTTTCTCGAAGTTTGTTTTTATATTCCTCAGGTTCTTCAAATATAATTTTTGCAACTTCATTTAGTTTGTCAATATCACCGCATTCAGACCCAAAGCTTAAATGTGTAATATCTGGGATAAGTGAAATGATTCTCATTGCACCCATTGCAAAATTATCTGCTGGAGAAACAGCAAAAATGGTAGGTAATTCAACAACTATATCTGCACCATTCAAAACTGCAAGTGCTGCTCTTATATATTTATCTAAAATAGCAGCTTCTCCCCTTTGAGTAAAACTCCCGCTCATTATACAAAAAATAGCGTCACAATTAGTTTCTTTTTTTGCATAATTTATGTGCTTAACATGTCCATTTGTTAAAGGATTATATTCACAAATAATAGCTGTAATTTTCATGTTTTAAACCTCTAAATTTTGAAAAATGAAGATAAAATTTTAATTAATCGATTAAAACTTGATTTTACTTGCAGAGTATTTTGTTGGAGTGTATCTTATTATTAAGTAGATTATATAATATAATTATATTAAAAACAAAGTTATGGTGTAAAATTTAATGTTTTATGCTACTAAATTTAAGGAGGGATACTAATAATGACAAAATTAATTGATAAAATTATTGAAAGGGCGAAAGGATGTTATAAACATATTGTTTTACCTGAGGGAGAAGAAACTAGAGTTGTAAGAGCAGCTGAAATTATAAATTCACATAAAATAGCAAAAGTCACATTACTCGGTGACAAAAATATAATCTTAAAAAAATCAGAAGAAAATTTATTAGATGGTGTTGAAATTATTTTGCCTGAAACCTCACCTAAACTTAAAGAATATGCAAATTTATTATACGATTTAAGAAAGGCAAAAGGTTTAACTTTAGACGCTGCTTATGAATTGGCAAAAACGCCAATGTATTATGCTTGCCTAATGTTAAAAAACAATGATGCTGATGGAGTTGTTGCTGGAAGTGTACATGCAACTAGTGATGTATTAAGGCCTGCCTTTCAAATAATCAAATCAAAACCAGGAATCATTAATATATCCTCTTGTTTTATTATGGTTTTCCCTGAAGGAACGATTTATGGTGATAATGGCACCTTTGTTTTTGCAGATTGTGCTGTAATACCAAATCCAGATTCAAATCAACTAGTTGATATTGCTATTGCATCAGTTGAAAGTGGAAAAATAATTGCAGAAATTGAAGATCCTAAAGTTGCTATGCTTTCATTTTCAACTAAAGGCAGTGCTAAGCACGATAATGCAAAAAAAGTTCAATTGGCAACAAGAATTCTTGAAGAAACAGATGTTAATTTTGATTTCGATGGTGAATTGCAATTAGATGCCGCTATTGTTCCTGAAGTAGCATCTTTGAAGGCACCAAATAGTAAAGTCGCAGGTAAAGCAAATATATTAATTTTCCCAGATTTACAATCTGGTAATATTGGTTATAAAATTGCTGAAAGATTTGCTGGAGCAAAAGCAATAGGTCCTATATGTCAAGGACTTGCACTCCCTGTAAACGATTTATCACGCGGTTGTGATGTGTCAGATATAGTTTCAGTTGTTGCAATAACAGCACTTCAAGCTGAAAATTCCAAATAGATTATTAAAAGAGAGGAATATATGAAAATATTAGTTATTAACGCAGGAAGTTCATCATTAAAATATCAGCTTATCAATATGGAAACAGAGCTTACTATTGGTAAAGGGGTAGTGGAACGTATTGGTAGTAAAGGCTCGAATTTAAAACAAATTAATTTAGAAACGGGGAAACAAATTGAAATAAATAGAAACGCAAAAAATCATAATGATGCTTTTACAATGTTAATTGAAGCAATGACAGACAAAAATGCTGGGATAATTGATGATTTATCAGAAATATATGGGATAGGACATAGAATTGTTCATAGTGGTGGTGATTTTGATTCTAGCGTATATGTTACAGAAGATGTGTTAGATAAATGCAAAAAGAATATATCTTTTGCAGAGCTTCATATGCCAGCACATATTAGTTGTATAGAGAGTTGTCTGTCATTAATGCCAGATAAACCAAATGTTTTGGTTTTTGATACTGTGTTTCATGCAACTATGCCTGATTATGCATATATGTATGCAATTAAATATGAAGATTATGAAAAATATAAAATAAGAAAATATGGATTTCATGGAACATCTCATAAATTTGTTACAAATGAGGCGTTAAAATATCTTGGAAATCCCCAAAAATCAAAAATAATTACTTGTCATTTGGGAAACGGAAGTTCAATTGCAGCGGTTAAAGATGGTAAATGTATAGATACTAGCATGGGATTTACACCACTTGAAGGTTTAGTAATGGGAACTAGAAGCGGTGATATTGATCCTTCAGTTGTTGCATTTTTATCCGAACAAAACGATTGGTCTGCTGCTAGAGGAGTAGAATATTTAAACAAAGAGTGCGGATTTTATGGGTTAACGGGCCATAGTGATTTGAGAGATGTTGCTTCACTTTATAATGCTGGAGACAAAAAGGCAATTTTGGCGGCAAATATTTTTGCATATAGAATTAAAAAATATATTGCTTCTTATTATGTTGCACTAGGTGGACTTGATGCTATTGTATTAACTGGAGGAATAGGTGAAAATTCATGTTTTGCCAAAAAACTTATTTTTGATGGTCTTGAATGCTTGGGAATAAAAATTGATAATTGCAAAAATGTAAAACGATATAATAGCGATATTTATGAAATACAACTTGATGACAGCAAGGTGAAAATACTTGTTATAAAAACAAATGAAGAATTATTAATTGCAAGAGATACAAAAGCAATAGTAAGTGATTTAAATAAATAATTGTTGATACTGATTAATTAGTCTTAATATAATTTTATTTAATAATATTGATTTGCTTAATATTAATTTGTTTGACAAAATAAATATGGCTTTGCTATTATGGTATAGTTGTAAAAGAAAAGATTAATTTTTTTAATAAATAGGAGGATAGCTATGGCAGTTCCAAAAAATAAAGTTTCAAAACAAAGAAGTAATACAAGATTTGCTAATTGGAAAGTTACTGCTCCAAATTTATCTGAGTGTCCTCAGTGTAAAGAGTTGATTCCAAGCCACACTGTTTGTTCTAACTGTGGATATTATAATGGTAGGCAAGTTGTTGTAAAAAAGGAAAAAGAGGAAAAATAAAAAGGAGTTAACTCCTTTTTTTTTAAGCAAATTGATTTATGTAAATTAAATTAAATTATTTTCACTGTGTTATCTAAAACTGATAAGATTTTTAGTTATTATTTTATATACCAAAATCATAATGTAGTTATTTATTATTTTTATATCATAATAATAATTTAATTTTTTTGTTTTATATATCATAATCAAAATTTAGTTAGTTGTTCTTTTATACACAATAATCATAATGTAGTTAGTTAAATAGAATTATTTTTATAATGTTTTTTATAGAAAAAACATTTTAATTTTGTTATAATATTTTAGTATATTATATTGAGTAAAACATTAAGATTTTATAAATTAGTGTTAAATTTGCTAAATATTAAGGAAAAAGTATGAAAATTGTATTAGATGCATTTGGTGGTGACTATTCTCCAGTTGAGGCTATCAAAGGAGCAGTGGATGCTTTAAAAGTTTTTGATGATTTTAATTTGGTTTTAGTTGGAGATAAAAAAATTATTAAGGAAGAACTAAATAAATATCAATTTAATAGAGAAAGGATAGAAATTTTACATTCAACTGAAATTATTACAAACGATGAATCGCCAGCTTTTGCCATTAGGACAAAAAAAGACAGTTCGATTGTTGTTGGATTAAATTATCTGAAAAATGGAAATGCCAATGCATTCATATCGGCAGGTAGCACTGGTGCTGTACTTACTGGTGCTGTATTTTTGATAAAAAGAATACAAAACGTTAATAGGCCCGCTTTAGTTCCAATTTTGCCAACTGCTGAAGATAATAAGGTTGTTTTAGTTGATTGTGGTGCTAATTTAGATAGTAGACCTGAGACAATGTTACAATTTGCTAAGATTGGAAATGCTTTTTATAAAGCAGTTTTTAACAAAGCAAATCCTAGGGTAGGATTGTTAAACAATGGAGCCGAAGAAGATAAAGGCACTGAAACATATCGCAAAACTCATATACTTTTAAAAGAATGCAATAACATTAATTTTATAGGAAATATTGAAGCTCGATATATTTTAAGTGGTGATGTTGATGTTGTCGTAGCCGATGGTTTTGATGGGAATATAGCATTAAAATCGAGTGAAGGAACAGCACTATTAATGTTAAAATTAATTGAAAGAGGAATACGCGGTGGTGGATTAAGAGCGAAACTTGGTTATTTATTACTAAAACCCGTATTTAAAGATTTGAAAAAAGTGTTAGATTACAACGACTATGGTGGAGCGGTGTTAGCAGGGCTTGAAAAAATTGTTGTAAAAACTCATGGTTCATCAAAAGCAAAAACATTTAAAAATGCAATATTGCAAGCAAGAGAGTTGATATTATCTAATATTGTTGATGCAATAACAAAAGAATTATCAGTTTGAATTTAATATTGTAGAGATATAACTTAATATGCGGCGATAATTTAATAAAAATAATGATTAATATGATGGTGTTTATATAGACAGTTATGCAAAAAGAAGATATAAAAAAAATTGAAAAAGAAATTAATTACAAATTTGTTAATAGTGAATTATTAGTTGTTGCTTTAACACATTCTTCTTACGCAAATGAAAATGATATAAAATCATATGAGAGATTAGAGTTTCTAGGTGATTCTATTTTAAATTTTGCTGTTTCAGAATTTTTGTTTACGCATTATAAAAACTTAAACGAAGGGCGTTTGTCAAAAATACGTGCTTATATAGTAAATCAAGATGCTGTATTTAACGCCGTTAAAGATTTTGAATTTGTTAACCATATAAAAGCCGTTGAAGGGCTGGAAATAGGGAAACCAATTATTTCAGATGTTTGTGAAGCAATTGTTGGTGCAGTATTTTTAGATTCAAACAATTATGATGTTGCAAAAAATGTTGTATTGGAATTGCTCAAAAATTCATTAAAAACTGATTTTAACAAAAAGATTATTACTGACTATAAATCTTATTTGTTAGAAAAATGTCAAGCATCCAAACAGACCGTGCAATTTTCTCATTATAAGCAAAGCGAGCAAATAGAACCATGTTTCAAAGCAGAGTTATATATCAATAATAAGTTAGTAAGTACTGGTTATGGCAGAACAAAAAAACGCGCAGAACAAATGGCTTCAAAGGAAGCAATTAATAAAATTGAAAACTTAAATTGATTAGCAAAAAAATTAATAAATTTATAAAAAAGATGTAAAGTAAACAATAACGAAAATTGAAAAATAAATAATAACATTAACTATATAGATAAAATTAAACAAGGGTAAAAGATGACTTCAAAAGCAAAAAGCGTAAAAATGAATAATGAAAATGTTAACCTAAAAAAACTTGAGCTTTTAGGGTTTAAATCTTTTCCAGATAAAACTGAAATTACTTTTGATACTAATTATACGGGTATAGTGGGGCCTAATGGTTGCGGAAAATCAAATATTGTTGATGCCATAAGGTTTGTTCTAGGTGAAGGCCGTCCAACTTTGTTACGCTGTGAAAATATGTCAAAATTAATTTTTGAAGGCTCAGCTTCTAGAAAATCTTTTTCTTATTGTGAAGTTTCAATATATTTAAATAATAATCCCAGAAAATATCCTATTGAGTATGATGAAGTTGTTATAACAAGAAAGCTTGATAGAACTGGTAATTCAGAATATTTAATAAATCAGAAAAAACACAAACTTAAAGATGTAATTAATCTATTTAGAGATAGTGGAATTGGTCGAGATGGCTATAGTATTGTAGGTCAAGGACAAATTGCAAAAATCTTTGAATCGTCACCAATAAATAGAAGGGCGATTTTTGAAGAAGCAGTTGGAATTTCTTTGCAAAAATCTCAAAAAGAAGATACTGAGAGAAGGCTTGCTCGAGCAAGAGATAATATGAGTAGATTGAATGATATCATTTTAGAAGTCGAAAAACAGTTATCTCCATTAAAAAAGCAAGCCAAAAATGCAAAAGATGTAAAAGATCTTAAAAAACGTTTGAAAATACTTGAAATATTTAATTATATAGACAAAAAATCGATATCAGAAATTGAGAAAAAAAAGCTAGCTGAAGAATTAAATAAAGTTGAAAAGAATTTAACCGAAATAGAAATCAAATTAGAAGATATTTCGAAAGAACTTAATAATGCTATGCTTGATAGAACAAATACTGATATCATGCAAAATAAATTAGCAGAAAAAAGAACAGAAATAGCCGTAGCAGAACAAAAGGCAATTGGTGAAAAAGCCTTGTTGTCACAAGAAATACAAACTCATGAAGAAAAAATCAAAGAAATAGAGGCAACAATTAAAATTCATTCAGACTTGTTAGATGTAAAAAACAAAGAAATTAACAAAAAAACTGAAGACATTTTAAATCTTAACAAGAATTTAGAAAAAATTGATTTAGATATAAAAACTGAGGAACAAAAATATTTAAAGAAAAGAGAAGAGGTTAGTTCACTTGAAAAAGCCCACGAACAAGCAAACACAATGCTTTTGGAAGGCGATCGCGAAAAATCAAAAATAGATAAAACAGTTGCAACATTAGAAGTGGAAAAAGGTATGCTTTTAGCAGATGTTAGCGGTGGCAATGATTTGTTTAATCAAAAAAACAAACAACTAGAAGATTATAAGAAACTAATTGAACAAAATGAGAATGAACTAATAGAGTTAAATTCATTGCAAAATGAATTTGAAAATAAATTAAATTTAGAAACAAAAGAATATGAATCTAAAGCCTTAGAATTAGAAAAAACAAAACAAAAAATTGCTGATATTGAAAAACAAATAGTTAATTTAGAGTTTGAACATAAAATAATTAAAGCCAGCATTGAAAATTTTGATTCATATGATGCTGCAGTTCAAACCATAATGCAAAAAGGAGCTATCGATAAAGAATTTGCAAAATTATATCATGGCACAGTTGGTGAATTAATTAAAGTTAATAAAGATTTAGCAATAGCAATCGAGTTTGCTTTAGGTAATGCAATTCAAAATATTATAGTTGAAGATGAGTATTATGCTTCTAAGTTAATTGATTTTCTAAAAAAAGATAAAAGTGGACGTGCTACATTTTTGCCATTATCAGCAATGAAAAAGCCCGACATGAGATATATTGATAGTGGAATTTGTAATGAAGAAGGAGTAATAGGAATTGCTTCTGATTTAATCTCTTTTGACCCTAAATATGAAAGTGCAATTCAATATTTGTTAGGCCGAACTGTAATTATCGAAGATAAATCTTATGGCATTAAAATTTCAAAAAAATATAATAATCTTGTAAAGCTTGTTTCTTTAGATGGTGAAGTCTTCCATCCAAGTGGTGCTATTACAGGAGGAAGTGTTGGTAGAGCAATTAGAAAGATTTTACAAAGTGAAAATAGGCTTAAAGAAATTCAAATAAAACTAAATTCAACAACTAAAGATTTGGAAAGGTTTAAGGACCTGAAAAATGAGATAGAATCAATAAATTCACTACTATTTAATAGTATTAAGGTTTCAGAGGCTCGGATTGCAAAAATTAAACAAGATCATGCTGTTAAGACTTCTGAAAAAGAAAAAAATGCTTCATTATATAGTGATTTAGAAAATGAAATTAAAGGTCTAACTGTAGGCAAAGAGCAAAGCTATGCTAGAATTAAAGAATTAGAAAAAATAATTGCTGCTGAAAAAGAAAAATTAGATCTAATTGGTGATTCTGAAATTGCACCTGAAGATTTTGTAAATGAAGTTAAAAATAAACTATTTAAAGTAAGAGAAGAATTAAATGATGTACAATCAAGATTTAATGACTTAAAAATTAGCGAGCAAACTTTAAAAACTCAAAAATTCAATTTAGAAAATCAAATCAATCAACTTGAAAAAGACATTAACTTTTCACAAGAACTAATTAAAACATCATCAAAAAATTTAGAAGAAACTAAATTAAAATTAAATAATGCTAAAAACAATATTGATGCATCTAATTTTAGCGATGAATCCAAAAAGATGCTTGAAGAAATAGATGCGAAAATAAAAGAGGCAACTTTACATAAAAGTAAATTAGATGAAAAATTCATTAAACTTAATAATTTGAAAAATGAATATAATGACTCTAAATCAAAATCAGAAAAAAGAAAATATACTATTGAAAGTGAAATACTAAATATCAATTCATCTTTAGAAATGTTGGCTGATAGGGTTATGGAAAATTATCAATATGAAGATACGCAAGCAGAACATTTTCTAAAAAATGATGTTGATAAAGCAGTAATAGAAAGCATTGATTCTTCTAAAGTAAGTGAAGAAATTAAAAACATTAATAATAAGATTGATAGAATAGGTCCAGTAAATGAACTAGCAGATGAAGAATATGAAGAAACTCTTAAAAGACATGATGAAATGCAACAACAGTATCAAGACTTGTTAGATGCAGAAAAAGATATGGTTAAAATGATTAAAAACTTAACAGCAGAAATGTCAGAAAAATTTTCTAAAAACTTTCAAAAAATTAATGAATATTTTCAAGAAATGTTTGTAGGTTTATTTGGTGGTGGCAAAGCTTATTTAGAATTGGAGCCTGATGTTGATGTTTTGGAAGCTGGAATTGAAATTAAAGCACAGTTACCTGGAAGTAAATTGTCGTCAATTATTTCATTATCTGGTGGTGAAAAAGGTCTTATTTCTATTGCAATTCTATTTGCAATAATAAAATTAAATCCGATGCCTTTTTGTGTTTTAGATGAAATTGATAGTGCTTTAGATGAAGCAAATTCTGATTTATTGGGACAATATCTTAAAAAGTTTTCTGATGATACTCAATTTATTATAGTGACACATAAAAAGCCAACAATGGAACAATGTGATGTTTTATATGGTATAACTAGCCAAGAAAAAGGTGTAAGTCAACAAGTAAAAGTTGAGCTTGAAGAAGCTGTTGAATTATCAAAACAAACAGTTTCTTTTGAAGATTAATTGCTAAGCAGGAGGAAAGCATGGGCGTATTTAATAAAATAAAAGATGGTTTGAAAAAAACAAAAGATAAAATTTCGCGCACGTTTTTTGAAACATTTAAATCAAAAGAACTAGATGATGAATTTTATGATAATCTCGAATTAACTTTGATTTCTGCTGATATGGGAGCAGTTGCAACCGATGAGATTATATCTGAATTAAAAACTGCTTGTTTTGAAAAGAAAATAACAAAACCTGAAGATGCTAAAGATGAGTTAAAGAGAATTATGGTGGAAAATATTGAGTTTATTATTCCTGAATATAAGTATCCATTAATTTTACTTATTGTTGGAGTTAATGGTGTTGGTAAAACCACCGCGATAGGTAAATTATCAAAATATTTTGTTAATCAAGGTAAATCCGTTGTTTTAGCAGCAGCTGATACATTTAGAGCGGCTGCAAGTGAACAGTTAGAAATTTGGGCAGAAAGAGCAGGAGTTAGAATCATTCAACATTCTGAAGGAAGCGATCCAGCAGCAGTTGTGTTTGATGCACTATCTTCTGCAAAAGCAAGAAATACAGATGTTGTTTTAATAGATACTGCAGGAAGATTACATAACAAGAAAAATTTAATGGAAGAACTTAAAAAAATAAATCGTGTAATTGAGAGAGAAATGCCAGATGCCGATCAAAGAAATTATATTGTATTAGATGCAACAATAGGGCAAAACGCAGTTCCACAAGTAGATGTATTTAACGAAGCAATAGAAATTGATGGAATTATTTTAACAAAACTAGATGGCACTGCAAAAGGTGGCGTTGTAATGGCAATTGCATCTGAAAGAGAAATTCCTGTAATTTATGTTGGAGTTGGTGAAAAAATTGATGATTTGATTCCGTTTGACGCAAAAGATTTTGTTGATGCTATTTTTTCATAAAAAACGCTTGACTAATACCCATATTATCTATATATTTTAGGTGTTAAGTGAAACTACTTAACATGTTATATTAAGGAAAAATTATGTCTATTGTATATAATTGGGAAATTGGTTTGTTAAATGATTTTTATGGATCATTGTTAACCAAAAATCAATCAGAAATAATTAGTATGTACTATGATGAAAATCTATCTCTTGGAGAAATTTCTTCTATTAAAAACATTTCACGAAATGCCGTAAGAGATACAATTGTCAGAGCCACAAAAAAATTGACCGAGTTTGAAGAAAAATTAAAACTTTTTGGGAAAACTCAAAACATTATAAAAATGTTAGAAAACTTAAAACTTAGTTTGAGTGATATTGAAGTTAATGACATTCAAAATATAATTAACTATATAAATCTATATAAATAATGCATAAATCATCTTAGATTGCTATATTTGAAATACAAATTTAGTGGATGATGTATAGATTTATAAAATATAAGACCATAATAGTTTCGAACTATTAACATGAGCTAAAAATATCTTTAATTAAAAAACAATTTATGTTATTGGCTATAAAATACAAATATAATAATAAATGTAAGGGAAAAAATGGCAATATTTCAAAATTTATCAGAAAAATTAAATCACGTGTTCAGTAAAATGAAAAACAAAACTGGACTTACTCAGCTCGAACTAAAAGAGGCAATGAGAGAAGTCCGAATTGCTTTACTTGAGGCTGATGTAAACTTTGCTGTTACTAAACAATTTATAAATAATGTTACTGAAAAAGCAATTGGACAAGATGTTTTAAAAGGTTTAAACAGCACTCAACAAGTGATAAAGATAGTCAACGATGAACTCATTGAATTAATGGGAAGTAAACACAGCAAGTTGCAAGTTAGTGATAAACCCCCAACGGTATATATGGTTTGTGGTTTACAAGGTGCTGGCAAAACTACGATGTGTGGTAAACTTGCAAGTCTTTTGAAAAAAAGCAATAAAAAAGTTTTATTGGTGGCTTGTGATATATATAGACCTGCTGCCATAAAACAACTTCAAATTGTTGGTGATAGTGTTAAAACCGAGGTGTATCAAGAAGGGCAAATAGATCCCGTAAAGATTGCATTAAATGCAATTGAATATGCTAAGAAAAATTTATTTGATGTTGTAATTATCGATACTGCAGGTAGGCTTCACATCGATGAAACTTTAATGCTTGAGCTTAAAAATATTAAAAAAGCAGTCAATCCAACTGAAATTTTATTAGTGGTTGATAGCATGTTAGGACAAGATAGTGTAACTGTTGCTCAAACTTTCAATAAAGAATTAGATATTACAGGTGTTATTTTAACTAAATTAGATGGAGACACAAGAGGTGGAGCAGCTTTATCTATAAAAGCCATTTCAGGAAAACCAATAAAGTATGTTGGTGTTGGTGAAAAAATGGGAGATATAGAACCATTTCACCCTGAAAGAATGGCATCAAGAATACTTGGAATGGGAGATGTCTTAACCTTAATTGAAAAAGCACAAGAGGCAATAACTGAAGAAGAAGCCTTGAAGCTTGCTAAAAAAATTAAAAATAGATCTTTTGATTTAAATGATTATTTGGAGCAAATTTCAAATATGCGTAAAATGGGAAGTGTTCAAGATATGCTTGCTATGATACCAGGAATTAGTGGAAAGCTCAAAGGAGCAAATTTAAATATTGATGAAAAACAAATTGAAAAAACTAAGGCAATTATATTATCTATGACTTTAGAAGAAAGAACTAATCCACAAATTATTAAAGCATCTAGAAGAAAAAGAATTGCTTCTGGTAGTGGAACTAGTGTTCAAGAAGTAAATAAGCTCTTAAATCAATTTGAACAGACAAAAGACATGATGCGAAAAGTGCAAAGTGGCAAATTTAAAATGCCATTTTAGTATAAAATTAATTAAACATGATACATGGTGTATCAAAAGGAGAAATTATGGCAGTAAAATTAAGATTAACAAGAATGGGCGCAAAGAAAAAACCTTTTTATCGTATTGTTGCGATTGACTCACGTCAACCTAGAGATGGGAAATATATTGATTTGATTGGAACATATAACCCTATATCTCAACCAAAAGAAATAAAAATTGACCATGAAAAAGCAAAAGAATGGTTAAGTAAAGGTGCTCAACCTTCAGATAGAGTTAGGTTTTTATTTGAAAAAGAAGGTATTTTAGAGCCTACAGTTCGTCAAAAAACAAATAATGCAGCAACAGAAGAGAGTGTTGCTAATGAAACTGAGACTGCGGCTAAAGAAGAATAATTGAGGTTATAATGATTGATTTATTAGATTTTATTATGAAAAATCTTGCATGTGAGGATTCCTATGAGATTGTAGAATCTGAAACCCCTTATTCTTGCAATATTGATGTATTTGTTGATAAGGATAAAATTGCAAAAGTCATAGGATATCACGGAAAAACCGCTAAGGCAATAAAAACCTTGGTTAAGGCTGCAAACAAAGATAATAATAAGAAATGTGATATTTACATAAAAGAAAGATAATATCATTAATTATTTGTTTTTTATAATATAAAATTGATTTAACAAATAGTAAAAATATTATTGAAATAAATATGTTATGTCTATATTAAACAAAGAAAAACTTTTAATAGGAATTGCTTTAAAACCTCACGGAATAAAGGGTGAGGTTAAAGTTTTTTCTTTGGTGGATAATATCGATATATTTAAAACAATTGATAACGTTTGGTATGATTCTAAAAAATTAAAAATTTCTAATGTTAGAATTTTTAATGATTATGTATATTTAACCTTTTTGGATATCAACACAAGAAATGATGCAGAGTCTATAAGAGGTGAACTTTATGTTGATAGAACAAATTTACCAAAATTAGGAAAAGATAGGCATTATATTGTAGATTTAATTGGCTTAGATGTATATATTGATGATGAAAAAGTTGGCAATATTTCTGACATATTCAATTGTAAGGCAAATGATGTAATTGTTGTATCAGGTAAAGAAAATTTTATGTTTCCTTTTTTAAATAAAGTTATTATTTCACTTGATGATAAAAAAATTGTTTTGTCTAAATCAATATTACAAGAAATTGCTGTTTATAATAAATAATTATAAGGATTCATCAATTATAATTTATTTAAGTGAAATATTTGTCTTTAATAATTAATTGTTTGGAGTAGTAATGCATTTTATAGTTTTAACATTGTTTACAGAAATATATTCAAGCTTAAATCATAGTATTATAGGCAAGGCTTTAGAAGAAAAAAAACTAAAAATTGATGTAATAGATATCAGAAAATACTCTAAAGATAAGCATAAAAAATGTGATGATTATATTTTTGGAGGGGGATCTGGCATGCTTATGACGCCTCAACCTTTAGATGATGCTATAACCCAGAATGACCCAAATCATGAATTTCTAAGAGTTTATTTATCCCCAAAAGGGAAAATTTTAACGCAGCAAGTAGTTAAGGATTTAAGCAACAAATATGATAAAATTATGCTAATCAATGGTGCTTATGAAGGTATTGACCAAAGAATTATAGATATGCATGTTGATTTAGAGATTTCAATTGGTGATTATATTTTAACATCTGGAGATTATGCTTCGCTTGTTTTAATTAATACAATTTCTAGATATGTTGATTCCGTTTTAGGTGATGAAAATTCTGTAATAGAAGAAAGCTTTGAAAACAATCTATTAGAATATCCTCAATATACAAGACCTGCAGAGTATAAAAAACTAAAAGTTCCAGAGGTTTTACTCAGCGGCAATCATAAAGAAATAAAAAAATGGCGAAAAGAACAAAGTGAAATTATTACTAAAAAAAATCGACCTGATTTATTAAAATAATTTTTTGGAGAATGTTATGCATATTCAATGGTTTCCTGGTCATATGACAAAAGCATTGAGAGAAATCAAATCTGAGCTCTCAAGAGTTGATAGTGTCATATATTTACTTGATGCAAGGGCACCTAAATCTAGTCTTAATCCAGAACTTGATGAAATTTTAAGTCAGAAGCCAACATTATATGTTTTAAATAAATCTGATTTAGTAAATCAAAAGTCTTTACAAAAGTGGAAAAATTATTTTACTTCTTCAAATTCTAATTGTTTATACATGAATAGCTTAAAATTAAATAACACAAAGTATTTATTAGATGAAATAATTAAAATTAATAAAGATAAAATTGAATCATATAAACGAAAGGGTGCAAATGTAAAAATTAGTGCAATGGTTGTTGGTATTCCAAATAGTGGAAAATCAACTTTAATTAATAACATTGCAGGTAAATACAAAGCAAAAAGACAAAACAAGCCAGGAACAACTAAAGGGCAACAATTTATTAGTGTAAATAAAAACATCAATCTTATAGATAGTCCTGGAGTTTTATATCCTTCTTTTGAAGATCAACATGTAGCATTAAAGCTTGGTATGATTGGAAGTATTAGCGATGAAGTTGTTGATCAAGTTGAATTGTCAAAAAAAATTATATCTTTGATGAGTAAAAATTTTCCAAATGATTTTACTTCTAGGTACAATAACATCAATATTAATGATATGACAATAGATGAAATCTTTAATGCAATTGCAATATCAAGAGGTGCTATATTAAAGGAAGATAAAATTGATAAAGAGAGAACGGCTAAAATTATTATTGGAGATTTTAGAAGTGGTCGTTTGGGTTTGGTTTGTTTAGACGATATAGAATTTGATGATATATAAAACATTAGAAAATTAAATAAAATTAGCATGGGTTATAATATGTTAGAATTTATAGATTTAACTGATGATTTGAAAAACAAACTTGTTTGTGGAATTGATGAAGCTGGAAGAGGTCCGCTTGCAGGACCAGTTGTAGCATGTGCTTGTATCCCTGATTTTTCTAATATTATTGACGGCGTAAATGATAGCAAAAAACTATCACCAAAAAAGAGATTACATGTTTATAAACAACTGATTGAAACTTCGATATATTATAAAACTGTTTTTATATCAGAAAAAATAATTGACAAAATTAACATATTAGAGGCTACCAAACTAGCAATGAAAGAATGCCTAAAAGGTATTAATCCATTTCCTGATATCGTGTTAATAGATGCTGTATCGCTTGATATTGACATTCCATCTAAGTCAATTATTAAAGGTGATATGAAAAGCTATGCTATTGCATGTGCATCCATAATTGCAAAAGTGGAAAGAGATTTGAAAATGATCGAATATGCGAAAATTTATCCAGAATATGGTTTTGAAAAACACAAAGGTTATGGAACAAAAGCTCATGTTAAAATGCTAAAAAAATATGGTAAATGCCCAATACACAGAAATACATTTATTAAAAACTTTGTATAATTTTATTTAACAAAATATATGTCATTTTTCATTAATATAAAACCGCAATTAAGTTGATTTTAATATCGAGATTATTGTTGATTTTAATCCTGAGATCATTGTTGATATAATACCGATATTATCGTTGATTTTAATCCTGAGATCATTGTTGATATAATACTGATATTATCGTTGATTTTGATGCTAAGATTATTAATAATTTTTATTTTGATTTTTTTATTAATATTTTATATTATATATATTAAATGCTTGTAAACAAAATTAATATTTGATATTATAAACAAGAATTTGTGATAAACCTCTACAATTGAAAATCCTAAAATTGTATGTTTATTAACACGGAGGTAAACTATGAATATTTTAGAAGCAATTGAAAAAGATTATTTAAAAGAAAATGTTCCTGAATTTAATGTGGGTGATACTGTTAAAGTATATGTAAGTGTTGTTGAAGGAACAAGAGAAAGACTTCAAGCATTTGAAGGTACTGTTATTGCAAGGAGAAATTCTGGTATCAGTGAAACATTTACTGTTAGACGTATTTCTTTCGGTATAGGTGTTGAAAGAACGTTTCCATTACACAGCCCTAAAATAGCAAACATTGAAGTTATAAGAAAAGGAAAAGTAAGAAGAGCAAAACTTTATTATTTAAGAGGTCGTACAGGTAAAGCTGCACGTGTTAAACAAGCAAAATAGATTTATTTTATCTAATATTATAAGTTAGGCGTGCATATGCACGTCTAATTTGTGTTATTTTTTTGAAAGGAAAATATGAAAAAAAAGTGGTTGTTATTTACAATAGTTTTGATAGTCATCATTATAACATCATTGTCAGTTTTGTCAGGATGCGCCAAAACTGATTTATTAAAAGTTGCAAATTCTGACAATATGTTTGCATATGAAAATCTTGATGAAGCAAAAAAAGATTGGAATTTAGTTTATTCTGGAAAGTCTGAAAACAGCATTTTTAGTTTTGCAGAAAATGGTTTAACCATGAACGTTGATGGTTATGCTTATGCTTCACAAGAAATAAAATTAAAACCAAATGCATATTACAAAGTGTCATATAATTATGAAATAAGTGAGCCATTAGAAGGAACAACCGAAAATCCTTTATATTCTATTGGACTTTTTATTGGATTTGAAGAAGATCCTAATTTTAATGTAACTCATGAAAAAAGGACCAACCATTGGGGTGTTGAACGAAAAACAGATCCTAAAGATCCAGTAGTATTTTATTTTAAATCTGATCGCAGTAGGGTATATAACTTAAAAATTGCACTTGGAACCAAAGATATGCCTGTCAAAGGTAGTGCAACATTGAATAATCTCAAGATGGAAAAAGTTCCAGAGACTGTTGCAAAAGCTGAAGGTGCTTATTTATATAATTTAAAATCCACAATATTTGGAAGAGCATCAGTCGATAATATTGTATATATTGTATTGGGATGTCTATCAATTTTTGTTATAGGTTATATTGTTTATATATTAAAATCTAGAGATTTGGCTTTTGAAACAAAAAAAAGCAAAAACAAATTTTATAATACACTACAAAATAACAAAGCTGTGGCACCAGTTATGTTAATTTCTATTACTTTGCTTATTAGAGTGCTAATTCTTGCTATACAATCTGGTCTTGCAGCACAAAAAAGCATTACTGAAAGTTTATTTGGTTTTAATCTTGAGCAACTTGCATATCAAGGACAATGGATTGCCAAACATGGGACAGTGTATTTTCTTAAAAACAATTTATCATCTACATTTTTACCGATTCCTCTTTATCTAGCATCTTTAGCAGGGGTTATTGGGAACACATCCGCAGCTTCAGCAGAGATTATCACTGTTAGCTTGTTAAAATTATTTGCAATTTTTGCTGATGTTGGAACGGTTTTATTAATTTATCATATGATGGCAAAAAGACAAGGAAATGCATCTGCTTTAATTATGTCTTTATGTTATTCTTTAATGCCTGTTATGTTCTTATCATCAGGAGCTGGATGGAGTATAACCGCAAGCTTTGCTTCATTCACACTTGTTGCAGCATTTTTATTTATGTTAGAAAAAAATTATATGTTATCTAGTACAATGTACTTTTTATCATGTATGACTTCTGTTGCAGCATTATTGTTTATTCCTGCTTTTATTTTATATGCAGGGGTTTATATTGCTTTTAGTATCAGAGATAGAAAAACAAAGGAAAGTGTACTTTCAATAGCGTTATTTATTGGATTTTTCTTTATTTTTTATTTAATCACATTGCCGTTTTCTCTTGATTTTATAAGAAAAGGACAAGCAATGCATGCATTTTCTCATTTTATTTCAATAGTAAAAGGGAAAAATGTTTATACACTAAATGCGTTCAATTTCCAAGGCTTACTTAAAAACAATTTTGTTGAAATAACATCACAGTCAACACTAGTTTCTATTTTGTTTGTGATCTTTTTACTAATTATTGTTGCTATTTTATATGTAAAATCGAAAAATAGACTTCAATTGATAATTTTAACATCTGGATTTAGTATAATGGCTTGGACTTTTTTAAATCGTATGACACCAGAAGCTTTAATTTTATTACTACCTGCTATTTTTATTGGAGCAGTGTTATATAATGATAAGAGATTGTATTTTGTTTTTCTACTTTACACATTGACTGCATATATTAACCTTTCATATGTTCATTTGATAGTAGGTTATGATGCATCTGGTATAATACATATTGACTATTCAAAAACACCAATAATGTATGTAATAGGTTCATTTAATTTGCTATTCGTAATATATTATATTGTTGTGTTATATGATATTTTAATATCTAAAAAGCTTTCTGTAATAAAACCAATTGAAATGAAATATGTAGATCATGTTAAGTTTCAAACAAAAAAAATCACTAATAATTTAAAGCTTTTCGCCGCAAAAATTAATGTTTATTTTTCAGCATTAGCATTGGAGAGAAAGCAACGAAAGGCTGAAAAAGTAGAACAAAAAGAAAAAGAGAAAATTAAAAATAATATTGAAGAAGACAAGGAGAATGAATAAAGTTATTAAATAATACTTTGATTTTGATAAAGATGAAATTAATTATAGTAGAGTCGCCTTCAAAGGCAAAAACAATTCAAAAATATTTAGGCCCAGAATATAAAGTTGTTGCATCTGGTGGGCATGTTTGTGATTTACCTAAAAGATCGCTTGGTATTGATGTAAAAAACAATTTTAAACCAGAGTATACTTTTACTGATAATAAGAAGAAGGAACTTTTAAATCAATTTAAGGATTTGTCTAAACAAGCAAGCGAAATATATATTGCAACTGACCCAGACAGAGAAGGTGAAGCAATAGGATGGCATATTGCGAGTTATTTAGATATTTTAGATCAAAAAAATCGTATTTCTTTTGACGAAATTTCAAAAAGGTCGGTTACTAAAGCAATTGAATCACCAAAAAATATTAATATGAATTTAGTAAATGCACAGCAAGCAAGACGTGTAATTGATAGATTAGTTGGATATAAGGTTAGTCCAATTTTGTCAAAGAAAATTAAATCTAGGCTGTCTGGCGGAAGAGTACAATCAGCAGTTTTGAAAATGATTGTTGAAAGAGAACATGAAATAGAGAAATTCAAGCCAGAAGAATATTGGCAAATTTTTGCTTTTTTATATGATAATTCAAAAAACACTCTAAAATGTGCATATCACGGCTCACCAACAAAAAAAATTAAAGTAACGAACAAAGACGAAGCAGATAAGATTGAAAATGAGTGTAAAAATTCGAAATGGAATATTGTAAATATTAAAAAATCTCAAACACTTCAAAAACCTTTTGCTCCATTTTCAACAAGTACGATGCAACAAGATGCATCTATAAAGCTTGGAATGTCTTCATCAACGGTTATGAGAGTTGCACAACAACTTTATGAAGGCTTTGATATTGAAGGCTTAGGACATATTGCTTTGGTAACATATATAAGAACTGATAGTGTAAGAATATCAGCAGATTTTCAAATGGAAACAAGAAAATTTATTTCTGAAAAATATGGAAATGATTATGTTCCAACAAAAGCAAATATATACAAAAACAAAAGTTCTGCTCAAGATGCTCACGAAGCAATAAGACCTATTTTTTTAGATGTTACTCCAGAAAGTATAAAAGATAAAGTTACTAATCAACAATATAGGCTTTATAAACTCATATATGAAAGATATCTAGCAAGCCAGATGGCTGCAGCAAGATTCAATGTGTTAAATATTGACATATTAGCTGAAAGTGAAATTTCTAAACATTTATTTAAATTATCTGATAAAGAAATTATTTTTAATGGGCATTTAGCAGTATATTCAGATAATCAAGAAAAAAATGAAGAAAATTTTGAATCTAAAAATGATTTATCAAAATTAAAAGTCGGTGATGAGTTTTTATTGAAAAAAACAAACAAGGAACAAAAATTCACTCAACCTCCTGCAAGATATACAGAAGCATCTCTAATAAAAGCTATGGAAGAAAATAAAATTGGTAGACCATCAACATATGCAACTGTAATTTCTGTGTTACTCAATAGAAAGTATATGGAAAAAGAAAAACGAACATTAAAACCAACACAACTTGGTGAATTGGTAAATAAATTTATGGAAGAACATTTTGCTGACATAGTTGATATAAACTTTACTGCAAAAGTTGAAGATCAATTAGATACAATTGAACAAGGACTAGTTTGGCAAGATGTTTTGCATGATTTTTATCCCAAATTTATTAATGATGTAAATTTAGCAAATAATACAAATAAAATTCATATTGAAGATGAAGTTTCAGATGTAACTTGTGATAAATGTGGAGCACTAATGGTGATAAAAGAAGGGCGATATGGCAAATTTTTAGCCTGTCCAAACTATCCTAAATGCAAAAACATAAAAAGCATTGATGAAATTGTTGGTGTATGTCCAGATTGTGGCGGAGATATTGTTAAAAAAAGAACTCGTGCTGGAAAGATTTTTTATGGCTGCAATAATTATCCAGACTGTGAATTTGCATCATGGAATAAACCTGCTCCTATTTTGTGTCCTAAATGCAACAGCTTAATGACTATAAGTAATACAAAAAATGGAGAAGTCTACATTTGCACAAAAGGTACATGCAAACATAGAATAATTCCTAATAACAATAAGCAATAAATTAATTTTATTTTTGAGTTTCAAATGAAAGTTAGAGTTATAGGTGGTGGACTTGCTGGCGTTGAAGCAGCATATCAGCTTCTCATTAGAGGAATTGAAGTTGATATGTACGAAATGCGTCCAGTTTTAAATACACCAATACATAAAACTTCAAATCTTGCAGAGCTTGTATGTTCTAACAGCTTGAAAAGCGAAGATATTTCTACAGCACAAGGATTATTAAAAAAAGAGATGTCCATGTTAAATTCGCTTGTAATACAAGCAGCATTTAATGCTAAGGTTCCAGCAGGAAATGCTCTTGCTGTAGATAGAGAAGAGTTTTCAAAATTTATTGAAAAAAAATTAAAAAGTTTTAAAAATTTTAATTTAATAAGAGAAGAAGTTAAAGAAATTAAACCTTTAGATATAATAGCCACTGGACCGTTATCTAGTAATGCTATATGTGAGGCTATAATAAATTTATTAGATATAAAAAAACTTTATTTTTATGATGCTGTTTCACCTATAATAACAAAAGATTCAATTGATTTTTCAAAAGCATTTTATGGTTCAAGATATAATAAAGGTGGCGATGACTATATTAATTGTCCGTTAAATAAAGATGAATATTATATTTTTTGCAATGAATTAATTAGTGCTAAAAAAGTTATATTAAAAGATTTTGAAAAAAAAGAAATTTTTTCTGCATGTATGCCAATTGAAGAAATGGCAAGAAAAGGTGTTGATTCATTGAGGTTTGGCCCGTTAAGACCTGTTGGTTTTTATGAGCAAGTTTTAGAAAAGCCTTGGGCAATTGTTCAATTGAGAAAAGAAGACAACTATGATGAATTATATAATCTAGTTGGATTTCAAACAAACTTAACGTTTAAAGAACAACGTAGGGTATTTGGTTTAATTCCTGCATTAAAAAATGCTGTTTTTGTAAGATATGGAGTTATGCATAAAAACATTTACATTAATTCTCCAGGAAATATTAATATAAATCTCAGTGTTAAAAACAATCCAAGTATCTTTTTTGCTGGACAAATTTTAGGTGTTGAGGGTTATATGGAAAGTGCTTTAACAGGAATTATTGCAGGAATTAATATGGCAAAACATATTAATCAATTGCCATCAATTGATCTTTCTTTAGATACAATATCTGGAGCACTAGTAAATTATGTGGCAAATTATAAAGGCGATTTTCAGCCTATGCCAGCAATATTTGATTTGTTTATAACGAAAATTAAAACAAAAGACAAAAAAGCTAGAAAATTAGAATATTCTAAAAGAGCAATTGAGTTACTAAGTAAACAAATTTTCGAACAAAAAATTAACGATGATATAGTTTTACTAAAATAAAACTTAAAGTTAATATAATAAATATTTTTTGTTTATACTATTAGTCACTGCAGTTAATTTGGATTTTCACTATGAGAAAATATAAGAATTATCTTGTAGGTTATGATATAATAAAAGTTAATAAAATATATTTAATATCTTATTTGAGGTGAATATGTTTAATCTAGAAGGAACAACTATATGTGCTGTAAAAAAAGATGGAGTTACTGTAATTGGCGGTGACGGCCAAGTAACAATGAATCAAAATACAGTATTAAAAAGCAATGCTGTAAAAGTAAAGCGCTTGTTTAATGATGAAGTAATTTTTGGTTTTGCAGGCTCAGTTAGTGATGCTTTTGCATTAAGCGAAAAATTTGAAGAAATGCTTCAAAAATATAATGGAAATTTAATGCGAGCTGCAGTTGAACTTGCTGATCAATGGAGAATGGATAAATCTAGAAAACTAGAAGCAATGATGATTGCTGCAAACAAAGATACTATGTTAATTATCAGTGGAACTGGTGAGGTTGTTGATCCAGAGATAGGAGTATGTGCAATTGGAAGTGGCGGCAATTATGCGCTTTCAGCAGCACTTGCTTTGAAAAATAATACTAATTTATCTGCTGAGGAAATAGTGAGAGAATCTATGAAAATTGCCTCACAGTTATGTATTTATACAAATGATAATTTAACTATAGAAAAGATTGGAGGTTAATATGGAATTTACTCCTAAACAAATTGTTGAAAGCTTAGATAGGTATATTATTGGGCAAGATAAAGCAAAAAAGGCGGTAGCAATTGCACTTAGAAATCGTTATAGAAGATCTTCACTTCCTAAAGAAATTAGAGCTGAAATAACACCAAAAAACATTATTATGAAAGGACCAACTGGTGTTGGTAAAACTGAAATAGCAAGGCGTCTTTCTATGCTTGTAAATGCTCCTTTTGTTAAAGTTGAAGCTACAAAATTTACAGAAGTAGGTTATGTTGGAAGAGACGTTGAATCAATGATCAGAGATTTAGTTGAAGTTTCAATGAGATTAGTAAAAGAGGAAAAAATAACTGAAATGAAGCCAAAAGCTAAATTATTAGCTGAAAAGAAACTTGTTGAGGCATTATTACCTGCAAGGAAAAAAAATTGCCGTGACAAGAGTGATGCAGAAATTAGAGAACAACTTTTAAAAGAATTACGTGAAGGAAAATTGGATCATGTAAATTTAGAGCTTGAAATTCCAGTCCAGCCACAAGGTTTACAGCTTGGACCACTTGGGGGAAATGAAACAAATTTATCTGAGTTTATGTCAAAAATGCTTCCTAAACAATACAAAAAAAGAAGTATGTCTGTTGCTGAAGCATTAAAGTTTTTTACTGACGAAGAAGCAGATAAATTAATTGATGAAGAAACTATAACTCAAGAGGCATTAACAAGAGCAGAGGAACATGGAATTATTTTCATTGATGAATTAGACAAAATTGCTTCAAAAGGTAGTTTTTCTGGTCCAGATGTATCTCGTGAAGGTGTTCAAAGAGACATTTTACCAATAGTTGAAGGCAGTACTGTTTCTACAAAATACGGAAATGTTAGAACGGATTATATGTTGTTTATTGCTGCAGGAGCTTTTCATGTATCAAAAATAAGCGACTTGATTCCAGAGCTACAAGGACGTTTCCCAATACATGTAGAACTTGATAGCTTATCTGAAGATGATTTTTTCAAGATATTGAAAGAGCCAGACAATGCAATTACATTACAATATAAACATTTATTAAAGGTAGATAAAGTTAATTTAACTTTTACAGATGATGCATTAAGAGAAATTGCCAAACTAGCATATTGGGAAAATATTAACAGAGAAAATATCGGAGCAAGACGTCTTCATGCAATTATGGAGATGTTGCTTGAAGAGGTTAGCTATAATGCTGGCAATTTAGAAAATGAAGTTGATGTAGTAGTTGATTATGATTTTGTTGTAAAACACACTGATAAATCACTTAAGGAACAAAACTTAAAAAAATATATAATATAATGTTGCTATAGCTACATAATTATAAACATTATTTATATAACTAACTTTTTATTTAATGAAATAAAGAAAAGGAATATATATATGATTCGAATACAAAAAGGCACTAAAGATATGCTTCCGCAAGAAGCTTATAAATGGCATTATTTAGAAGGGAAAATTAGAGAAATTACTAAATTATTTGGATTTCTTGAAATAAGGACGCCAACATTTGAGGCAACTGAATTGTTTCAACGAGGAATTGGTGAAACAACTGATATTGTAAATAAAGAAATGTATACATTTGAAGACAAGGGCAAAAGGAGTATTACGCTAAAACCTGAAGGTACTGCCTCAGTTGTCAGGTCATATATTGAAAACAGTATTTTTAATGTATATAATCCTGCCAAAATGTATTATATAACTCCAGTTTTTCGTTATGAAAGACCACAATCTGGCCGACTTAGAGAACATCATCAATTTGGCGTTGAAATATTTGGTAGTGATAGCTACATTGCTGATTTAGAAGTTATTATGCTAGGGTATCACTTTTTCAAGTCGCTTGGGATTTCTGATGTAAGATTACATATCAATAATATTGGATGTTCAAAATGTAGAATTGACTATAACAAAGCACTAAAAGAATTTTACCATAAAAATCTTGATTCTCTTTGCAGTTTGTGTAAAGAAAGATTAGACAAAAATCCAATCAGAATTTTAGATTGTAAAGAGCTTGGATGTTCTAATATAAATCAGCATGCTCCTAAAATTTCTGACTATCTATGTGAAGATTGTAAAAACCATAAGCAAAGTTTATATAATGCGTTAGAGAAATGTGGAATTGATTATATTGACGATAAAAAAATAGTTAGAGGTTTAGATTACTACACTGGTACCGTTTTTGAATTTATTTCGCCTTCACTTGGTGCACAAAGCACAGTTTGCGGTGGTGGAAGGTATAACAATTTAGTGTCAGAAATTGGTGGAAATAAAACACCTTGTGTAGGATTTGGACTTGGTTTAGAGCGTCTAATTATGGTAATGGAACAATTATCTTTGTTTGTTGGTGAAAAGGAAAACTCTCAAGTCTATATAATTGATGTTTCTGAAAATGAAAAAATGCCTTCTTATTTACTGGCAAATACTCTTAGAGCAAACAATATTGCAACTGACATTAATCTTTTAACAAAAAGTGTAAAAGCACAAATGAAATATGCAAATAAGCAAAAATTTAATTATGTTATTGTAATTGGCGAAGATGAAGTGAAAAATGGAATATATACACTAAAATCAATGTTAAATGATTCTGATTTTACGGGAACTATAAATGAAATTATTAGCTTCATAAAAAATAATAAATAGACTATAAGGGTAAAAATATAAAAAAACAATAATTCATTCATATAGAATATATAACAAAATAAATTTTAAATTTGTATGTTAATTTGAATTTAATTATATAATACATTAATAATGATGTTGCTAACCACTAGGTTAAATCTAAACAACATTAAGTGTGAGATTATAATGGAAGAATTTTTAGGTAACTATAAAAGAACTAAACTTTGTGGAGATTTTTCATTAAAAGATTTAGGAAAAAATGTTACTGCAATGGGTTTTGTTTCAAAATATAGAAATCTTGGCAGTATCATGTTTATTGATTTAAGAGATAGAAGTGGAGTAGTACAACTATCCTTTTTAGAAGCAAGCAATAAAACGCTTTTTGAAAAAGCCTCTCATATTAGAAATGAGTTTGTAATTGCAGTAAAAGGAACTGTCCAAGCACGTGGTAAAGAAAACATTAATCCTAATTTAAAAACTGGTGAAATTGAAATAATCGTAAATGAATTAAAAATTTTATCAAAAGCAGATACCACACCTTTTAATATTGGTGATGCTAATGTAAATGAAAATATGCGTTTAAAATATAGATATTTAGATTTGAGAAGAGCGGAATTACAAAAAATATTAATATTGAGAAATCAAATAACTAATATTGTCCATAATTATATGTCAAAACATGGCTTTTTGCATATAGAAACGCCATTTTTAGGAAAATCCACACCAGAGGGTGCAAGAGATTATCTAGTACCAAGTAGAGTGAATCCTGGCAGCTTTTATGCGTTACCACAATCACCACAATTATATAAACAGTTACTAATGATTGCTGGATATGATAGATATTATCAAATTGCAAAATGTTTTAGAGATGAAGATTTAAGAGCAAATAGACAGCCAGAATTTACTCAAATTGACATTGAAATGAGTTTTGTAAATGATGTAAATGACATTATCAAAGTAACTGAAGGGTTGATTAAAGAAATTTTTAATAAAACTTTGAACTTAAATCTCAAATCAAAATTTAAAAGAATAACATATAAAGACGCAATGAATATTTACGGTAGTGATAAGCCCGATACTAGATTTGAAATGTTTATTAGCGATATAACACATTTGGTGAAAGAAACAGAATTTAAGTTATTTAAAAATAATACGGAAAAAGGTCATAGCGTACGAGGCATTTGTGTAAAAGGTGCTGCAAACTTTACTAGAAAAGAAATTGATGAGTTGCAAAGAATTGCCATGGAATATAAAGCAAAAGGTTTATTTAGCATTGCTCTAAAAGAAGATGGTATATCTTCATCAATTGCAAAACACTTTACAGATGAAAAACTAAATGAAATTATTAACAGTTTTGATGCAAAAAAAGGAGATTTAATTTTAATTGTTGCAGATAATGATCAAGTTGTCTGTAATGCATTAGGTGCTGTCAGAATTGCTGCAGCAAATAAGTTGAATTTGATTGATAAAAATGAATATTCTTTTCTTTGGGTTGTTGATTTTCCTTTATTTGAATTTAATGAAGAAGAAAATAGATTGGTTGCTATGCATCATCCATTTACAAGTCCATTAGAAAAAGATTTAAAATATTTGGACAAAAACCCATTAAAGGTAAGATCAAAAGCCTATGACTTGGTTATTAACGGCCAAGAGGCAGGTGGTGGCTCAATCAGAATACACTCCAGAGAATTGCAACAAAAAATGTTTGCAAGAATTGGATTAACAGATGAACAAATAAAATCTCGTTTTGGATTTTTTGTTAATGCTTTCAATTATGGCGTTCCACCACACGGTGGTTTGGCTTTTGGGCTAGATAGATTAGTTATGTTAATTAGTAAAACTGATAATATTAAAGATGTTATTGCCTTCCCTAAAAATCAAAATGCACAATGCCTAATGTCAGATGCACCAAGTGAAGTTGATGCTAAACAAATTGAAGAACTTTCTTTGGTAATAAAAAATAAAAATTAATTTAGGATATAAAAAAACGAGTTAATTAGCCTTGGATAAGGCGTATGTTAAACTTATTATTCAAAAGTCATAATGTTATGGAAGAAATAGGGGTAGTATATAAAGTATCAAAATCAAATTTTGCAACTGTTAGGTTTGATAGGCGAACAGCATGTGAAAATTGTAATATGTGCTTGAAGCCTAGAGAACAAAACTATGTTGAATTAAAAATTAAAAATACTATCAATGCAAAAGAAGGTGATAAAGTAAAAGTAATGATGTCAAATAAAGCCGTCATAACTGCTTCTCTATTAGTTTATATTGTTCCTTTAATTATTTTTGGCATTGCATTGTTTGCTTCTTCCAAATTAAAACTATGGCTTTCATTATTAATAAGCTTTTTAAGCTTGGTGTTAAGTTTTATAATGATATTCATTATTGATAAAATCATTAGGAACAAATCTAATTTTACGCCTAAAATGATTGAAATAATACGCGATTTGGATTAAAATTAATATAATAATTGTTTGTAAAAATGTATAGATTTTAGTTTTATTTTAATAAAAAATATTTTTTAAAGAGGTTTATTATGAAAGAAATTAATGGAAAAAATGAATTAACCAATTTAGTGCAAAACAATGATGTTGTTTTAGTAGATTTTTTTGCAACATGGTGTGGACCTTGTAGAATGCTTGCACCAACATTGGAAAAATTAGCCAGTGAATACGAAGGAAAAGCTGTTATTGCAAAAATTGATATTGATAAAAATAATGACTTGGCATATGAATATAAAATCAGTGCAGTTCCAACTCTTATTTTATTCAAAAATGGCGAAGCAGTTCATAAATTTTCAGGAATGAGAAGTTATGCTGATTTATCAAGTCTAATTGACGAAAACATCTAACAGGTAAAATAATAATGATTGATCTAACAATTATTAAAACTGCTGATGAGCAGCTCTATTGCTCGTTAGTAAAAGAATTAAATAGGCAAGAAAATAATATTGAGTTAATCGCTAGTGAAAATTTTGTTTCAGAGCCAGTAATGATTGCTGCTGGAACACATTTAACAAATAAATATGCTGAAGGCTACCCTGGAAAAAGATATTATGGTGGTTGCGAATTTATTGACGAAGTTGAAAATCTTGCAATTGAACGTGCAAAAAAACTATTTAATGCTAAATTTGCAAATGTTCAAGGCCATTCAGGTAGTAATGTTAATTTTGAGGTGTATTTAGCACTTTTGAATCCTGGTGACAAAGTTTTAGGAATGAACTTAAGTCATGGTGGACACTTAACTCACGGTAGCCCAGTCAATTTTAGTGGTATTTTATATGAAATTATTCCATATGGTGTAAATAAGGATTGCTATATTGATTATGATGAGGTAAGAAGACTTGCCAAAGAAAATAATGTAAAAATGATTATTGCAGGTGCGAGTGCATATCCTAGAGAAATTGATTTTGCAAAATTTAGAGAAATTGCCGATGAAGTCGGAGCATATTTAATGGTTGATATGGCTCATATTGCGGGTTTAGTTGCTGCTGGTCTTCATCAAAGTCCAGTTCCTTATGCTCATGTTGTTACAACTACAACACATAAAACATTAAGAGGTCCAAGGGGTGGAATAATCTTAACAAATGATGAAGAGATTATTAAAAAAATAAATAAAGCGGTATTTCCTGGTGCTCAAGGTGGTCCACTTATGCATATTATTGCTGCTAAAGCAGTGGCTCTTAATGAAGCATTAAAACCTGAATTCATTGAATATCAAAAAAATGTAGTGAAAAACGCAAAAACTTTAGCAAAAACTTTAATTGACAATGGTATTAAACTTTTCTCAAATGGAACTGACAATCACTTAATATTGCTTGATTTAAGAGGAACAGGTGTTACAGGAAAAGAATTAGAATATTTGTTGGATCTTGTTAATATTACAACTAATAAGAATACTATACCATTTGACGATGCTAGTCCTTTTAATCCTAATGGTTTAAGAATTGGAACACCTAGCGTTACAACAAGAGGTATGGGTACAGATGAAATGGTCGAAATTGGCGAATGTATTGCCGATATCATAAAAAACAAAGAGGAAGCGATAGATAATACTAAATTAAGAGTTAAAAAACTTGCAGAAAAGTTTCCACTATATAATGGTGTATTTAATATATAAAATTTTTGAAGGTAAAAATAATGCAAATATATTTAGATAATTCAGCTACTACAAAAGTAGATAAAGAAGTCATTTTAGAAATGAATAAATTTATGGGTGAAATATATGGTAATTCATCTTCTCTTCATTACTTTGGTCGTGAAGCATTAAAGTATGTAAATGAAGCAAGAAATAGCATTGCTTCACAATTTAATGCTCTGCCAAGCGAAATATTTTTTACTTCTGGTGGTACTGAAAGCGATAACTGGGCAATAAAAGGAGTTGCACATAATTCAAAACAAAAAACAAAACATATTATTACTTCTAAAATTGAACATCCTGCTGTTTTAGAGCCTTGTGCAATGCTTGAAAAAGAAGGCGTTTCAATAACCTATTTAGATGTTGATAAATATGGGGTAATTGATATTGAACAACTTAAAAATTCAATTAACGATAATACAATTCTAGTAAGTGTTATGTTTGCAAATAATGAAATTGGAACAATACAGCCAATAAAAGAAATCGGTGAAATATGTAAAAAAGAAGGTGTATTGTTTCATACCGATGCAGTTCAAGCCATTGATACACAAAAGATAGATGTAAATGATTTAAATATAGATTTAATGTCCTTTTCTGCTCACAAATTTTATGGGCCAAAGGGAGTAGGAGCATTATATAAGCGTTCTGGCGTTAAGATAGAGCCATTAATTGCTGGAGGTCATCAAGAAAGGGGTGAACGTTCTGGGACAACTCCAGTTGAATTAATTGTAGGTATGGCAAAAGCCTTGGAGCTATGTGCAAAAGATAGAGAAAATATTAATTTGAAAAAAATTAAAATAAGAGATGCATTTATAGATAAAGTATTGACCAATATACCACATACTTATTTGAATGGGCATAAAACAAATAGATTACCAGGTAATATTAATATTAGTTTTGAATTTATTGAAGGCGAAAGTCTATTGATGATGCTTGATTTAGCAGGTATAGCCGTAAGTAGCGGCTCTGCTTGTGCATCAGGTTCACTAGAAGCTTCCCACGTTATATCTGCATTAGGAGTTAAAGATGAATTATCACATAGTTCTATTAGATTTTCTATGGGTAAAGATACAACTATGGAAGAAATGGACTATGTTTATGAACAATTGAAAATTGCAGTGGAAAGATTAAGAATGCTTTCTCCTTTGTATGTAGAATCTTAAAATTGTTTTGATTAAAATGGCATTTGTTTTAAGATATAACAATTATTGTGATAAAAAATAACCAGTTAATAAATTAGGAAAATTTTTCCTATCATATAAAAAGAGGATATAAAAATGTATAATGAAAAAATATTAAATGAATTTAAAAACCCTCATAATATGGGTGAGCTAAAAGATGCAAATGCTGTGGGAACAGTAGGTAATGCAAAGTGTGGTGATATATTACAAATATTTCTTAAAATAGAAGACGATATAATTGTTGATGCAAGTTTTAAAACATTTGGTTGTGTGGCAGCGATCGCGTCTAGTTCTGTGGCAACAAAAATGATTATTGGCAAAAACATAAATGAAGCATTAGATATAAAAAATTCAGAAGTTGTTGAAGAGCTTGAAGGGATGCCTCCTCAAAAAATACATTGTTCAGTTTTAGCAGAAGAAGCCATTAAAAATGCAATAGAAAACTATAAAAACAAAAACTAACTTTTTAGTTAGTTTTCAAAATGATTATTTAATTTTATTTTATAGTGTCACTAGATAGGGGAATAATAAATTATTCTCCTTTTTCATCTTTGTTTGTTGGTTGTAATTTTTTGTATGAAGATACATCTATATCCAAGTGTTCAAATATAATGTTATCAACTCCGTTATCTTTTGCTTTTTGCATTTTTTCAGGAGTATCTACTGTCCATGAAAGAAGTTTGTAATTAAAGAGTTCTTTGTTTTTTGAAACTTGTGGGTCAGTTATTTGGTTTATATTATAAGCAAGAAAATGACAACCATGTTTTTCAAACATAGAAAAAGCACCGCCAATTTTTTGCAATAGTTTTGAACCAAAGTTCATTCTGCCTGCATCTAATACACCTCTTTGAATTTGAGGATAATTTTTATGAAACCAAATTACTGAAATCGGATTAAAAGCCTGAACTGAAATCCAATCTAAATCTTTTATTTCATTATAAGTATTTCTTTCAAGAGCATAAGTAAAAGTACTTTTTGATTTTAACTCAACTAAAATATCTACTTTTCCATTTACCAGTTCTAATAATTCTTGGAGAGTTGGTATAGTCTCTCCATTTGGCAGTTTGTATTTATCGTCTGTTTTTAAATCGTTTAATGTGACAGAGGAAATACCTCCTTTAATACCACCAAGCATACGCTTTAGTGAAAAATCATGAAAGCATACAACTTCACCATCTTTTGTAAGATGCACATCAGTTTCAATATTAAAGCCTTTCTCTACAGCAAGTTCAAAAGCTTGCATTGAATTTTCTGGAACATCTTTACTATGTAAACCTCTATGTGCAATTGGAATTTCATAAATACGCATTGTAACTCTCCTAAGTTTATATAATTATATAGATTATACACCCTTAACAGTTGTTTTACCATATTAAAATAAAAATTAGCCTTAAAATTAGTGTTTTTTTGTCAAACCTAATTAAATAAAATTGTATATAATTGATTTGATGTTGATTTTGTGTAAGACAAAAATAATACTCACTAATTAAAAAAATAAACAATAAACGCATATACATATTAAATATTAGTATATATAGCCGCTAATATGTTAATATTTAATAAATAAAAGGAAATATAATAATTTTACTTATGAACAAACAAGAATTAATTAGAAATTTTTGCATAATAGCACATATCGATCATGGCAAAAGCACTTTGGCTGATCGCATTATCGAAGTTACTGGTGCAGTTAATAAACGTGAGCTTAAAAATCAAGTTTTGGATAGTATGGATTTAGAAAGAGAAAGAGGTATCACCATAAAGCTTACTCCAGTAACAATGCAATATAAAAAAGATAATAAAGTCTACACTTTTAATTTAATAGATACACCAGGTCATGTTGATTTTACTTATGAAGTTTCACGATCACTTGCTGCTTGTGAGGGAGCAATTTTGATAGTTGATGCTTCTCAAGGTATTGAAGCACAAACTTTAACGAATGTCTATTTAGCATTAGAAAATGATTTAACAATTATTCCAGTAATAAATAAAATTGACCTTGCATCTGCACAACCTGATTTGGTTAAAAAGGAAATAGAGGATGTTATAGGGCTTGATGCCTCTGATGCATCGTTAATTAGTGCAAAAGAAGGAATCGGAATAACTGATTTGTTAGATAAAATTATTGACCTAATCCCACCACCTACAGGAGACAAAAATAAACCCTTAAAAGCATTAATCTTTGATAGTATGTATGATAATTTCAAAGGTGCTATTTGTAATGTAAGAATAGTGGAAGGAAGCATTAAAAAAGGCGATATAATTAAAATGTTTTCAACTGGAAAAGAATTTGAATGTACGGAAGTTGGAATTTTCACTCCTTCAATGCAGGCAGTTGCAAGCTTAAATGCTGGAGATGTTGGATATATTGCAGCAAGTATAAAAAATGTAAAAGATACATCAGTGGGCGATACAATTACAACTGTGATTAATCCAGCAAAAGAACCACTTCCTGGATATAAAAAAGCATCTCCAATGGTCTTTGCAGGAATTTATCCAGCTGATGGAAGTAAATATAATTATTTAAGAGAAGCAATGGAAAAATTGAATTTAAATGATGCATCATTGATTTTTGAGCCAGAAAGTTCTGGAGCATTAGGTTTTGGTTTTAGAGTCGGTTTTTTAGGCTTATTACACATGGAAATTATTGTTGAAAGACTTGAAAGAGAGTTCGATTTAGATCTTGTAACAACAGCACCTAGCGTTGTTTATAAAGTGATAAAAACTGATGGCAAAGAAATTACTGTAGATAATCCTACTCATTTTCCAAACCCTACAGAAATTGAACAAATTTTAGAGCCCGTTGTAAATGCAAATATATATACACCGCCAGAATATGTAGGAGCCATTATGGAGTTATGTCAAGATAAAAGAGGCGATTATTTAAATATGACATATATTGATGCATCTAGAGTAAAACTTGACTACAAAATACCTTTATCTGAAATAATTTATGATTTTTTTGATATATTAAAATCACGTTCTAAAGGATATGCGAGCTTAGATTACGAAATAATTGGCTATGAGCCAAATAATTTAGTTAAACTTGATTTTTTATTAAATGGAGAGGTATGCGATGCATTATCTTTAATTGTTCATAAAGACTTTGCCTATGCAAGAGGTCGTTCAATTGCAGAAAAATTAAAAAATGCTATACCTAGACAAATGTTTGAAATTCCGATTCAAGCTTCTATTGGCTCTAAAATTATTGCAAGAGAAACTGTAAAAGCATTGAGAAAAGATGTTTTAGCAAAATGCTATGGTGGCGATATTTCAAGAAAGAAAAAATTGTTAGAAAAGCAAAAAGAAGGTAAAAAAAGAATGAGACAAGTAGGTTCTGTTCAAATTCCTTCTGAAGCATTTATGTCTATTCTCAAATACGATGGTAAATAATTATATATAAATATTTATAGATTTTATAATCAAATTGCTAGTTGAAAACAATGTTTATATATTTATTTTTGTTTTAGATTTAATTTAGGATATAAATGAACAATAAAAAATCTTCAAATTTAATTGATGAATTAGGAATATATGTGCATATTCCTTTTTGTTTGAAAAAATGTTATTACTGCGATTTCTTTTCACAGCCTATTTCAAATGAAAAAGTTCAATTTTATGTTAAAAAATTAAAAAATGAAATCAATAATGTAAAAAATTTATTGATTGATAGAAAAATAAACACTTTATATTTTGGTGGTGGAACACCAAATACAATAACTAAACAAGATTTTTATGAAATATATGATTGCATATACAATAATTTTAATTTAGCATTAAATGAATTTACTGTTGAAATTAATCCAGGGGCAGGTCTTAATCCAGAATTTTTAAAAAACTTAGGAGTTAATCGTGCTTCAGTTGGTGTTCAATCATTAAATGATAAATCATTAACAAGTATTGGAAGAATACATTCGAAAGATATGGCAATAAAATGTTTAGATGAACATTCTAAATATTTTGATAATTTATCGTGTGATTTAATGCTTGGAATACCATATCAAACAAAAGATGATATAAAATATTTTATTGATACTGTATCTAAATATGTTAAGCACATTTCGGTATATATGTTAGAAGTACCAAAACAGTCAAAATTAAAATTTATGATAGATAGGGGATTAAAGGTTGCAGATGAAGATAAACTTGCCGATTTTTATAATTTTACTTATAACTTATTAAAAGAATATAATTTTAGCAGATATGAAGTAAGTAATTTTTCATTATCAGGATATGAAAGCAAACATAATTTAATATATTGGAAGTATATGGACTATTTAGGACTAGGCTCATCTGCTTGCAGTAAAATTGGAAATATTAGATATTCAAATTCAAAATCTCTTGATTATCAAAAAGAGAAAGAGGAATTATCTATAAAAGAAATGGAAAATGAGTTTATTATGTTATCTTTAAGATTAGAAGAAGGATTGGATTTAACTCAATATCAAAATCTTTTTAATATTAATTTTTTTGATAAATATTCAAACAAAATAAAAAAACTTATAAAATATTTAGACATTAGTGATACATATATAAGGATAAAATCACAGTATTTAATTTTTGAAAATTCTATTTTAGTGGAATTATTAGATTTTTAATTTTCTTTTAATATTTTGTTGACATTCTTTTAATATTTTGTTGACATTAATATTTTGTATGATATAATAAATTTAGCAGTTGAACAACATGACTGCTAACAGTCGCAAATAATGTTTGCTAAAAACAAGGGAAAGAAAATGAAAAAGAATTTATCTGATCGTAAAATAAAAGCAATTAAAGTAATTGTAGAGGAATATCTTAAAAATCCTACTCCAGTTTCTTCAGGAGAGATACAAAGAAAATACTTTAAAGATTTATGTTCTGCTACAATTCGTTCAGAAATGTCTTCTCTTGAAGATTTGGGTTATTTAGTTCAACCTCATGCTTCTTCTGGGAGAATACCAACTGTACTTGCTTATAAATTTTATGTAGAAAATTTTGTTGATAAAAAAACTTTACATTATAAGGACAAACAATTAATAGAAAATGCATTTAAATCTGGATTTAACAAAATTGAAGATATTGTAAGAACAACTGCAAAAATTATTTCCGATGTTACAAATTATACTTCTGTTATTGTCATTAATAATTATAACGAAATACTTATTAGAGAAATAAAGCTTGTACCAATAGAAGATGCAGTTTTAGTTATTATAATTACAGATAATGGAGTGTTAAAAGATAATATTATCAAATTGAATCATCCAATTGAGGAAGGCTATATAAAAGATGCAACACTAATATTGAATAGGATATTCCAAAATTTGAAATTAAAAGATTTGGAAAAAACACCAGTTTTAATAGACAAAGAGCTTGAAAGATTTTCTGAATTAATTCAAACAGTTATGGACATGTTAGAAAATTATACTGCTAAAGAAGATGCAATATATGTTGAGGGTGTATCTAAGATTTTAGATTATCCTGACGCATCTTTAGAAACAGCAAGACATTTGATAAATGTTATTAATAAAAAAAGCGATTTAATTGATATATTATCTGTAAATGATGTTAATGATATTGAGTTTTCCGTTAAAATCGGTAAAGATGAGACTGGCCTGGTCGATAATTGCGCAGTAATTGTTGCAAAAATTTTAGTCGATGGTGAAGAAGTGGGAAAAGCAGGTGTCATTGGCCCAAAAAGAATGGATTATGCAAAAGTTATATCTGTTTTATCATATATCGGTGATACTTTTGATGAAATTGAATAGAAATAATTAAAATTCATATAAATATAATGTTGCTAGCTACTGATAGTTAAATTCAAACGACATTATGCTGAGAGATTATAAATGGCTGAAAACAAAGAAAAAAAATCAAAAAAAACTGAAATGCAAGAAATAACAGTTGAAGATAATGTAGAAAAAACTGATTATAGTGTAGAACAATTACTAGAAATGGCACAAAAAACTGCTGATGAATATAAGCATGCAGCACAAAGAGTTCAAGCAGAGTTTGAAAATTATAAAAAAAGAAACTTAAAAGCAGTTGAGGAAGCGAAAGAAGACGGGGAAACCAATGTTTTATTTTCAGTAATACAAACTTTAGATACAATTGATGTTGCATTAGAAATGATTGGAGATAGCGATGACAATGTTAAAGAAGGAGTTAATTTGATAAAAAAACAATTACTTTCTACTTTAGAAAAGTATAAAGTTAAAGAAATTGTTTGTATAGGAGAAGAGTTTGATCCAAATTATCATAATGCCGTTATGCAAGAAGAATGTGAAAATAAAAACAAAATCCTTGATGTATTGCAAAAAGGATATACAAGAAATGGAAAAGTAATTAGATATTCTATGGTTAAAGTAGGGGTCTAGAAACTGATTATTATTTAATATTGCAAACTATAATACTTATTATTATTTGAAATAAATTATAAAATAAATTAAAAGGAGATAAATGTTATGTCAAAAATTATAGGAATTGATTTAGGAACTACAAATTCATGTGTAGCTGTAATGGAAGGTGGAGAACCTGTCGTAATACCAAATGCTGAAGGTTCAAGAACTACACCATCTGTTGTTGCATTTACGAAAGATGGTGAACGTTTAGTTGGTCAAGTTGCAAAAAGGCAAGCAATAGTAAATCCAGAACACACAGTTATGTCAATAAAAAGAGAAATGGGTACTGACCATAAGGTTAAAATAGATGATAAAACTTATACAGCGCCAGAAATTTCTGCAATGATTTTACAAAAATTAAAAACTGATGCTGAAACATATTTAGGTTCAAAAGTAACGCAAGCAGTTATTACTGTACCAGCATATTTTTCAGACAGTCAAAGACAAGCAACAAAAGATGCTGGAACTATTGCAGGACTGGAAGTGCTTAGAATTATCAATGAGCCAACTGCCGCTGCTTTTGCATATGGCATGAACAAAGATTCTCAAAAAATATTAGTATATGATTTGGGTGGCGGAACTTTTGATGTGTCAATATTAGATATTGGTGATGGTGTTATTGAAGTTCTTTCAACTAATGGAAACACAAAACTTGGTGGCGATGATTTTGATGAAAAAATCATGGATTGGGTTGTACAAGAATTTAAAAATGACAATGGAATAGATCTTTCGAAAGATAAAATGGCTATGCAAAGAGTTAGAGAAGCAGCAGAAAAAGCAAAAATTGAGCTATCTACTTTAATGAAAGCAAATATTAACTTGCCATTTATTACAGCAGGAGCAAATGGCCCATTGCATTTTGATAAAGATTTAACAAGGGCAAAGTTTAATGATATGACTGCAGAATTAATAAAATCTACTTTAGGTCCTGTTCGTCAAGCTCTAAAAGATGCTAAATTAAAAACAGATGATATAGATAGAGTTATACTAGTAGGTGGATCTACAAGAATACCTGCTGTTGTTGATGCTGTTGAATCTTTAATGGGTAAGGCACCATATAAAGGAATTAATCCAGATGAATGTGTTGCATTAGGTGCTGCAATTCAAGGTGGTGTTTTAGCAGGAGATGTTAAAGACATTTTACTACTTGATGTTACTCCGTTGTCTTTAGGTATTGAAACTTTAGGTGGAGTTTTTACAAAACTAATTGAAAGAAATACAACGATTCCAACTAAAAAATCTCAAATATTCTCTACTGCTGCTGACAATCAACCAGCTGTTGATATTCATGTTTTACAAGGCGAAAGAGCAATGGCTGCTGATAATAAAACACTAGGTAGATTTGAATTAACAGGTATTCCACCAGCAATGAGAGGTGTACCACAAATCGAAGTTACTTTTGAAATTGATGAAAATGGTATTGTTTCTGTCACCGCACTTGATAAAGGTACAAATAAAAAAGCTAATATTGTTATAACTGCTTCAAGCAATTTGTCTGAAAGCGATATTGATAAAGCTGTTAAAGAAGCAGAACAATTCGCTGAAGAAGATAAGAAAAAGAAAGAATTAATTGATATGAAAAATGCTTGTGAACAATTAATATTGGCAATTGATAAATCTTTAGTAGAAAGTGGAGATAAATTAACTGAAGAAGACAAAACTACACTTAAAGATGCCTCAAAAGAAGCAAAAGAAGAACTTGCCAAGGCTGAAACTGTTGAAGATGTTCAAAAAATTACAGAAAAATTATCTCAAGTATCTAATCCTATTTTTACAAAGTTATATCAAGATGCAACATCAAATGATGAAAATGGTGGAGATACAGGAACAAAATTTGATGATGGCACAACAATAAATGTTGATCCTGAAGATGTTCAATAAAGTTTAATAAAACTTAATAATTATAGATGTAGCCAAGTTTATATTTGGCTACTTCTATTTGCAAAAACTAAATAAAAAACTACTAAGGATAATATAAAAATTATGGCACAAAAAGATTATTATAAAATTTTAGGCGTAGACAAAAATGCCACTCAAGATGAAATTAAGTCAGCTTATAGAAAGCTTGCTAAACAGTGGCATCCTGATGTTTATGCAAATGACACTGAAGAAAAGAAAAAACAAGCAAAAGAAAAGTTCCAAGAAATTCAACACGCTTATAGCGTTTTATCTGATGCAGATAAAAAAGCAAAATATGATCAATTTGGTTCTGAAGATGGGCCTCAATTTGATCCTAATCAAGGATTTAGCGGTGGATTTGGCAATTTTGGTGGTTTCGCCGATATTTTTGGTGATCTTTTTTCAAATTTTGGTGGAAGTGGTCATGATAGCAGAGCAAATGCAGCCAGAATGGGAGATGACATTGAGTTTATAATTAATCTTTCATTTGAAGAAGCAGCGTTTGGAATATCAAAAGAGATTAAGTTTTCAAGAGTCGAAAATTGTGTTGCATGTAAGGGAACTGGAGCAAAAAATGGAACTGCTTTTAAAACATGTACTCAATGTGGCGGTAAAGGTAGAATCACTGTTGATCAAAGGACTATGCTTGGTGTCATGAGAACTGAAAGAACTTGTGATATGTGTAATGGAACTGGAAAAATCATTACAGATCAATGTACTGTTTGTTCTGGAAGAGGACGTATTAGAAAACAAAGAAGTGTTAATGTAAACATTCCAGCTGGTATTGATAACAATCAAATGCTTACTGTAAGAGGTGAAGGTAATGCTGGATTTAATGGTGGCGAAAATGGCAACTTAATATTAATTTTCAAAGTTAGTCCTCATAAATTATTTAGACGTGAAGGCAATAATTTGTTTATGGATTTACCAATTAAGGTTTCTTTAGCAATTTTAGGTGGTTCAGTAGAAATTCCAACTTTAACAAAACGTGTTAAAATTAACATTCCACAAGGAACACAAGATGGAGTAAGATTAAAAGTAAAAGGATATGGAATTAAAGATTTACGCAAGAAATCATATGGGGATTTATATATAAACATTAAGGTTGATATTCCTAAAAACTTAAATACTAAGCAGAAAAAAGCACTAAAAGATTCATTGTCAATACTTGATTCTGCACAATATGAAAATGTAGAAAAATATCAAAAGATTGAAAATCAAATTTCTAAAAATTGATATTTTAATTAATGATGTATGTAAATATTAAATTTTTAAAATAGATGTATGCTATCTGAAATAACAATTGAATTTAAAGGTGAAAATATTGAAGTTTTATATGATGCTTTGTATTTAGCAAATATTTTTTTGTATTCAGTAATTGATAAAAAAGATTTTATTGATGTGACAAAATCTAAAATTAATTGGGATTATATTGATGAAAAAGCATTGTCTAGTTATCAAGAGTTTCCAACTGTCAAAATAATTTTGGAAAATAAAGTAATTACTGAAAAAATTAATGAACTAAAAAACATATTAGAAAATTTTAATATAAAACAAGATGATTATGTAATTTCAATAAAAGATTATATAGATTATGATTGGCTAAAAAAATGGAAAGAATTTTATTCAGTTATAGATGTAGGAAAATTTCAAATTATTCCAATTTGGGAAAAAAGTTCATATGAATATTTTAAAATACCAATATACATTAATCCTTCCGTTGCTTTTGGAACTGGTGAGCATGAAAGCACAAAAATTGCTTTATTTTTATTGTCAGAACTTAAAATAGGCTTCACGGTGCTTGATGTTGGTACAGGCAGTGGAATATTAGGAATTGCAGCAGCAAAATTAGGTGCAAATAAAATACACCTTATTGATGTTGATATAAATGCACTGCAAAATACTAATGAAAATGTTGTTGAAAATGATGTTCAATCTAAATGCAAAATATATCAAAGTTCTTTTTTGTCAAATGTAAATGAAAAGTTTGATTTGATAATATCAAATATGACAGCTGATTTAAATTTAGAGCTGTTAAAAAACTTAAAAAAAGTTTGTAAAAAAGGAACAAAAATTATTTTGTCAGGAATTATTTTAGAGAGAAAAGAAAAAGTTATTAATAGTTATTTTAATGAAGGATTCAATTTAATTTTAGAAAAAAATATTGGTGAGTGGGTAGGTTTGACTTTTGAGTATAAATAGTGGTGATTTATGAGCAAAAAAAAGGTTTGCATTTTTAGTTTGGGCTGTAAAACAAATCAGTATGAAGCAAGTTGTTTAGCAACATCATTTTATGAAAAAGGATTTGATGTAAGTTTTAATCTTGATAAATCTGATATATACATAATTAATACATGTGCGGTGACAAACGAAGCTGAAAGAAAATCTAGGCAAGCAATTCAAAGAGCAAAAAGTCTAAATGATAAAGCTAAAATTATTGTTATTGGTTGTGCCTCGCAGGCAAACAAAAACAATTTTATTAATAAAAAAGTTGATCTGATTAAGGGATCATATGGAAAATCTAATTTAATAAAACAATTTTCTGAAAACGGAACATTCATAGAAGATGAACCAATAATATATGAAAAGTTTCCCAAACCATATGTTTTAGACAAAACGAGAGCTTTGTTAAAAATTCAAGATGGATGTAATAATTATTGTTCATATTGTATTATCCCATATGTTAGAGGAAGGTCTAGATCAAGAAAAATTGAAGATATTATTGAAGAAGCAAAGTATATAGAAAGTTTTTCATCTGAAATCGTTGTAACTGGAATAAATATTGCTTCATTTGGTAAAGATACAAATGAATCTATTAATGATTTAATTAAAGAGCTTTCAAGGATAAAATCTAGATTTCGTTTTGGTTCTCTTTATGTTGAAATGATAAATGAAGAATTATTATCAACACTAAAATCTTGTAATAATTTTTGTCCTCATTTTCATCTATCGTTACAAAGTGGATCCGACGCTGTTTTAAAAGATATGAACAGAAAGTATACAACATCAGATTATAAAAATGCTGTGGCTTTAATTAGAAAATATTTTCCAACTGCTAGTATTACAACCGATATTATTGTCGGTTACCCATCGGAAACAGAAAACAATTTTAACGAAACAATCAATTTTATTAAAGATATTAAATTTTCTAATATACATATATTTAAGTTTTCACCTAAAAAAGGAACAAAAGCATCCATGTTAAAAACACTGCCAACTTCTATATTAAATTATAGAATGCAAGTTATGAAAAACCTAAAAAAAGAATTAATTGAAAATTATTTAAATTTAAATATTGGTTCAACTCAAGAAGTTATTTTTGAAAAAAATGAAGATGAGTTAAAAGTAGGGCACAGTAGAAATTATTTAAAAGTTTATGCAAAATCCAATAAAGATATTGCAAATGTTTTTTGTCACAAAATATATAAAGATGGTTTGCTTGGCGAAGAAATTTAGTTTTATGTTTAAAAAATGTTATAATTACATTATCATATGATAAAAAATTAAACTAAAAATGTGAGGTAAAAATGGATAATTGTATATTTTGCAAAATTGTTAACAAAGAAATCCCTTCTAAATTTCTTTACGAAGATGATGATATGATCATAATAGAAGACATTAGTCCAATGGCAAAAAAACATTTTTTAGCAATACCGAAATTGCATTTTCAAGATATAACATCTATGAGTGATCATGATGCTGAAGTTTTAGGAAAAATTTTAAAGAAAATAGGCGTTTTAAGCAATGATTTATTAAATTTGCAAAACGGATTTAGAATTGTAATTAATAAAGGTGAACATGGATGTCAATCAGTGTTTCATTTGCACATTCATATTTTGGGTGGGGAGCAATTATCTGAAAAGTTTAATTAAAAAGTTTTAAATTGCTGCTTTAAAACCAATTTTTATTAATATTGAGTTTTTTGTCAGATTGGTTTTAATTTGACATTTACTGACATTTATCATATTATTTTTTTATTAAGCAACTAGGAGTAAATATGTTAAGAGTTAAAAACCTTGTAAAAATTTACGAAAGTGATGAATACAAAGTTGAAGCATTAAAGAACATAAGTTTATGTTTTAGAAATAATGAATTCGTTTCAATTTTAGGCCCTTCAGGGTGCGGAAAAACAACTTTTTTGAATATTATTGGTGGTTTAGATAGATATACATCAGGCAATGTAACAATTAGCGGAATATCTACAAAACATTTTTCAGATAAACATTGGGATGCTTACAGAAATAATAGTGTTGGCTTTGTCTTTCAAAGCTATAATTTAATTCCTCATTTAAGCATATTAGACAATGTCGCTTTAACACTAAGCCTTGCAGGAGTAACCAAAGCTCAAAGGATAAAGCGCTCAAAAGAAGTTTTAGATAAAGTTGGCTTATCAAATCAATACAATAAACTTCCATCACAATTGTCTGGCGGACAAATGCAAAGGGTTGCAATCGCTAGAGCTTTGATAAATGAACCTGATGTCATTTTAGCAGATGAACCAACAGGAGCATTAGATGCAAAACTTAGTATTCAAGTTATGGAAATTTTAAAAGAAATTTCCAAAACAACTCTTGTTATCATGGTTACTCACAATGAAACTCTTGCGGAAACTTACAGTACTAGAATAATTAAAATGTTAGATGGGGAAATTACAGATGATTCAAATCCTTTTAATGAAGTAGACGCTATTAAGGCTGATATAGATGAAATTAACGAATTGGACATCTTACCTGAGGAGAAGAATCAACTTTTAAAATTACAATTAAAAGATTTAAATGAAATTGAAAATTCAAATAACAAACTTCAAAATGAAAAAGAAGACAGCGATATTTACAATGAAAATCAAAATATAATTGAAGATCTGAAAAATAAAATTAACAATATGATTTCAGACAATAAAAAATTAGCTGAGGAAAAATTAAAATCTAAACCTAAATTTATACAGAAATTACACAGAAAGAAAAAAGACAAGGCCGCAGTAGTGGTTCCATTTAAGGGAACATCAATGAAATACAAAACTGCCATTACACTGAGTCTAAAAAACCTTAACTCAAAAAAAAGAAGAACAATTTTAACTACTTTTGCAGGAAGCATTGGAATAATAAGCTTAGCGCTAGTAATGGCTTTATCGTGGGGCTACCAACAATATATAGAAAAAATGCAAAAAAATGTTTTAGCCTCGGTGCCTGTTTCTGTATATGAGTACACCATGAAGTATGAAGACTTCACTAAAATGTTTTCAGGAATTGAAGGTAATGAAGAAAGGCCTTCCGAATACAGTGGTACGATATATTTAGATGATAATAGTTCATCTAATGCTGATATAGGAGAAATATTAACAAAATTGCTTGGTTCATTTGGATTAAATAATTTAAGTGAAGAATATTTAGATTATGTCTTAAAGTTAGATCCAAATTTATATGATTCAATAAATGTTTTACATGGAAATCAATTTAATTTAATAACAAAAACAAAAGATGATTTAGGTAATCTTACATATGTGGATGTTAGTAAAACCCCTAATGCAACTGGAGCATTAAATATTGGCACAACTGTTTTGGGGGAACAAGGATTACAGACTAATAATTGGCATCAACTTGTAGGTAGCAAAAAATATATTGAAGATTACTACAATGTCATAGAAGGTAAATATCCAGAATCAATGAATGAAATTGTTCTTGTTATAGATAATAAAAACACAATTGATATATCAGCCTTAGAAGACTTTGGTTTTGATGTATATGAACGAGATGATGATGGTAATATTTTATATGAACCAAAAATAGATAAGGAAAATAATATATTGTTAGATGAAGATGGAAACCCAATTGATGATCTTGACAAGCCCAAAAAAATCAAAACTATCAAAATTGATGGAGATATTTCAAAAACTTTTGAATCACTAGGAACTTTTAAATTAATAAATAATAATGATTATTATTTTAAGTATGAAGATTATTATGTAAGTCCTGCAAACTACGATGATAAATTAGAAGAAAGTTATAATAAATCTAGTTTAGAATTAAAAGTTGTTGGAATTTTAAAGCCTAATCCTAATAATCCAACAATGGGAAGTATAGTTGGCAATCATTTATGTTATACTCCAGAACTTGCAGAGTATGTTTATGAAACATCCATTAAATCTGAGGTAGCAAAAGCACAAATTGATGCTATAAAAAATGATAATACCGCTATTTTACCTGGTACAAAACCAATTGATCCAGAAAGTTCAAAATCTAAATATAGAGTAGCAAAATTTACCAGTGTTGTAAGAGATAAAATTAATGGTGAAATAAAGACCTTTGAAGATGGTAATGCTCTTGCTCTTATTGGTGGAGGCTTAAAAGCTACTGCAGAACTACAAAGAATTGGGGCAATAAAAAACCCAAAATTCATTTCAATTTTTGCAACAAATTTTAACACTAAAAATGAGGTTATTAGTTATTTGGAAAAATATAATGAAGATAAACTTCCAAGGGATCAAATTGAGCATTTCGATATGTCTGAAATGTTTATACAAAACATAAGAACTGTTATGAGTTTAATGACAATTGTTTTGCTTGCTCTTGCATCCATTTCTTTAATTGTATCTTCTATAATGATTGGAATAATTACTGGAAACTCAGTTTATGAAAGAACTAGAGAGATTGGTATGATGAGGGCTTTAGGAGCAAGAAAACAAGATATTGCTAGGGTATTTAATACTGAAACAGGGTTAATAGGGCTATTTTCTGGTCTACTCGGTATTGTTATTCCGTATATATTAATTCCATTCATTAACATTGGATTAAAAGCAAGATTTTATGTCTCAAATATTTTAGTATTAAATCCTTTGCATGCATTTATTTTGTTGATTTTGAGTATGGTGTTGACCTTTATCGCAGGTATAATTCCGTCACAAATGGCAGCAAAACGTGATATTGTAAGATCCATACGAACTGAATAGGTTTCATATATTTAAAATATATGCCTATATGCATTTGTAAGTATAAATTAATTTGTTTTTTGTATAAAAAAACTGACCATTTTTGGTCAGTTAATTTTTTTATTAAATTAGTTTTTACTATCTGTACATTCTTTTTCTAGCAGCTTCAGCTTTTTTCTTTCTTTGTACACTTGGTTTTTCATATGCTTCTTTTTTACGTAAATATCCAATTATACCATCATTTGCACATTTCTTTTTCCATCTACGTATAGCACTATCTAAACTTTCGTTTTCTTTAACATAAACTGTTGACAATAAACTCACCACCTTTTTTCTTAACTGTGAGATTATCATATATTAATTGGCATTGAATTGTCAAATCTATTGCAACATTCTTTTAATCAACTTGTTTAAAAAAAAACATTATAAAACTATTTTTGAGTTGCTATATATTTCAATAAAAAATAGGGCTTGAAATAAAGATTTTTGTATTTATATTATGAAGTTGATAAGTTTTTAATGTACTCATATGTGTAAATTATTTTAAATAATTGAGAATTTTTTATAATTTTAAAAAATGAGTAGGACTTTAATCTTTATTCTGCGTATATGTATAATGTGAGGTTATTGGTTTTGAAACAAATTATGATTTGATTTTATCTATTATTATATACAAATAATTAAGTAAAATGACACAATTTTAAAATAAAAATCTTAAAAAAGCTCATTTATATATTAATTATGTGTATAGCGTGAGTTATGTTAAAATTATAAATAAGCGTAAAACAATTATAAAATGAGGTTTAATGAAATGTTTAGTAAATCATGGGTTGATGATTTAAAAAATCAAATTAATATTGTTGATATAGTTAAAGGTTATGTTAATTTGCGAAGAGATGGATCTGACCGTTTTGAAGCTTGCTGTCCTTTTCATTCTGAAAAAACACCATCTTTTAAAATTTTTGTTAAAGATCAAAATTACCATTGTTTTGGTTGTGGTAAGGGTGGCGATGTTATTACTTTTATAATGGAAAAAGAAAATTTTACATATGTAGAAGCTTTAAAATATCTTGCAGAAAAATATAACATTCCATTGCCTAAAATAAATTCGATGTCTAATGATACAAGTGAATATTCTAAATTATATGAAATTAATAAAGAAGCAGCACGATTTTATAGCAATAATTTATTAAAAAACAAAGATGGTTTGGCATATAAATATTTAATATCAAGAGGTATTAACGAGCCATTGATGATAAAATTTGGACTTGGTTATTCGCCAGGGTATGAAGATTTAAGAAATTATTTAGAATCAAAAGGCTACTCAAATGAATCAATGATTAAAGCAGGATTACTAAATCAAAAGTTTGGTGATATGTTTGCTTTTAGATTAATTATACCAATAATCGATTATAGATCTCGTGTAATTGGATTTGGTGGTAGAGCAATTAGAGACGATCATCAACCTAAATATAAAAATTCAAACAATAATTTTTTATTCAATAAAAGTAAAACACTGTATAATATTAATTCAATTAGAAAAAAAGGCAAAAAAGAAAATGATTTCATAATCTTAGTAGAAGGTTATATGGATGTAATTTCACTTGCAAAACATAATATTTTAAATTGTGTTGCTTCAATGGGAACCGCTTTGACATTAGAACAAAGCAAGCAAATAAAAAAATATTCAGATAAAGTTTATGTTTGTTTCGATGGTGATAATGCGGGGCAAAATGCAGCACTTTCTGCAATTGACATATTAAAACAAAGTGGTTTAGAAGTTTTTGTAATAAGTTTACCTGATGGTAAAGATCCTGATGAACATATTTCGAGTTTTGGAGTTGATGCTTTTAACAAAGCTATAAAAAATGCTGATGCTTTAATAAATTATAAATTACGTATTATAAAAAATAAGCATAATATTGAAACATCTTATGGAAAAGAAATGTTTGCAAAAGAAGCGATAAAAATTTTAGAAAATTTAAATCCAATTGAACAAGAATCTGCAGTTAAACAAATTTCTGAAATTTCTCAATTTTCAACCAAAGCAATATTTGCTACTTTTGAAGAATATGCAAATAAAGAAAATGTATTCAAAAACAACACTCAAAATACCAATCAAACCATAGTAAAAGATAAAGAAGAAAATAAACAATTATATGAAGCAAGCATTTTGGTCCTTTCTAAATTTTTTCTTAATAACATAGATTTTGCGGATATTAATGCAATTAAAAAAGAATATTTTAATGATATTAATTTAATAGAGATATTTGAATATTTAAAAAAGGTATTAAATGATGAAGAGAAAAGAGAAATTAGAATAAACGATATTTTTCAAATATCAAGAGATAAAAACTTGCCAAAGCTTCATGAAATTGCAAACTCAATAAATGAATTAAATCAAAAATCATTAGATTTAAATGTAATAAAACAACAATATCATGAAGGCTTAAAGTTTTTAGAAAAAAATTATTACTTAGGATTAATTGATTTTTATAAAAATGAATTAAAACTAAATAAAACACCTGCAGAAAAAGAAAAGTTAGAAAAGTTAATTAAAGAAGCAATTCAAAAAATAAGATAAGGAGTAATTATGAGCAAAAAAAACGAACAAGACAAAGAAAAAACATTAAACAAACCTAAAAAAGAAGATGCTTTATCAGTTGATTCTGATCAAGTTATAACTGATTTAGATAAAGATTCAGAAAAGGAAAATCAGAATTCAAAAAAACCAAAAAAAGAAACAAAATCCACGAAAAAAACAAAAGTTGAAGTAAGTGCTGATGATAGTGTAAAAATTTACTTAAAAGAAATTGGGAAGGTTGATCTTTTAACAGCAGATCAAGAAAAAGAGCTTGCTCTTACAATAAGAACAGGCACACCTGAAGAAGCAAAGGAAGCATCAGATAAATTAATTACAGCGAACTTAAGGCTAGTTGTTAGTATTGCAAAAAAATATTTAGGAAGAGGAATGTCTTTTTTAGATTTAGTTCAAGAGGGCAATATGGGACTAATGAAAGCAGTTGAAAAATTTGATCCTGACAAAGGGTTTAAATTTTCAACATATGCTACATGGTGGATTAGACAAGCCATAACTAGATCTATTGCTGATCAGGCAAGAACTATTAGAATTCCAGTTCACATGGTTGAAACAATTAACAAATTAACTAAAGTTTCTAGAAGTTTGTTGCAATTATTGGGTAGAGAACCAACTGCTTTAGAAATTGCAGCAGCCATGAACATCACTGAAGCAAAAGTTATTGAAATTCAAAAAATTGCACAAGATCCTGTCTCTTTGGAAACTCCAATAGGAGAAGAAGATGATAGTTTATTAGGAGATTTCATTGAAGATACTAATGCTGTTCAACCTTTAGAGGCTGCCGAGCAAAATGTTTTAAGCGATGAAATTCAAAAGGTATTAGATACATTGTCTCCAAGAGAAAAAATGGTAATCTTGCTACGTTATGGGTTAAAGGATAAAAAACCAAAAACACTTGAAGAAGTTGGTAAAGTATTTAATGTTACTAGAGAAAGAATTAGACAAATAGAAGCAAAGGCTTTACGTAAATTAAAACATCCAAGTAAACTAATTTACCTTCAAGATTTTAGATAATATTGTTAATTTAATAATAAGCATAACTTATTTTAGATAATATTGGTCAAATGTAAACACAACTTATTTTATACAATATCAAAGCTAAATTGTAATTGTGTTAATATTATAGCAAGATTTAAGATATGTTAAGCCTGTTTTTTAGGTTATTAGGAGAATTTTATAAATGAAGGTTAAAGATGCAATTAATGTAATTGAGGAAAAATTTCCACTAGATTTGCAATTAGATTTTGATAATAGTGGTTTAAAATGTGGCAATATTTGTTCTAATTTAACTGGTGTGCTTGTCACATTAGATACCAATATTGAAACTATTAAAGAAGCAGTCAGTAAAAACTGCAATTTGATTGTAGAACATCATCCAACAATTTTTAAACCATTATATGATCTTGATTTTAATAGTCCCAAAACAAATATACTATTCAATTGTATAGAAAATAATATTTGTCTTTACTCGGCACATACCAATGTAGATGTTGGAAAAGATGGATTAAATGATTATTTTTTAGAACAAATTTTATGTCAAAATAAGGAACACATCAATAATGAATCTGTAAAAAATTATAGAGTTGGATTATTAAAAAATAAAATGACTTTGTTAGAATATGTTAATAAACTAGAAACTGTATTTAATGAAAAACTTTTATTTGTAGGTGACCCAAATAAAATTATCAAAACTGTTGCTTGTTCAAATGGTGCTGGTGGAAATGATGATAATGTATTTTTAACTAGTTCTGTTGCTGATGTTTTTGTATCTAGTGAGTTTAAACACAGTGCATTAATGTTGGCAAAAAACTTAAATTATGCTATAATTCAAATCAGTCATTTTGCTAGTGAAATTGGTTTTTTAGATTTGATTTTCAAATTATTTACAAAAAAAATTAAAAGCGATATGGTCAGCAAATCAACATCAAACATTAATCCTATGAGAGGTTTATAAATGAAGATATCAAACTTAGAAAATTTAAAAGCAATACAACAGGTTGAAATGGATATTGAAAACCTAAATTATTCTGTTGCTAGCAACAAAGATTATCAAAATTATCAAAAAACGATCAGTTTTTTGAAAAAATTTAATGATGATATAAAAGACAATAAAGAAAATCTTAAACAAAAAGAAATAGATACAACTAAAGCTATTTCTGTTTTAAACGATTTTTATAAAATAACAAATGAGTTACTTGAAAAAGCAAATGAATCTATATCACAAATAACAGAAAATGATATATCAATAGATGAATTAGAAGAACTTATAGAAGATTTTAAAAAACTTGATAATGATCTAAAAACAAATGCAGAAAAATTAGTTAATTCAAAAAGACAGATATTTCAACTTGAATCAGAACAAGATAAAATAGAAAAAAACATCAAAGATCTCATTAAAAATTTTAAAGTTAATAAACTAGAGCAAAAATATAAAGAGTTATATAAAACATATATGGCTGAAAAGGCAAAACTAGAACAAAAATTAAATGGTTTTTTCAAAGATGCTGATAAAAATGATTTGATTTTATACAAAAAAGTTAAAGATCAAGTCAAAAAATTACCAATAATTGTAAGAAAAAATAATGATCTTTGTACGGGATGCAATTTGGAAATTGCTCCAAAAATTCAAAGTCAACTTAACAATAGTGGAGATTGTGCAATTTGTGATGAATGTCATAGAATAATTTATAATGGAGATTAAATATGGTTAAAGTAAACAAAAATTATAATAATTTAAATCAAAGTTACCTTTTTTCAACAATAACAAAAAAGAGAAATGAATTTATAAAAAATAACCCAGATAACAAATTAATACGTCTTGGAATCGGCGATGTTACAAGACCACTAACAAAGCCTGTTGTTGATGCACTTGTTAAAGCAAGCTTAGAGATGGGGGATGCTAAAACATTTAAGGGTTATGGTGATGAGCAAGGCTATGGTTTTTTACAAGACGCTATTAAAAAATATTATAAAGACATCAATGGTGTGTCATTAGAAAACAGTGAAATATTTATTTCTGATGGAGCAAAAAGCGATATAGCAAACTTTACTGATTTATTTTCTAATGAAAATACAATTATTATCCCTGATCCTGTTTATCCTGTATATTTAGACAGCAACATGATGCTTGGCAGAAAAATTGTATTAATTGAAGGAAATAAGGAAAACGGATTTAAACCTTTACCATTTGAAGGCTTAACGGGTGATATTGTGTATCTTTGTTCACCAAATAATCCTACTGGTGCTGTTTATTCACACTCAGAACTTAAATTGTGGGTTGATTTTGCATTGAAAAATAATATGATAATATTGTTTGATAATGCTTATGAAGCTTTTGTTAATGATAGGAGTTTGCCAAGAAGTATCTATGAAGTTGATGGGGCCGAAAAATGTGCTGTAGAATTTAATTCTTTAAGTAAAACAGCTGGCTTTACTGGAACAAGATGTGGTTATACAATTGTACCTCAAAATTTGATTTTTGAAGGGAACAATTTAAATAAAATGTGGCTTAGAAGACAAACTACTAAATTTAATGGCGTTTCTTATATTGTACAAAAAGGCGCTGAAGCTGTATTTTCAGAAGAAGGATTAAAATCATGTATGGAAAACATTGAATATTATATGGAGAATGCTAAGTTGATATCAGACACATTAACTAAATGTAATGTATGGCATACTGGAGGCATTAACTCCCCATATATATGGCTTTCTTGTGGAATGGATAGTTGGGAGTTTTTTGATAAACTTTTGAATGAAGCACAAATTGAAGGAACTCCAGGAAGTGGTTTTGGGAAATGTGGTGAAGGTTATTTTAGGTTAACTGCATTTAACACTCGTGAAAACACAATAGAAGCAACAAAACGACTAGAAAAGTTTTTTAAAAATAAATAAAAATATAAAAAAGCGACATTTTTTGTATCTGTAGCAACAGAATTAAACAATTAACAACGCTAAAGGAAGCAACCTTTAGCGTTTTTTATGCATTATTATACACTTTTAATATATAATATGTTATCATTTAATATATATTAACTATATGTTTTTATTTTTGGAGGATTTTATGAAAAATTATTGGAAAGATTTTTCTGTATATAATATAAACTCAATAGATAGATATGCTTCAGGCTTTCCTTTGGATCAAAAAGGAAATTATAAAATACAATCATTAAATGGAAAATGGAAATTTAAATTTTGCAAAAATATTACTGAAGTGCCAGATAAATTTTACTTACCGCAAGCAAATATATCAGATTTTGATGAAATAGATGTACCATCAAATTGGCAATTTAAAGGATATGACATTCCAATTTATTCAAATATCGCTTATCCTTATGCAATAGCAAGTAAAAATTTATTTGCTGTTCCTCATATTTATGCAAGAAAAAACCCAATTGGCTGTTATGTTAAAGAGTTTGAAGTTAATGAAACTAGCGATAATATTTTTATAAATTTTGCTGGTGTTAACAGCAGTGCTGAGGTGTATGTTAACGGCAATTTTGTTGGTTTTTCTGAAAGTACTTTTGATGAACAAGAATACAATATAACTAAATTTGTGAAACCAGGAAAAAATACACTTGCTGTGATGGTTGCTAGATGGTGTACTGGTTCATATCTTGAAGATCAAGATATGTGGCGTCTTGCTGGTATTTTTAGAGATGTTACTTTAATATATAAGCCTACAACTGAAATTGCTGATATGTATTTTTATAGTGATTTTAATGTTGATTTTACCTCTGCTACTTTAAATGGAAAAATTAACATTCAAAGCAATGACAACATTAATAGCAATTTATCAATTGTTCTTTTATTAAAATTTGATAATAAAGTTGTTTTTTCAAAAGATTATGCTTTAGAAAAGAATGGCAACTCAAGCATAGAATTTAATTTATCAGAAGATTTTAATGATTTTAAATTGTGGTCTCACGAATACCCAAATTTATATGAAATCCAAGTAGATTTATATGATGGAGAAACTTTTTTAGATTCACGTAAAACAAACTTTGGTTTTAGAAAAATTGAAATTATTCCTATGAGTGAAGATGGCCGTGGACCGTTTATTTTGTTAAACGGAAAACCTGTTAAATTTTGTGGTGTAAATAGACATGATTTTCATCCAGAATATGGTCATGCTGTTCCTAAAGATTTAATTGAAAAAGATATTATTCTTTGTAAGAAAAACAATATAACCGCAATAAGAACAGCACATTATCCAAACGCAAAAGTCTTTTATGATTTATGTGATAAATATGGAGTTTTAGTAATGTCTGAAAACAATCTTGAAACACATGGAATATCATATTTAATACCAAGAAGCAATAAAAAATGGAGTGAACAATGTTGTTATAGAGTCAGAAATATGGTAAACACATTTAAAAATCATCCATGTATAGTTAGTTGGTCTTTAGGTAATGAAGCAGGCTACGGTGAATCTTTTGCTGATATGAAAAAAGAAATATTAAAAATAGATAAAACTAGGTTTGTTCATTATGAAGCAGACTCACATTTGAAATCAAGTGACGTTTTTTCAAAAATGTATTCTAAATTAGAAAGCATGGAAACAATTGGTAAAAATAAACCAATAAGACATGGAACTGATATTTGGCGTTTAATAGGTGTTAAACTTAAACCAGAAGAATATAAAGATAAACCTTTTATACAATGCGAATACGCACATTGTATGGGAAACAGTCTTGGTAATTTTGCCGATTATTGGACAGAATTTAAAAAATATGATAGGTTAGCGGGAGGCTTTATTTGGGATTTTGCCGATCAAACAATTAAATATACTCATAAAGATGGCGTAACAGAATGGCGATATGGTGGAGATTTCGGCGACAAACCAAATTCTGGAGTTTTTGTTTTTAACGGAATAGTAAGAGGAGACAGAAGTCCAAATCCTGCTTTATACGAAGTTAGAAAACAATATCAACAGGTAGACATTGGATTAGAAAAAAATAAAATAATTTTCAAAAATAGATACTTATTTACTAACTTAGAAGAATTTAATTGTAAATTAGAAATTTATATCGATGGAGAATTGTTCCAAGAAGATGTCATAGATATGCCTAGCATAGCACCTGGTGAAGAAGGCGAATTAAAGTTTAATTTTAATCACAAAAATATTAATTTCCAATATGATGAAGTTAGTGTTGTAATTTCGCTTTTAACAAAAAAAGCTAATCTTTACTCACCTGAAAATCATTGCGTAGCATATGAGCAAATTATTGTTAAAAAATCCGATTTTTCAGTTGATGATATTAAATCTAACTGCACATATATGCAAACAGACTTAGAAATTATCATTAAATTTGGTCCTTGTACTGCAATTATTGATAAAAAGACAGGAAGCATAATAAGCATTGATAAAAATGGTTATGAACGACTTAAAGAGCCTTTTAGATTAAACTTTCATAGAGCAACCATTGATAATGATAGCTTGCCACAAGTTAATTTAAAAATTGTACAGTTTGTTATTGGTGTAAATAGATTCAAAAGAGCAATGAAGCGCTTACGTGTAAAAAAATTGAATATATTTAGTACTGAGGGCGTTATTAAAGTTTCTATTAATTGGAGAATGCCATATATGAAAGATTTAAAAACGGTATATTCATTTAATGGTGATGGCTCATTTGATGTTGAAATGCGAGTTGTTCCACTTGTAAATTTAGTAAGATACGGCTTTACTCTTGCTTTAAGAGAAGATGTAGAAAAAGTTAGTTTTTATGGAAAAGGCCCATTTGAAAATTATTGTGATAGAAATACAGGTGCTTTAATTAAAAAATACAGTGGCAAAGTTGATGATTTTATGCATGACTACTTACATCCACAAGAAAATGGAAATCATACCGAAGTTAGATGGTTACAATTAGGCAATGAAGTAAATGGTATGAAGTTCACTGCTATATCCAAGCCATTTGAAATGAGCGTGCATCCATATTCACTTGAAATGTTGGATAGTGCAAACCATTTACATGAGCTAGAAAACTTAGATTATTTAACTGTTAATATAGATGGTAAACAACGGGGCGTTGGCGGCGATGTTCCTGCAATAGCATATACTAAACCTCCATATAAAATTTTAAGAAATCAGCTTCATTCTTTGAATTTTAGAGTAAAAATACAATAATGAGAGGGTTAGTATTAGAGGGTGGTGGCGTCAAAGGTGCGTTTCATGCAGGAGTATTAAAAGCATTTTTTGAAAATTACCCAAATTATGCTTTTGATGGTGTGGCAGGGACATCTATTGGTGCTTTAAATGGTGCTTTAATCATTCAAGATGACTTCGATGTTTGCTATGATTTATGGAAAAATGCATCTCCATCAATGGTAGTTGATATTGATGATACCGAAATTGAAAAAATAATTAGTGGTCGATATTCATTATCTACAATTGCTTATTTTTTAAAAAAATTTTCAAAAGTTATTGGCAACAAAGGTTTATCTATTGATAAATTAGAAGAATTAGTAGATAAGTATATTGATGAAGAAAAATTAAGATCATCAAATAAAGTTTTCGGTATTGTAACGGTCAATATTTCTGATAATTGGGAAGCATTAGAACTTTTTATTGAAGACATACCAAATGGTGAGCTTGGGGCATACATCATGGCTAGTGCTTATTTTCCTGCTTTTAATAGACCTAACATTAATGGGAAAAACTTTATGGATGGTGGATTGTATAACAATTTACCCATTAATCTTTTAGTTAGAAAGGGATTTACAGACTTACTAGTAATAAGAACCATGTCTAAAATGCCAAGGCATAAAAATGTTGATGGTAGCATAAAAATTGATTACATTGAACCATCAGAAGATTTAGGAAAATCTTTTGATTTTAGAAAGAAAAATGTCGATTTTTTGTTAAAACTAGGTTATTTTGATGGTCTGAGATATATACATAATTATCTTGGTAAAAAATTTTATATAAACAATAAAAATACAAATTTTTCTAATAAATTACTTAAAAAATTTAAAAAATTTTATGAAGATAATATAGATATTGATACAAATAATACTTACGCTGAATTTATGGTTAATATAAAACAAGACAATCAACTTTCTGTTTTAGATGATGACTTTTATGCTATTTTAATGTTGTTAGAACAAGTTGCTTCAAAATACAATATTGATAAATTTAATATTTATACAGTTGAAAAACTTGTAAAGAACGTATCAACAAAAATAGTAGAAAATGAAGAGTTAAATATATTTGAAAAATTTTTAATTGAAGAATATAAATAAAGGGTAAAAATGGACAACGATGATAAAAATATAGAACCAATTGGTGAAGAACCAATTAGTGAAGAAAAAAATAAAACAAAAAAACTACATAAACAAAATTTAGTAGTTGAAGACATGTTAGAACAAAGCAAAACAAATGAAAGTGATGCCAATAATAATAAAAATTCTAACAGCAAAAATAAATTTTTTTCTATTGTCAAAAAGCTTTCTAACAGATGGTTTATAAAAGCCTTTTCTGGCATGGCTCAAGGTTTGTTTGTCACTTTAATTGCTGGAACAATTATTAAGCAGATAGGTAAATTGTTTTTATTAATTCAAACACCTGGTGGACAAAGTTTTGGCAATGCTTTGATTTTTATTGGCAACTTAGCAACAATTCTAATGGGTGCTGGCATAGGTGCTGGCATATCTAAAAGTCTTGGCGGAAAAAACTTAACAGTGTTTTCAGGCTTAGTCGCTGGTTTAATTGGTGCATATGCAATGAAACTAATTTATGGTATGCCTTGGCAGACATTGACTGAAACACTTTTTGTTAACGCTATCCCAGGAGATCCAATAGGCGCATATGTTTGTGCTTTAATTGCTTCTGAAGTTGGAATTTTAATTGAAGGAAAGACAAAAATAGATATTATTTTAGTCCCACTTGCTGTTATATTTATCGCTGCCTTGTCTACTTATATTGCATGGCCAGCAATAAAATTAATTGAATATATTGCACTTGGAATTGAAAAAGCAACAGCTGTAACACCTTTTTTAATGGGAATAATCATATCAGTTGTCATGGGAATATTATTAACTATGCCAACATCTTCCGCTGCAATTTGGATATCAATAGCAACAAACAATACATCTGATACTATGCTGATTGCTGGAGGTGCAGCAGTTGTTGGATGTGCATCTCATATGATAGGATTTGCCGTAGCAAGTTTTAGAGAAAATGGCGTTGGTGGATTAATTGCACAAGGAATTGGCACAAGTATGCTTCAAATTCCAAATATTATGAAAAACCCTAAAACCATGATACCTGCAATAGTTTCTAGTATTATAGTAGGGCCACTTTCTACAACAGTTTTTAAGTTAAGATGTGGTGCTGCTGGCGGTGGCATGGGAACGTCTGGATTTGTTGGAGTGATAAGTACAATTGAAAACTCTGTTGGGGTAATTCCTGCTTGGAAAATAGGAGTTGGAATAACTTTATTGATGTTTGTTATTCCAGCAGTAGTATCATTTTTTGTTTCTGAATTGTTAAGAAAATACAATTGGATAAAAATTAATGATATGAAAATATAATCTAAAAAGGGGGTTTTAATGAATAAAATATTGTTATTAGACTGTCATAGTTTAATTAATAGGGCATTTTATGCAATACGTGAAATGAGAACTATTGATGGCTTCCCAACGAATGCTATTTATGGGTTTTTCAGAATGCTTTCTAATATTATAGAAACACAAAAACCAACTCATATTGGTGCAGTTTTTGATATGAAAGGGCCAACATTTAGAAATGATATCTATTCTGAATATAAATCAAATAGAAAACCAACACCAGAAGAGCTTATACAACAAGTTGAAGAAATTAAATCAATTTTAGAATCATTAAACATAAAAGTAATTGGGAAAAGTGGATATGAAGCTGATGATGTTATAGGAACAATTGCAAAATTTTCTTCAGATGAAGTTATTATTGTAAGTGGAGATAGAGATTTATATCAATTGGTTGATTCTAAAACTAATGTCTTATTCACAAAAAAAGGTGTTAGCGATCTAGAAAACATCAATGAACAATTTTTGTTTGATAAAGGTTTAACTGCACAAAAAGTAATAGAGTATAAGGCTCTAGCAGGAGATTCTGCCGATAATATTCCAGGAGCAAAAGGTATAGGCAAAAAAACTGCTGAAAAATTATTAGCAGAATTTGATACCGTAGAAGAAATTTACTCTAACTTAAATGGAGCCAATGTTTCTGAAAACATAAAGGAAAAACTTATTGAATCGAAAGATATTGTTTTAATTTCTAAGAAACTAGCAACTATTGATATCAATGTGCCAATTGAAATTAATTTAGATGATTTTGTTTTTCATAAATCTATTACAGATGAATTTATCGAAAAAATGACAAATTTAGAAATTATATCATTAATAGAGCGATATAAAGAAATTTTAGACACATCAAAATTGAGCATACCTATAAGCCATGATATAGAAATTAATGATATAGATGAATTGATTAATCTTCTTTCAACAGTTAGTTGGGAAATTAGTTTTTATTTAACTGATGACATACATTTTAGCATAGACGATAAAGCATATCATGTTAAAACTCAACAGACATTATTAGATGATGGCATCAATTTTGATAATGCAATAAAAGCATTTAAAAAAGTATTTGAAGATGTTGAAATTAAAAAAATCTTATTTGATGCAAAAGATTTAATGCACAAATTAGAGACTTATAACATATCAATCAATGGTAATTTTGATGACACATTATTGAAGCAATATTTAATAAACAGCAATAGAATACCAAAAGATATAGAATCTCTTTTTGCAATTTATAAAGTTAATAATGGAACAGGTTTAGACTTAAAAAACATAAATATTGAACAAGATGCAATTTTAAAAGATAAGGGCTTATGGAACCTATATACTAATTTTGAGTTACCTTTAATTAATATTTTATTTGAAATGGAAAACACTGGATTTAGGGTCGATTTGGATGCATTAAATGCGTTAGGTTTAGAATATTTAAGTGTTTTAAATGATTTATCTGATCAAATTTATGAAATTGCAGGAAAAACCTTTAATATAAATTCAAATCAACAACTAGGTGAAGTGCTATTCGAAGATTTAAATCTTCAACATGGCAAAAAGACTAAAACAGGTTATTCTGTTTCTGCTGAAACTTTAGAGTCTTTAGATCATCCAATAATTCCAATAATTTTAAAATACAGAAAATACATGAAACTCAATTCAACCTACATACAAGGAATGCGTTCTCAAGTAAATCAAAATACTATGAGAATACATACTATATTTAATCAATGTGTAACTGTTACAGGAAGACTTTCATCAACTGAGCCAAATATGCAAAATATCCCTATTAAGACAGAAGAGGGAAGAGAAATTAGAAAGGTGTTAATTCCAAAAGATGATTGCGTTTTAATTTCTGCTGACTATTCACAAATTGAGTTAAGACTTTTGGCACATTTTTCGCAAGATGAAAATATGATTAAATTGTTTGAAGAAAACATTGATATTCACGCAGGAACTGCTTCAAAAATATATAAAATTCCATTAAACGCTATTACAGATAATATGAGAAGAAATGCTAAAGCGGTTAATTTTGGAATAATTTATGGAATTAGTAATTTTGGTTTAGCAAAAACTATTGGAATACCACAATATCAAGCAAAAGCGTTTATAGAAACCTATTTTGACACATTTAAAAGAATTAAACCATATATGGATTCAAATGTTAAATTTGCAAAAGATAATGGTTATATCCGTTCTTTGTCAGGAAGAATCAGATATTTTGATGAATTTAAATCTACAAATAAAAATTTGCATAATTTTGCTTCAAGAGCAGCGATGAATATGCCATTACAAGGTTCTGCTGCTGATATAATTAAACTTGCTATGATAAAAGTAAATAATGAATTAAAAAATAACAGTTGTAAAGCCAAGCTTATCTTACAAGTGCACGATGAACTGATATTGGAATGTCCAAATGAAGAAATTGAGTTTGTTTCCTCATTATTAAAAACAAATATGGAAAATGTAATAAAGCTAAAAGTTCCTCTAATAGTAGATGTTAAAATAGGAAAAAATTGGTTTGAATTAATGTAAAATTAAATTGAGTATTATATATAATATTAAAAGTTATAAGGGCAATATTAGAATTAAGGGAGAAGTTATTATATGTTGATTGCAATAACAGGAGGAATTGGGGTTGGAAAATCTACAATTATAGACGAGCTAAAAAAGCTTGGTGCAAACACTATTAAAACTGACGAAATAAATAAAGAATTATTGTTGCAGCCTCATTATATTGAAAAAATAAATGCCGAATTTCCAGGCGTAGTAGAAAAAGGGCAAATAAATAAAAAAAAGTTAAAAAAACTTATTTTCAATGACGAATCCATGAGATTAAAATTGAACAGTATTGCTCATCCTTTAATTCTTGAAAAAATTATTGATGAAAATAAAAAGCATGATTTATTGTTTGTAGAAATTCCTTTGTTGTATGAAAGCAATTCCAAAGATATATTTGATCAAGTTTGGTTTGTTAAGTCAAAATATGAAAATCGTTTGGATAGAATTATGAAAAGGGATAATATTAGTTCCAGTCTTGCAAGTAAAATTATTCTTTCTCAAGAAAAAGAAAGCAATTACGAAAATATTGCAGATTATGTGTTTGATAACGATAAAGATATTACCTATATTCAATCCTCTATCAAACAGTTATGGGAGCAATTATCATCAAAAAATAATCAAACTTAATAAATGAAAACTATTTTACATTGCGATATAAACAATTTTTATGCTTCAGTTGAAGAAAAATTAAATCCATTTCTTGAAAACAAACCTGTTATTGTTTGTGGAAATCCTGAAAACAGAAGTGGTATTGTTCTTGCTAAATCAAAAAAAGCGAAAGAATGTGGCGTTAAAACTGCTGAAACAATTCAAACTGCAATGAAAAAATGTCCTAATGCTATTTTAGTTAGCCCATCACACTCAACGTATGATTTTTATTCAGAAAAGTTTTTTTATATATGTTTTCAATTTAGCCCTTTAGTTGAAAGTTTTGGAATAGATGAGTGTTGGATTGATATTACTCACTTAGTGAACAAGAAAAGAACTGCTTATATGATTGCAAAAGAGCTTTCTTCGGAAATTAAAAAAGAACTTGGTTTAAATGTATCAATTGGCATTTCTTTTAATAAAGTTTTTGCCAAGCTGGGCTCCGATTATAAAAAACCAAATGGTATTACAGAAATAACAAAAGATAATTTCAAATCATTAATTTATCCATTACCAATTGAAAATTTATTAAATATAGGAAGATCGTTAAAAAAAGCATTGCATAAATATAATATTTTCACGATAGGAGATTTAGCAAACACTAGTGAGAAAACAATAGTTGAATTATTTGGAAAAAACGGACTGCAAGTGTATTTAAATGCCAAAGGTCTGGGTGATGATAAAGTTATAAATACTTCTAATAGCGAAACTTATATTCAAAAAAGTTTAGGCAACGGTACCACTTTATCAGCAGATATTTTTACTTATAGTGAGGCTTCAAAAGTTATTTTAAACTTATCTCAATACATTGCTTTTAGATTAAAATCAAAAAATTATTTTGCAAAAGGATTAAGGCTAACTATAAAGTTTTCAAATTTGAAAATTGCTTCAAAACAAATGCTAGTAGAATATAGTTTTAATTCTGCAGATATAATACATGATTTAGCACTGGAGATTTTGTCTCAATTGTATGATTTTGAAACAATGACAATTGGTATAAAGGCAATTACTATTAACGTTTTTAATATTCAAAAAAAACTTGTTAATCAAACTTTGCTTATAGATAACTCCAAATCTTTGAATAATCTTTCAAATAAAGTTTTTAAAATTAAGAAAAAACATGGTTATGGTTCAATCATGCGTGGAAGTGATATAGACAATGATGTAAATTTAAAATCTAATCAAAGTAATATTAATGATGAAACTTCATTGCAAATTTTTAATGATGATATTTAATTAAAGTTAAATTTTTCTAACAAATATTAAAATTAATTAAAATTCAATTATTTGTTGTGGAAATTTTTTTACAAATAAAACAGCAATTAGCCCAATTATTAAGCCAGAAACAATAGATAATAACATTAAATAGGGCATTAGAGCATAGACACTTATAGATGATAGCATAAAAGATCCAACTACTAATTGAATTAAATTATGGATTACTGCACCAAATATACTAATAACGATTAAACTAAATTTTCTAAAACTAATTAATGTAGAATTGAACATTGTTGCAATTAAACTTGCAGGTAATGAATACATTATCATTATGGGATTTCCTATCATTAAAGGAACTATTATAGACTTTAAAATTGAAATTGTTATTGCTTCTTTCCATGAATATGCAATTATTACAAAAATTAAAATTAAATTAGAAAGCCCAATTTTTATAAAAGGTAAAAATGGAATAATTGGAGGTATTAAATTTTCTATAACTCCTATTATTAAAGCAAGAGCAAGAAAAATTGCTATTATGCTTAATTTTTTTATTTTTGTCGAATTCGTCATTGTTTATTAACCTATATTACCCGTATAATAATTTGATTTGTCATCTTCTTCAATAACAATTAAAATTTTTTTAGGAGCACAAACTATAATTTGATTTGACTTAGAAATTTCTCCTGTATTTACACAAATTTGATTAGGGCAATTACTTTCAATGATTGAAATTTTTTCTTCTTCAATTTTAATAACAACATTATAATCATTAAGTTCTATTATTTGGTTTTTATTTAAATCATAAACACCTTGAATTTCAGAGTTAATAACAACTTTTGCCTTTTTGCCTTCTTTTGATGTAAATATTAAAACAATTGAAATAACGATGACAATTATCAAAATAATTAAAAAAATAATATCGATTTTTTTAATTAACTTCCTGTTTTTATAATAATTAAAAGTGTTTTTATCATTCATAATTAATATACATCAAAAACTTTATCACCTAGCGTAAAATATGTTTCATCTTTATAAATAAGAAGGGCACTATAATCTTTAAATTTTTTATTTTTTAATGCTTTTTCTATGTTTTCTTTACTTTCAATCATAAAAACTGTTGAAAGTGCATCACAAATTTCTGCACTAGGGCCTACAACTGTTGCTGAAATCACAGGGTTATTATTATAAAAACCAGTAGGATAACCATTTGAAGGGTCTATAATATGATGATACCTTTTACCTTCAAAATAATAATATCTATTATAATCACCACTTGTTGCAATTGCTTCATCTTCAACATTTACTTTTGCAAATGTTTTATTGCTGTTTCTTGGATGCAATACTTCGACATCAATCGATTTTTTGCTTTTGATTGTTCCACCGATATTTACAACTTTATTTTTACTTTCAATGATATTAAATATTTCATCTACAGCATAACCTTTTGCTATTGCACCAAAATCTAACTTTGCTTCGCTTACAGACTTAACTATATAATCTTGATTTAAGTTAAAATACTCAAGTGAGCAAATGGGTAATAATTTATCAATGTCTTCTTTACTTGGAATATCCTCTTCATTTGGTAAATAGTCCTTTACAAACTCATAATTAAATTTCCATTTTTCAACTAAAGGATAAACACTTGGATTAAAACTCTTAAAATCTTCATTAATTTCTTTGCTGACATTAAATAAATGTTTAAAATCGTTTCCTATATTAATTTTAGTGCCTTTGCTTGCTTGATTTATTTTATTAAGCTCAGAATTAGAATAAAAATCATTGGCAGACAATGTGCTTTCTAGATCATTAAGTCTTTGTTCAATAAGGGATCTTTCTGATTGATTAATTCCTTCAACATTAAAACCTGTGTTGAAAACAACACCTTCTAGTTGTTTATTAGAACATCCAGATAATCCTAATAAAACAACAATAATAAACATTGGCAAAACTAAAATGCTTATTATTTTAAAAAATTGATTTTTCATATTACAAATTAAATGTTTCTAATTATTTTAAAACAGGGCGAGAATTAACACTAGGGTAACAAAAACCAATAGTATTGGGACCACAGTGCGTTCCAATTACAGGGCCTACATCATATTGCCATATTTCAATTTCAGGTCTTGCTGTTTTAATTTGCTGTTCAAGTCTTTTTGCTTCATCAAGGCAGTCTCCGTTCATAATTACCAATGGTAAACCAATAGATGCATCAAAAGTTTCTATAATTTCTTTAACCATTACACTAAAAGCTTTATTCCTACCAGTTACCTTTGCAGCAGGCTTTAATTTGCCTTCACTAGATAATTTTATTATTGGTTTAATCTGTAATATTCCACCAAAAAATGCTTCTGCAGATGATAGGCGACCACCTCGTTTAAGATGTTTCAAATCATCAACAACAAAGACTGCATTTATTTTGTCTTTAATTTTATCAAGTTCATCACAAACTTCCTTTACATTTAATCCACTTTTAAGTAATTTTGCTGCTTGAATTACTATTAAACCAGCCGCCATACTAATAGCTTCAGTATCATACCTTGTAAATTTAAAATCGGGATATTTTTCTCTTATTTCTCTAATTGCAATATCTAAATTTCTAAAAGTTCCAGAAAATGCAGTCCCGAAACTAACATAAAAAACTTCCACACCTTTTTCAGCATATGGCATAAAATAATTAATATATTCTTCTGGATTTAATGCAGCTGTAGAAGATAAAATTCCAGATCTCAATTTATTAAAAAAGTCTTTTGCGTTAAAATTTTCTCCCAAATCAGCAAGATATTCAATACCATCAACAGAATATGGCATACGAATAACATCATTTTCAATCTCTAGCTCTTTTGCAATATCAAATCTAAGTTCACTATCAGTGTCATAAAAAAACTTTATCATAAAAACCTCTTATTTTATTAATTTCTTTTAAAGCAAGTTTATCAAATATAGCAATTTTTGTAAACTTAACATTGAAGTTACAACTATTAATAAATTAAAATTGTTTAATATTATATGGTTTATATTTCCGGAAAGTACATTGTAAGCATTAATTGGTTAAAATAACATCGTTCATCGTTGTATTTTTGTTTCAGAGAATAATTAAAATAATAATTATAAAAATCAACTACCCTCTAATATTTTCAAAATTCATTGAATTATTTTGCCTCCTTAATTAAAAATTATTTTTAAATTTCATATTTCAAAATTCATATATTTGCTTGAAAGAATCGAACATAACATATATAATTTTATAAAAGAAATGCATTTTTAAGAGGTTTATGTGAGCAAAGCAGATTTAATTTTTATAGATAATATCAAATCAATTATTAATGATGGTTTTTCTGATGAAAATTTGAATGTTAGACCAAGATGGGCAGATGGAACACCAGCCCATACTAAAAAGAAGTTTTGTATCGTAAATAGATATAATCTGAAAGAAGAGTTTCCAATTTTAACCATACGTAAAACATTTTTTAAGAATTGTATTGATGAAATATTATGGATTTGGCAAAAAAAATCTAATAATATCAATGATTTAAATTCCAAAATTTGGAATGCATGGGCTGATGAAAATGGTTCAATAGGAAAAGCATATGGATATCAACTATCTGTAAAGCATAAATACAAAGAAGGCGAGTTTGATCAAGTTGATAGAATTTTGTTTGACTTAAAAAACAATCCACAATCTAGAAGAATAATGTCAAATATTTATGTTCATAGTGATTTGCATGAAATGTCCTTATATCCGTGTGCATATTCTTTAACATTAAACACCTCTGGAAACACTTTAAATGCAATATTGAATCAAAGAAGTCAAGATATGTTGACTGCAAACAATTGGAATGTAGTTCAATATGCTGTTTTAGTTCATATGTTTGCTCAAGTTAACAATATGGAAGTTGGTGAATTTGTTCATGTTATTGCTGATGCGCACATTTATGACAGACATATTCCAATCGTAGAAGAAATAATTAAAAATCCGCAATATCCAGCACCTAAATTTGAAATAAACAAAGAAATAAAAAATTTTTACGATTTTAAAGTTGAAGATTTTAAATTAATTGACTATAAGTTCACACCTCTTGATAAGAAAATTGAGGTTGCAATATAAGATAATGTTTAACCGTTAACTGGTTAAATTTCAAAACATTATACACGAGTGGTTTTATGAATATAATTGTATGTGTCGATAATAAATGGGGTATAGGAAAAAACAATGGTTTGCTTTTTCATTTACCTAAAGATTTACAATATTTTAAAGAAAAAACAAAAAACAAAATAGTAGTAATGGGCGGCAATACTCTTCTTTCGCTCCCTGGAAGTAAACCATTGCCAAATAGGACAAATATTGTATTAAGTGATGAATTTAAAAGAGATGATTGCAAAGTTGTTGAAACACTTGAAGAGTTAAAAATTGAACTTAAAAAATATAACGATGATGATATATTTATTATTGGTGGAGCAATGTTTTATGCAACTATGCTTAATTATTGTGATAAGGCTTATGTGACAAAAGTAGATTCAGTTTGTGAAGATGCAACAGTGTTTTTTCCAAATTTAGATGATAAATCTAATTGGGAATTAGAATCTGTTTCAAAACCACAAGAAGATAGTGGCTACATTATAAGATATTGTGTTTATAGAAACAAAAACAAACAATCTTTTTTTAAAATTTTTGATTAGATAAATTCAAGCAATATCAGAAATATTTAATTTTTAATATATACTTTGATAAATGAGGAGATAGAAATGAGTAAAATTAAAATGAATACACCTTTAGTAGAAATTGATGGCGATGAGATGACCAGAGTTTTATGGTCAAAGATAAAAGAAATTCTCATTGAACCTTATGTTGATTTAAAAACTGAATATTATGATTTAGGTTTAGAAAATCGTGAAACAACCAAAGATCAAGTAACAATTGATGCAGCAAATGCTATAAAAAAATATGGTGTCGGTGTTAAATGTGCAACAATAACACCAAATGCACAAAGAGTTATTGAATACAATTTATCTCAAATGTGGAAATCCCCAAATGGAACCATTAGGGCAATTCTCGATGGAACTGTTTTTCGTGCACCAATTTTAATTGATGGAATTTCACCTTTAATTAATAATTGGAAAAAACCAATAATTATTGCAAGACACGCACATGGAGATGTTTATTCAGCAGTAGAAATGAAAGTTAATGAAAATGAAAAAATATTTTTAGATTCTGATACAGATAAACGATTATTGGTAAAAGACTTTAAATCTAAAGGAATAGTTCAAGCAATGTTTAATACAGATGAAAGCATCAAAAGTTTTGCACACAGTTGTTTCAAATATGCTTTAGAGCAAAAAATGGACTTATGGTTTAGCACCAAAGATACAATTAGTAAAATTTATGATCATAGATTTAAGGATATTTTTTCAGAAATTTATGAAAATTATTATAAAGATGATTTTGAAAGTAACAATATTGAATATTTTTACACATTGATTGATGACGCAGTAGCACGCGTTATCAGGTCTAGTGGTGGATTTATTTGGGCATGTAAAAACTATGATGGTGATGTAATGAGCGATATGCTCGCTACAGTTTTTGGGTCGCTTGCTATGATGACTTCTGTTTTAGTTTCACCAAATGGTCAATATGAATTTGAAGCAGCACATGGAACAGTAACTAGACACTATTATAAACACATTAATGGAGAAAATACTTCAACAAATTCAGTCGCTACTATATTTGCTTGGACAGGAGCTTTAGCAAAACGGGGTGAAATGGATGATATACCTGCACTTGTTAATTTTGCTAAAAAATTAGAAAATGCTACTAAAAAAACTATAGAAAAAGGAATTATGACAGGTGATCTTGTTGGATTATTTTCAAAAGAAAAAGTTATACCTAAAAAAGTTTCAAGCTTTGAGTTTTTAGAAGAAGTTAAAAAGACTCTAGAAAATATATAATTATAGATAAATAAACTTATAAATCCTTAAAAAGATTTTTATGGTAATAGTGTAACAAAATCTTTTACTCAACTATATCGTAAAAGTGGGTTAAAATGTATAAAGTAAAAACATTTCAAGTTGGATTAATGCTAAATAATGCATATTTAATATACGATGAAACTACTGGTGAGAGCATCGTTATTGATCCAACGCTAGCATATAATGAAATATCTGCATTTTGTAAAGATAATAATTTATTAGTATCAAAAGTTTTATTAACACATGGCCATTATGATCATATATATGATACGTTTTTATTTCAACAAGAAAACGCTAAAGTATATGCACATGAACATGCTCTATTTAATATAAATTCAGAACTAACAAAACATATATTACAAAGAAGAGGTAAAAAAATCCCTAATATTGATGTTTTTATAAAAGATGGTGATATAATTTCATTACAAAATGACAAAATTAAAGTTATACATACTCCAGGTCATACTGAATGTTGTTGTTGTTTTTTATTTCAAAATTATATATTTTCTGGAGATACTCTATTTCATAGGACATATGGACGATATGATTTTGAAGATTCATCTTTTGAAAAATTAAAAAATTCATTAAAAAGAATTCTATCTATCAAAGAAAATTTAATTGTTTATCCAGGACATGAAAGTCCTTCAACACTTGATGAAGAAAGAAAATTTAATCCTATTTTATTAGATTTATAATATGAAATCTTTGCAGTTATCATTAAAATGTATATTATTGCCTTTTTTGAATGATGTTTTAGAGATATTTAAAGCGTATAAGCCATACATTGAAATAGTTGAAGATGCAAGTGACATTTTTTTTATTGAAACATATGAAAATAGTTCAAGTTATGGTTATAAATTAATTTTTAAAACTTACAATGATATTTTTAATTTGAAAAAGAGTACAGATATTTTAGATGATAAAAGAAAATTCAAAAAAAAATTAAAAACAACAATTTACAATATTTTAAAAAATGAAACAAAAATAGAGTTACCTTATGGCTCTTTAACTGGTGTTAGACCAACTATTGTTGCAAAAAGAGCGAGCGATTTAAACAACATTAATTTTTATCTAACAACAGAATATGGTGTATCGTCACATAGAGCAAAGCTTTTAGAAGAAATAATCATTAATCAAAAAAACATTTACGAATTAAACCAAAAAAATATTTGCTTATATATTAATATTCCTTTTTGTCCATCAAGATGTTCTTATTGTTCATTTTTATCAAATGAAATTAGTAAAGTCAGACAATTTATAGATATATATGTTGATATATTGGAAAAACAAATTGATGAATTTTTAGAAATTTATGTTAAAAACAAATTAATATTGAAAAGCATATATATAGGTGGGGGAACACCGAGTTGCATTGATTTAAATTTGATAGAAAAAATTATATCGAAGATTTCAGGGTTCAATTGTGAATTTACATTTGAGGCTGGCAGAGCAGAAACTATTAAAACAGAATTATTAGATTTATTAGAAAAAAACAATGTAAATAGAATTTCTATAAATCCTCAAACTTTCTCAAAAGAAACCCTATTAAAAATTAATAGAAATACTTCAATCGAACAAATATATGAAGCTTTTAATCTTGCAAAAAAATATAATTTTTCAATAAATTCAGATTTAATTATAGGGCTTAATTATGAACGAGAAAATGAGATTTTTAATTCAATTAAAGAGCTTGTAAAAATTAGTCCTGACAATATAACTATACACTCATTAAGTATTAAAAAAGGCTCAACCATTGCCAATAAAGGGCAGGAAAAAGCCATAATTGGATTAGGAGATTTTATGATTGATTGTTATAATTACTTAAAACTTAACAACTACTTTCCATATTATTTGTATAGACAAAAAAACACTTTAGATAATTTAGAAAATATTGGATTTTCTAAAAAAGGAAAAGAATGTATTTATAATGTTTTAAATATGGAAGATATTTGCAGCATTTATGCAATAGGAGCGGGGGCAATTAGCAAATTTGTAAACTTAGAAAATAATTCAATTGAAAGAAAATCTTATCCAAAAGATATTAAACAATTTCTTAAACTTTTTGACAAAATATGAAATTAATTATATTTTTTGAAAAGATGTTTTTCCTGCAATTTGTAAATTTTATCAATGACAAATTAATGAACATTTTATAATTTTGCAAAATTTTCCTTTAAAATTTTATTTACTTATCTAGATATATGTGATATTCTAGTTTAGTAATTACGAACTTCTTGGTTATAAAGTTTTTTTATTACTAGGGGTTTCGCGAATAATCTCATTTAGAAAAGGAGTACAATATGAAAAAAGAAGAAAAACAAGAAATTATTAAAAAACATGCACGCTCAGAAGGTGATACAGGTTCACCAGAAGTTCAAATAGCAATTCTAACAAAAAGAATCAATGAATTAACAGAACATTTAAAAGTTAACAAAAAAGATTTCCATAGCAGAAGAGGAATGCTTAAGATGGTTGGACGAAGAAGAAATTTACTTAACTATTTAAAGAAGAAAGACATTGAAAGATACAGAGCAATAATTGCAGAATTAAATTTAAGAAAATAAAAAATGTGGCTTATGCCATATTTTTTTATTTTTTTTCATATAAAAGATTTATTTAGGAGGAATGATGAAAGAAAGCAAAATTTTTAAAACCACAATAGGTGGAAGAGAAGTAACAGCTGAAATAGGAGGTTACTGCTCTCATAGTAATGGACAATGTATTGTACGATGTGGCGATACAGTGGTTATGACAAATGTAACAATGTCAAAAGCACCAAGAGATAATGTTGATTATTTCCCACTTGGTGTTGATTATGAAGAAAAAATGTATTCTGTCGGCAAAATCCCTGGAGGATATAAAAAAAGAGAAGGTAGAGCAAGTGATAAGGCTATTTTAACTTCGAGATTGATTGATAGACCTTTAAGACCATTATTTCCAGATGGTTTGTATAATGATGTATCAGTAATATGTACAACATTATCTGTAGACACAGACATACCACCAGAGGTATATGCTATGTTAGGTAGTTCTATAGCACTTTCTGTGTCTGATATTCCTTTTCAAGGTCCAACAGGTTCTGTTGTCGTTGGACTTGTTGATGGAAAATATATTATTAACCCTAATTCTGAAGAAAGAGAAAAATCAAGATTATCCTTGACACTAAGTGGCACAAAAGATGCCGTTATGATGGTTGAAGCGGGTGCTTTAGAAATTTCTGAAAAAGAAATGCTAGATGCAATTTTATTTGGTCATGAAAAAATAAAAGAAATAGTTGCTTGGATAGAAGATATTCAAAAAGAAGTTGGAAAAGAAAAAATTATGCCACAATTAAAAGTAGTTGACGCTCAACTTAGAAATGATGTGGAAGCCTTTGCAAAAGAAAAAATTGATTATGTATTTGATACTTTTTCAAGACAAGAAAGAGAAAAAAGAGAAGAAGAAGTTAATGCTGAAATTAAATCTTATTTTGAAGAAAAATATCCAAATTCATCTTCTGACATAAATTTAATTTTAGAAGACATGAAAAAGGATAAAGTCAGAACTATGATTACCGAAAAGGGAGTTCGTCCAGATGGAAGAAAAGTTACCGAGGTTAGAGATATTTGGTGTGAAGTAGGCCTTTTACCAAGAGTTCACGGTTCAGCAGTTTTTACCAGAGGACAAACTCAAGTTCTTACCGCGACAACACTTGGCACTATTTCAGAAGTTCAACGTCTTGAAACTTTAGATGAAGAAGTCTTTAAGAGATATATGCATCACTATAACTTTCCTGGATACAGCACTGGTGAAGCAAGGCCAATCAGAAGTCCAGGCAGACGTGAAATTGGACATGGAGCTTTAGCTGAAAGAGCCTTAGAGCCAGTATTGCCATCTGAAGAATTTTTCCCATATGCAATTAGAACTGTTTCAGAAGTTTTATCTAGCAATGGTTCAACATCTCAAGCAAGTGTATGTGGATCAACTTTATCACTTATGGATGCTGGTGTTCCAATTAAAGCCCCTGTAGCAGGCGTAGCAATGGGCTTGATAAAAGATGTAAAAAATGATGTTATACATATATTAACTGACATTCAAGGTATTGAAGACTTTTATGGGGATATGGACTTTAAGGTTGCTGGGACCAAAGATGGTATTACTGCAATACAAATGGACATAAAAATTTCTGGAATAAATGAAGAAGTTTTAACTCGTGCACTTGAGCAAGCAAGAATCGGAAGATTGCATATTTTAGATAAAATGGTTGCAACCATTCAAAAACCTCGTAAAAATGTAAGCAAATATGCACCTAAAATCATTAATTTTAGTATAAATCCCGATTATATAAAAGATGTAATTGGTTCTGGCGGTAAAATAATTAATAAAATTATTGATGAAACAGGTGTAAAAATTGATATTGATGATGATGGCAATGTTTTTATTGCATCTCAAGATTTAGAAATGGCAAACAAAGCAAGAGAAATGATTGAAAAAATTACTTATGAACCAGAAGTTGGTGATGAAATTATAGGAAATGTTTCTAAAATTTTTGATTTTGGTGCAATGGTTGAAATTTCTATTATTAAAGAGGGGATGATACACATTAGCAAACTTGTAAAAGGAAAAAGAGTTGAAAAAGTTACTGATGTTTTAAATATTGGAGATAAAGTTAAAGCAAAAGTTATAAAAATTGATGATAAAGGAAGAATTGATCTTCGTTTAATTGAAAAACTATAATTGTATTTTAATTTAACTTAAATAAAAAGATTCAAAACCCCTGAAATAGGGGTTTTGTGCATTAAAAGTGTTTATACTCTAAAATTTTATCTATTTAATCTTTATGTTGACTATATATTGCTTAACTTATATTATATAATTATAAAGTCAAAGGAAACTATGAATAAAAAAAAGAGATTTTTATATTCAATATTTTTTATTTTGCTAATTTCCATTAGCATGTTTTTATTTGCTTGTAATAAAGGAACTAGCACACAAAAAGACTTATTATTGTTAAAAACCGATGTATCTCAGCTTACTTTTATTGAAGATGAAGTACATCTTGATGAAATAGCTTTTGAATATATTGACATCAATGGTAATGTCATAGAATTAAATGGAAATGATTTAGAAATTTCAGAAACAGACAGAGAATCTCTTAACACACCTGGTTTTAAATCAATTACTTTCAAATATAATAATTCAGAACACATAGTGTGTTTTCTTGTTCAAGAGAAACCAACAATATATAACTACAATTTGACTTTTGATGCAAATGGTGGATTTTTTTCAACAATAAATGCTGAAACTCTATCTATTACTTCAGGGGAAATTTTAAGATCACCACCAGAAACTCCAGTGAGAGAGGGGTATGATTTTGCAGGCTGGTATCCAAATTATCATTTTATTGAATCTGATAAACTTATTACACCATACAAAATAAGTCCTGAAGTAACTTCATTTGTAGCAAAGTGGTTAAGTACAAAACGCCATGAGGTGTCTTATAAGAAGCAACAGGGCGAACAAATTTCAAACATCAAAAAAATTGATAATATGACCATCTCAGATGGTGAATCTATACATTTAATAAACAAAAATGAGTTTCAAGATTATGATATACTCATAAAAAACAATTCTGTTGATGAATATTTAAAATATAATTTTGTTGGATATAAAATTGAAACATTTGATGAATCTACTGGTGAAAATGTTGTAAAATTCTTACCAAGCAACCACACTGACGCAATAGAAATTTCAAATAAAACGACAATAATTTTAGTGTTTGAAATAAATAAATATGATGTTACTTTTACCGATGATAATAATGTAGAGCTTAAAAAAATAAAAGTTGAATATGGAAAAAAGGTTAACACAGAAGACATACCAGAAAAACCTTCGATAACTGGTTATGAAACATATTGGTTTAATAAAACATTGAATAAAGATTATAGGGTTGAAGATATTGAAAATGTAACGCGCAACATATCCATTCAACTTAAAAAAACAATCATTAGAATTACTGTAAATTTTTATGATGAAGACAACATTAAACTTACAAACATCTCTAATGTATATGAATATGGAAAGAGTATTGGAGCAAATAAAACCGTTCCACATAAAAATGGATATGATGGTAAATGGAGATTTAATGTTAATGACATAGATACTTTTTATGAACCAGTGCAATTACAAAATTTAATATTAAACATTGCTCTATATCCTCAAATAGAAAGTAGTAAACAAATTAGTTTTTATGCAACTTATACAAAAAAAAGATACACTTTAAGATTTCATTATGATTTGCCTGAGCAAGAAGGTTTAATTTTTGAAAAAGAAATTGAATATGGAGATAGAATTAATGCAAAAGCCACTATGAACTCCAATCTTTTTGCTTTAAAATATGTAGGAGCTTCTGGGCAATATTTTTCAGGATATGATTTTTCGTTATATAAAAATTCTACTTGGCATTACTCTATTGATAAAACTAATCCATCAACTATTGTTAACGATAATCATAGTTTTGATGACCAAAATGCTATTTTAAATCAAAATCCACCATGGGATCGTAGCGTGTATGATTTTTATTTCAATCCAATAAAAGAATTTAATGAAAGCAATATATCGTTTTCATATCCAGACCCTGAGAATTTTGATGTTTTATTGTTAGCTTCTGATGACATAATAAAAGTTGAAATTTCAAATTCATTGGTGAAAATCTTAAACACGTCAAAGCTCATGGAATACTATCCAAGACATACTATCGATAAATGGGCATATAACGAAACCGTTGATATTGATGACAACAAATTGATTTATCAAAGCTATAAAAACAATTATAAATATTTTAGAGATGATGTTGTATATTATGATGCAAAATTTTACAAACTTTCTAGTGATGAAAGCATAAATAATGCACCTGGAGTTGACGATTCATGGGAAATTTTATCTGGCATTAAAACAAAACAAGTTGAAATTAGTTCTGATGATCTATATAAATTTAACTTAAACGAAAAACATTTATTCAGTGAAGACCCTTTAATTAATAATTCAATATATCCAATCTTCAAAGAGCGTAAATTTTCCTTGCAAATATATGATCAAACCTTTCAAACAACTCCAATTGCAACAAATGGTAGATATATATATAGTTATGAATTTATTAAAAAATATGAAAATTTAGACTACACTTATGATGATGAAATTAATTTTAATTCGTTGATTAATCAATACTTATCTTCACAAGAATATTCCGATGGGACAGTATCAAATTTTGAATTGATGGGACTATTTGAAGATAAAGCGTTCCAATCTGTTTCATATAATAGAACGAGTAGCATTAATATAAAAACTGATATAAAGCTTTATGCAAAATGGATTGATCTAAATTTTGGTAGCGACGGTTTGGTTTTTTCTAAAATAGATAATGAAACTGCTGCTTTAATAGACTTTGAGCCACAAATAAATACTTTAAATACAAAAATCAATTTAAATCTTGTAATACCGAACTTTTGGCAAGAAACAAAAGTTAAAGTTATTAAGCAGAACGCTCTTAAAAATTTAATAAAATATTCAAATATTGAAATCGAAAATTTCACTCTTCCTGAATTTTTAAGTGAAATAGAAAATGATGAATTAAAAAATATTAAAGTAAATAATTCAATTTTAATAGCAAATACAAACACTAAATTTAATGTTGAAAATAATATATTGTATGAAAATATAGAGGGCGGTCAACGAAATATCGTTAAAGTTCCAATTAATATTGATATTATGGGAAATATTGCTCAGGTGTTTTCTAATGTATATAGCATTAATTCATATGCGTTTGCAAATTTCAAAAACATTCTAACACTGACAACATCCGACCATCCTTCATTAAAGTTTATTGATGATTTTGCTTTTTTTGCTAGTTCCATTAGTGAATTTAGCTTAGGTGAAAATATTACTTATCTAGGACATCATGCTTTTGCAAATTGTGAAAACCTTGATCAAGTTGAGTCAGTGATGTTCTCTGATAAAATTGATTTTGGAGCAAATGTTTTTGAAAACACTAAATGGTTAATTAGGGAAAGAGCGAGCCATAAACAAATAATTATTGGCAATATTTTAGTTGAAAGCATTATAAATTCAACTGATACAACTATTGAAATTGATGACAAAGTTAGCATTATTGCTGATAATGCTTTTGTATTTAATGTACAAGATAATCAACCATTTAACGATATTACAATAAAATTTAGAGAAAGCTCTAATATTAATTCGTTTGGAAACAATGTTTTTACAAATACAATTAAGAAGTTAATAATACTAAATGACGATGATATTATACTAACTGAAACTTCATTGAATAATGTTTTACTTCTTGAAACAAAACAGTCTAGAGTAGAGTATTTCAATATGCAACTTGCTAATCTTGAAAATAGTACATTGCCAATAGTTGGAGTTTAATTTTATTATATGTCCCCAAAAAACAAATTAAAAAATCAAAAACTTTTACAAAATCAAAAACTTTTACAAAATCATGCTGATATATATCATTTGGAATTTGATGATTTTTCTAGATTAACTTTTTTTAACTCTTTATCAAAAGAAGATATTAGATATCTTATTACAAAATATAAAATAGATTTAACAGTCGAAGAATTTGAAAATTTAAAACTCATTTACAAAAAAAGCTTTCCTACAATATTGGAACTAAAAGTATTGGCAAAATATTGGGAAACAAGCCTAAGCCTTGTAAGTGCTCATATAAACAAAATAGAAATTAAATCTGGCTCCAATAAAATTAATGATACTCTAAAAAAAATTAATATTTTAAGAAAAAAACAAAACAAATCAAACATTTTATCTTTAAATGAAATATTTAATTTGTATGACAAAAATTTGGAACAAAAAAAAATAAAAAGTTTAAATATGAGTGACAACTTACAAGCTTTGTCATGCTCAGCATATACTCCTAAAGGGAAAAAAACATACAGTTTAAATAGTTTTACAAGTTATGAAACCCTTGATAACAACTCATTATACAAAGCTATGATAAAAGGTTATGAGCATGAATTTGATTTAATGTTTTCTTTTCGATTTGATTTAAATAAAAGTTTATTAGAAAACTACATTGAATATGGATTTAAATCGTCAAATGCATGGATTTCTAGTATTTCAATATCAAGTAAATTAGAAGAAAATAAAATGAATGTTTTTGATGTCTCAACAGTAATAGGCTTTGCAGACAAAAGCAAAATTCATCATTTTAATTTAAGTAATAACGATAAAATTTTATTAATTCGTTTAAATAATGAAAAAAATGATTTACTTAATGTTTTGAATTTGTCTATGAATTGTTTTTTTAAAAAACATAACAGTTTCGCTGTGATTAATGATTATAGTTTGTTTTTTAATTTAACAAATATTACAAAAAGCTTCAATATAAACATTAATTTGCTTAAAAAACAAAATATAGACTTAGATGAGTTTTTATTTTCGGAGCAATTAAAATATATTGCTGTGATAGTAAAAGAAAAACACATTACTGAGCTTTTAAGTGCTGCAAAAATTAAAAATCTTGATATTTTTGAAATTGGACAGATTAAAGATAATAATTATTATGAAATGTTTTTAAACGGAAATAAGGTTTTTTCAATTTACAATGAATTGCTCCATAACAAACCTAAACAAAATAATGTGGCAATAATAGATGAAGATATGAGTTATGATGCTATCCATTCTATGCTAGGTATAAATTTCAAAGAAACCGCTCTCAAAGATCTAAAAACATTAAATACCGATTGTGATAGTGTTGCATTAAATTCATATTTGTCAGGAAACACTATAGTTGGACCTTATTTAGGAGAAACTCAAGCTACAACTTCTCAAGCTTTTTCCATATATCCAAATTATTTTAAAATAAAAGATTTTAAAGTTGGCATCGCTTTTTCTGAATCTGACAAACAAATAAACTTCATTAAAACTATTTCTACATTAACTACAACTTTGCTAAAAATAATTACAAAAGGCTATCCTATACATCAAGTTGTTTTAGAGGTTTTTTTGTTCAATAATAAAAATGATAAACCTAAAGAAATTGGGGAATTCCTATCTACGGCACTTGCCTGTTATGAATTTCAAAGTTTAACATCAATTCCTGTATTTAAACCTAAATTTAAGTTTCTAGATAGTCCTTCGGAAAATTCTTATCTTTATGTAAATGGTTATGGATATACAAACGGAAAAATTGTAAACAATGTATTTAAACAAGGAGATAAAATCTTTCGCCTTTCAATTGAAAAAGATTCTGATGGTTTGTCAGACTTTAACAAAATTTTGAAGCTATCAAGCACGATAACCATGAATATTGAAGTAGGTAACATTACAGCAGCATCTTATGTTGAAAAAAACATCATTAATACAATTATCATTAATACTCTTAATGCTAATTTAGGTTTTTCCTTTTCTATTATGGATAAATCATTCTTACATAGCGATTCTTTTGAAATTCTTCTTGCGATAAAAGATGTATCTGAAATTACAGCTTTTGATCTAGATTATATAGGTGTTGTTGATGGCTCTGGTGTAATTCGATTTGCAAATTTTCAAATTACAAACTCTGAAATTCTTAAACAATTAAACAAAAAAACATTAACTAAATTAGAAAGCACAAAAAAAACAGAAAACAAAAACGTGCCCAAAATAATTCCCAAAATTAAAAAATCAAAATCAAATGCTTTAATTATATCGTTCGATAGATGTTCTATTTCAATATATTCAAATATTTTGACATCCATAGGATTTAATGTAAAAGAAAAATTACTTGCGCCTAATTTTGTAATTACTGATTCATTAATTAGAGATTTGCGGGATAGTATTACTAAGTCAAATATTATTTTAATAACTGGTGATATTCCAAATGAAAATCTTAAATATTATAATCATTTAATAAATATAATCAGAACTCCTAGTGTTTTAGATGCAATTAATCAAGCATTGCATTCTTATAATGCTCTTATTTTTGCTTCTGGGGTAGGGGCGAAAATTTTATTTCAGCTTGGATTTATTGAAATGGGGAATTCTGAAGAAAAACCAAAATTTTCCAATTTCAATCAAGTTGAAACTCCATTAAATAAATTATTTAGATTTTCTTTAATAAATAAAAATAATTTATGGTTAAAAAATACAACTATTAATTGTTGTAACTGTTCAATTAGTAGCAAAAATAATCATTTTAAATTACCACTTATAGAAATCGAAAAAATGTTAAAAAATGGACAAATTATAGCTCAATATAATTATGATAAATTTGCTATAAGCTCTAATCAAAAAAATATAAAAGATTTTATGGATTTATCGCCCGTTGGAATAACATCACCAAAAGGTAATATTTGTGGTTTTTTGCCAAGTATTGAAAAATGTATACACACTTCTATAGAAAATTATCTTCTACTTGTTGAAATGTTTACTAATGCTTACAACTATTTAGATTAAAAACATATTATTTCTATGTTATAATAATATATATAAAAGTTATTTGAGAGAGGTCTAAATGAAAATAGCTCTTTTAGTTTTGTTTCCATTAATTGCTGTTATAACACTAATATGGAGTGTTTTTTGTATGATAAAGATTTATAAATTAAATCAAAAATTTAAATCTTCTAAAGTTTTGCTTAAATTAAAATCTAGACAAACTCTGCCAATCATAGCAATTAGTCTGCTTTCAATATTTTTAATATTGGATATAATTTATTTAGGAATAAAAAAAGAATACGCAATCGGCTTTTCTCTTTTTGTGATAATAATTAGTTTTATTTCATTATTTGGATTTGTTTTATCATTTAAGTCTGGCATCCTAGATTCAGGTTTAATTATACCTTATAAATTTATTTCTAAAGACAGCAATTTTTCATTTAGTATAGACAAAAATCACATTTGTTTCTACGGAGACAAAAAAGGATTTGATACAATAACTTCAGCTATTACAAGACTTTATTTTGACAGTGAAAATAAAAATGAACTTTTAGAAACATTAAACAGCTTGAAAAGTGATTCTTAAAAGAAACATAATATGCCTAATAAAAAATCGCAATTTTTAAAAAATAGAATAGAAGAGTACATTTCTATTTTACCATTAATTAGTCTAAAATCATTTAAGTTTCCATTAAAAAATGATTACATTATTTCTATTCAAAACAAATTAAAAAAAAATGAAAACATCGATAATATTGATAAACACATACAAAATTTCGAACATGCAATTAACCGTTCTTTAATGAGTATTTGTGGGTTTGGTATTTTTAATTTTTTGCCTAATAAAGTTGAATGTTTAGTTGAAATAGAGGATAAGGTATATTCTTTTAATGGACAAACTAATGGATTTTTCAATGTTAAACTTATTAATAGTGATAACAAAATTGTTTGTGACAAGAAAACAATTAATAATGGATTAATCTCTCTTAATTTTACTGATAATAATGAAATGTTTTTTATCGCAGATAATAAAAAATTTTTCATAAAATCTGATGTCTATGCAGGAAAAAAACAACAAAAAATAAAAATATTTGACACATATATTTTAGGCGATAGCGTTAATGCTATAATGGAATCTAATTCGAAAATTTTAAACATAAAGCAAAGTATTTCTTCACTGATTAATGACAATAAATTTAGTTTTACATATATTTTAGATCGAAAATGCTCTGATTCTTTTACTTTTGTTTTAAATTTTGATAAACCACAAAAACTATTAAATAAGCATAAAGATTTTTGTTATATGTTGTATGAGTATGAAGGGTTTAGCATTATTACTGGTGAAAATTCCATAGGATATGATAATAAAATTGAATATGCTTTCAAAAAAATAAATAATAAAAATGGAATAATAAGAGAATTAATTGAATTTACTATTCTTTTTAATCCAAATAATTCTTCGGAAACACAAAAACAAATAATTAATCAACTTTATTTGAAGAGCAAACCATTAGTTAAAATAATATCAGATAAAATAATTGATGATATATCTTTATATAAAACTTCGAACGAAAAAATTATTTTAAATAATATATATTTGGCAGAAAATAATATAGGAATTATTATTCAAATAGAAAATATTTCTAGTGAAGAGGAAATAGCAAAAATTAATTATGCTAATCTTGAACCAAAATATGTATTAAATGATAATCTAGACAAAAAAGAAAGATGTTTTTCGGGAGTAAAACTAAAATCAAAAGAAAAAATGTTTTTACTTATGCAATAGTGAAAAAATGGTATATAATTTATATGTTGCAAATGTAGTGGTGCGGTTGATGGGACTTGAACCCATACGGTATTTACCATACGCCCCTCAAACGTACGCGTCTGCCATTCCGCCACAACCGCATTTATATCAAATTAAACTAAATAGCTTGACTTCAGTTATTCTATTAAAGAATAACTAATTTGTCAAATACATGTATTAAGTTGTAAAATATAATTGATCTTTTAGTATTAATAATTGCATTTTTACTTATATTGCATTTTTTTCTTATATTTTAAGATATAAACATTTTCTTAATTTATAAGCAACATAAAAAAGGTTATTTGTAATACAAAAACAATATTTAAGGAGGAACCATGTTATCATATACAAAAGATGTTCAAAAAGCATTAAGCATAGCAGAAGGTATTGCTAGTTCATACAATGAAAAGATTAATACTGACCATATACTTTATGGTCTTGCAAGTGTGGACGGTTCATATGCTCAGGCTATTTTAAAAAAATTAAATATTTCACCTTTGTTTATAAAAAAACAAATTGACTCTAATCCTAGTAGGGTAATTACTGATTCAATTTCATTTACCAACAATGCAACAAATGCATTAAATTACGCAAGCTCTATGGCAAATAGATTTAGACAAAAATCATTTGATACACACCATCTATTACTTGCTATTGCAACAGAAAAAAACACCAATGCTTCAAATATTTTAAAATCAGCAGGAGTTACTTATAATACAATTCAAAGTTTAACCGAAGAATATTTAAAAAATGACTCAATAAATTCCGATAGGGATGATATTTCAATTGAGGACATATTTAATAATTTTTTCAGTGATATGAGTTTTCCAAATATTGGCTTTTCATCCAGTGGATTTAGGCGTCCTGAACGTCCTGAAAATAGATTTAATCCAAGAAATGAAGCAAATGCTACTCAAAAAAACAATAGCCCTCTTGATGACTTTGGAGAAGATTTAACAAGCTTAGCAGAAAAAGGAGAAATTGACCCAGTAATTGGACGTGAAGATGAAATTAAAAGAGTAATTCAGATTATGTCTAGAAGAAAAAAGAATAATCCAATTTTAATAGGAGAACCTGGAGTAGGTAAAACAGCAATAGTCAATGGGCTTGCTTTAGCAATAGTTAATAATGAAGTTCCTGAGATGTTAAAAAATAAAAGAATTTTCAGCTTGAATATGAGCACAATGGTCGCTGGAACTAAATACCGTGGAGACTTTGAAGAAAGATTAAAAAATGCTATTGAATCGCTAAAAGATGGCAAAACATTACTTTTTATTGACGAAATTCACACCATTGTAAATGCAGGAAGTTCTGAGGGTGGAACTACCGCAGCAAATATATTAAAACCAATATTAACAACTGGAGCATTTCCAATTATAGGAGCGACAACAATTGATGAATATAGAAAATATATAGAATCTGATCCTGCTTTAGAAAGAAGATTTCAAACAGTTATGATAAATCCTCCAAGTGTTGAAGATACTATTGAAATTTTAAAAGGCTTAAGAAAAGAATATGAAAAACATCATAAAGTTGCAATTAGCGATGAGGCTTTAGTCGCTGCTGCAAAATTGTCTGATAGATATATTATGGATCGCTTTTTGCCAGACAAAGCAATCGATATCATAGATGAAGCATGCAGTAAAATGGTCAATGAAGAATTTACAAGCCCAGATAAGCTTAAAAACCTAGAAGATAAAGTTAAAAATTTAGAAAAAGAGATTGAAAATGCAGTTTTGAAAGAAGAATATAAAAATGCTTATGATTTACAAGTAGAAAAGAAAAAAACAACGGCTAAATTAGATGAATTAAAGAAAGAATGGAGTCAAAAAGCATCAAAAAAACTCATTTTATCAGCAGAAGATATTGCAAGTATTGTTTCCGAATGGTCAGGCATTCCTGTTACTAGCCTAACAGAAGAAGAAACAGAAAAATTAAAAAGATTAGAATCAGATTTAAAAAAATATGTTATTGGGCAAGATGAAGCAATTGCTTCAGTTGCAAACGCTGTAAAAAGAGCAAGATCTGGAATTAAAGATCCCAATAAGCCAATAGGCTCATTTATATTTTTAGGGCCTACAGGCGTTGGAAAGACCGAATTAAGTAAGGCTTTATCAAAAACTGTTTTTGGCGATGAAAACTTTATGATCAGACTTGATATGAGCGAATATATGGATAAAATTAATGTATCAAAGCTAATTGGTGCTGCACCTGGATATGTTGGCTATGATGAAGGTGGACAATTAACTGAACAAGTTAGAAGAAAACCATATAGTGTTGTTTTGTTTGATGAAATTGAAAAAGCACACCCTGATGTTTTTAATATACTATTACAAATATTAGATGATGGTAGATTAACAGACAGTAAAGGTAGGGTGGTATCATTTAAAAATACTATTATAATTATGACTTCTAATATTGGTGCTTCTTCTTTATCAAGCACAAAAAAAGTAGGCTTTGGCGAAACTACTCAAAAGGCAAGTTTTGAACAATTAAAACAAAAACAATTAGAAGAACTTAAAAAAACAATGAAGCCTGAGTTTATAAATAGAATTGATGAAATAATCTTTTTTGATAGTTTATCTAAAGAATCTTTAGAGAAAATCATCGACATTTTATTCGAAAACTTAAAAAATACAGTAAAACAAAAAAATATTGAAATATCCTTTGACAATAGTGTTAAAGATTTAATATTAAAAGAAGGAACAAATGAAGAATATGGTGCAAGACCATTAAAACGAGCCATAACTAAGTATATAGAAAATCCATTAAGCGATGCAATAATAAATTCTGAAGTAAAAGAAAACACTAAAATTATAGCTTATGTAAAAGATAATAAGGTTAAATTCAAAACAGAAAAAAAATAAACATATTTTTGAAACTTGTATATAAAAATAAAATTTAATATAATTTGTTTAATGATACATATTAAGAAATATAGCTATATGTTAAGCAATTAAAAAATAAAAAACTATAAATAAAAACATAAAAAAGAGGGATAAAATGAATTTAGAAATTACACAAAAAAACTATAACGCAAATCAAAGATTTATCAAAGTATTAGAATCAAAGCTTTCAAAGTTTGAAAAATTATTGGATGAAAACGATAAAATCAAAGTTACATTAATTAAAGAAGGCTCTAATAACTACACAATGGAAATTAGCATATCAATCAAAAACAAAATTGTTAAAGCAGCTGTTACTAGTTTTAATATGTGGGATAATATTGATTTAGTCTTACCAAAAATAGAACGACAAATTAGTAAAACATCTGAAAAGTCTGAAAGAAAAAATGTTGATTTTCATGCTACTTACCCCAAAAAAGAACAAGTTAAAGAACATGTAATTGAAAAAAAATCTAAAGCATCTGATAAAATAGTAAAAGAAAAAAAATTCTCAGTATCAATTATTACTGCAAATCAAGCAATTGAAGAAATGGAGATGCTTGATCATAGTTTTTATATATTTATAAATGCAGAAAACAATAAAGTTTCAGTTATATATAAAAGATTTGATGGAAATTATGGTTTAATTACACCAGAATATTAAAATGCAATTAGGTATATCAACAGCTTCTTTTTTTAGTAAATACACGACAGAAGACACTTTCCAAATTATTAGCGACTTGGGGTTAAATGTTTGTGAATTATTTTTAACAACAAAATATGAATATAATCCTAAATTTATTGATTTGATTGTTGAAAAATCTAACTTATTTAATATTGATATCTATAGTTTGCATGCATTGGGTACGCAGTTTGAACCCGAGCTTTTTAATAAAGTTAAAAGAACATTTGATGATGCTTTAGAATACTTTAAATTAATAGCAAATGCTGCAAAAAAAACACAAGCAAAATATTACACATTTCATGGTCCAATGAAATTAAAAAAAAAGACATACCATCTTGATTATCAATATTTAGGTGAAAGAATTACATTATTAAATAATATAATCAAAGACATAACCTTAAATAAATGTGAAATAGCATATGAAAATGTTCATTGGACATATTTTGATAATCCCAATTTTTATACAACGCTTAGAAAAAATTGTAACGTAAGTTGTTGTTTGGACATTAAACAAGCATTTCAATCAAAAATATCTGTTTATGACTATATTGAAAGCATGAAAGATGGCTTAAAAAACATACATATTTGTGATTATAATGACGATGGAGAATTAAAATTACCTGGTGAAGGTATTTTCGATTTTGTTTCTTTCTTTGAATTTTTATACTCAATTCAATACAAAGGACCCATTATTTTAGAGTTATATGCATACAATTATTCTAATATCAATGAAATTGGAAAAAGTTTGGAATATCTCAAAAAATGTCTAGAAATAGCAGGCAAAAATTATAAATAAAATAAAACAAAAAATTAGGAGATAAATTATGAAAGAATATAAATCATTAGTTTTTGATTATAATAACATGATGAAAGATTTTGTAGGTGAAAAAGAAGGTTTTTCAGAAAAAGAATTAAAAAACAATTTCGATATAGCAGTTAATGCACATAAAACCTTTGAAGAAAATAGGGGTTTAAATATGCTAGGATGGACAGAGCTCCCTTACAATCAAAAAGGTATTGTAAAGCACATCAAAACAGTTGCAAAAAGAATACGTAAAGCCGATGCATTTGTGGTATTAGGAATTGGCGGATCAGCATTAGGCACAAATGCATTATTTAAATCACTATGCCACTTACATCATAATGAACTTAAAAAATCTAAACGCAAAGCACCTAAACTATATGTTGAAGATAATATCGATCCAGTTAGAATGAAGGAATTGCTAGATGTATTAGATTTAGATAAAACTATTTTCAATGTCATTAGTAAAAGTGGTTCAACGTCTGAAACAATGAGTCAATTTTTAATTATATATAAAATGTTGAAAGACTTATATGGCGAAAATGCAAAAGATCATATTATTGCAACAACTGATGAGAAAAATGGAAATCTTATCAAAATAGCTAAAGAAGAAGATTTAGAAACATTTTTTATTCCTGATGGAGTAGGAGGTAGATTTTCAGTTATTAGTCCTGTAGGGCTTTTGCCCGCTGCAGTTTTAGGAATTGATATTAATGAATTGTTAAAAGGTTGCATACATATGGATAAAATGTGTAGAAAACCTAACCTCAAAAATCCTGCATTAATTTTTGGGTTATTGCAATATTTATCAATGCAAAAAGGTAAAAATATAAGTGTTATTATGCCTTATTCTGATAATTTAAAACTTATTGCAGATTGGTATTGTCAGCTATGGGCAGAAAGTCTTGGAAAAAAACTTGACCTTAAAAACAACATAGTTCATACTGGTCAAACTCCAGTTGGAGCTCTAGGAGTAACTGATCAACATAGCCAAATTCAATTATATACTGAAGGGCCATTTGATAAAGTAATTACCTTAATTGGAGTGAAAAATTTTAAGGAAACTGTAGAAATACCGCATATGTTTTCTGAATATCCATCTGTTAATTTTTTATCTGGAAACACATTAAATGATTTAATTACAAATGAAAGAATCGCTACTGAATATGCTTTAACAAAAAATCAAAGATTAAATAATTCTATTGTTTTAGAAGAAATTAATGCACATACAATTGGGCAATTGCTTATGTTTTTCATGATACAAACTGCATATGTTGGTGCAATGTTAAATATTGACACATTTAATCAACCAGGAGTTGAAGAAGGTAAAAATGCAACTTATGCATTGTTTGGAAGAAAGGGATATGAAAGCAAATTAGAAGAATTAAAATCAGCAAAACAAAAAAGCGATAAATATATAATTTAAATATTGATTTATATGAATTTAATATCAACAAAACAAAAAAACGATAAGTAATAATTTACATATTGATTTAAATGGATTTAATAATATGTCTTTTTTCTAATCAAGAGATATAAAATGGTAACATTATATGAAAATAATATTAAAAAACATCGATTACACATATAGATATGGTGATACAGCAATAAGTAATTTATCATTAAATGTTGATAATAATGAAAATGTTGCTATTTTAGGGTTTGAAAAAAGTGGAAAAACAACTTTACTCAAGATCATCGCTAGACTATTAGTTCAAAGTAAGGGCGAAGTTATTATAAATAATAAAAACTATAACGATAAAACTGCTAAAATAGAAAACATGCAAATGGTTTTTTCTCATGGTGGCTTTTTTAAACATAAAACCTTTAAGGGTAACATTTCATATGGATTAAGCAAACAAAAGTTTGAAAAAGATAAAATAAAAGAACTTTTATATCACCCATTTAATTCTTTGTGCATATCTTCATATCCAACTCTTGGATTTTCTTTTGATAATGAAGAAATAGTAAAGTTAAATATGGAACGCATTTTTCATAGAAAGGCAGATATATTGCTTATAGATAATATTTTTAATTTATTAAATGTTGAAAACAGATTTGAAATATTTTTACAATATCTTGATTTATTCCAAAACAATTTACAAACTTTAATATTTGCAACAAATTCTATCGATGAAGCATTTATGATATCAAACAAAGTTTATTATATTGAACAAGGGCAAATTATAGATATAATTACCAATGAGGATTGTGATAAATTTACCAATAGCTTTAAATTGTTAAAGTCATTAAATCCTTTCATAAATGAAATTTTGTTAAATTATGAAGATAAAAATATCATTGCAGCGTTTAATTTGTCTTTAGAAAATAAAAATATTAATTGTGTTGAATTATGTGAAATTACTAATATTCAAGATTTTGAAAATAAAAATAATCTTTTCTTTTGTAAAAATAAAAAAATTGTTAAAACAGATTATGGATTTTTGAAAATTGAAGATATAAATCAAATAAAAAAACATAGTAAAATTTATGTTTCAAATGTAGCATTTTATGATTATTATAGTGGATTACGCATTAACGACACTTCTGAGTTATTAAATAAATTTTACGATAAAATGCAGATTAAGTCTTAATTAATATAATATTATGATATAATCTACTTCGGTGAGGAAAAAATGAGAATAATTGGCATTGACCCAGGTTATGGAATTTTGGGATTTGGTGTAATAGACTATGAAAAAAATAAACATACCTTGGTAGATTACGGAGTAATTAAAACATCGAAAGACTTGGCTTTTCCTGATAGATTACTACATATTGGGAAAAGATTAAATGAGTTATTAAATATTTATAAACCCGATGAAATGGCAGTTGAAGAGTTGTTTTTTCATAAAAATGCAAAAACTGCAATGTTTGTAGCACAAGCACGTGGAGTAATATTGTATGTAGCAAGGGAGCATGATATTCCTTTATATGAATATACTCCATTACAAATAAAACAAGGACTTGTTGGTTATGGAAGAGCAGAAAAAATTCAAATTCAACAAATGGTAAAAATATTTTTAAATTTGCAAAAAATTCCAAAACCTGATGATGCTGCCGATGCTTTGGCTGTTGCAATAACTCACTCTAATACAAAAAGATATATTTAACAAATTAAACAAGTAATGTTAATTTATACTAAATTATTTTAATATTAAATGTTTATTTAAAACAATAATTTTATTTTTTGAGGAATTAAATGATTGGAAAGATAACAGGATATTATGTTGGTTTAGAAAATAATGGTAATGTTATAATTGATGTTAATGGCGTTGGTTTTAGCATTAGCGTTAGTGATTTTACAAAAGCAGAACTAATGGGTGATGATTTGAAAATCTCTTTATATACTTATATGCATGTGAGAGAGAATGAAATATCACTTTTCGGTTTTATTTCAAAATCTGAAAAAGAAATGTTTGAAAAATTAATAAATATTTCTGGTATTGGCCCAAAGGTTGCTTTAAGCATTCTTTCTGGTCTTTCTTTAGAACATTTAGTTACTGCAATAATTACAGAAAATACGAAAGCTTTATCCAACATTAAAGGAATAGGGAAAAAAACTGCAGAAAGAATGGTATTAGAATTGAAAGAATCACTAGCAAAAGAGAATTTAATTGTTATTGATGAAAAAACCACTGAACAAAACTCAATAAAAAGCGATGCTATATTGGCATTAACATCATTGGGTATCGATCATAATGATGCTTATGCTGCAGTTCAAAACAATTTTGATCCAGAATATGATTTAGAAAAATTGATTTTTTTAGCATTAAAATCATTAAATAAATAGAGGTATAAATGAAAGAAGAAGATTCTAGAATAATTTCAGCTGCTAAATTAACAGAGGATGAACAAGATAATATATTAAGACCATTAAAATTAGAAGATTTTATTGGTCAAGATGACATAAAATCTAATCTTAATGTTTTTATACAAGCCGCTCTTAATAGAGGTGAAGCACTTGATCATATTTTACTATATGGTCCTCCAGGACTTGGTAAAACAACGCTTAGCCAAATAATTGCCAATGAATTAGGGGTAGAAATTAAAAAAGTTTCAGGTCCTGCTCTTAGCAATTTAGGTGAATTGGCATCAATTTTAACCTCTCTTAGCGAAAATTCTGTTTTATTTATTGATGAAATTCATAGATTAAATGCTACATTAGAAGAAGCATTATATCCAGTTATGGAAGATTTTAAGTTTGATATGTTTATTGGAAAAGGTCCATCTGCTCGTTCTATAAGAATGAGCATTCCTAAATTCACTCTTATTGGAGCAACAACAAAAGCAGGGAACATTGCCTCACCATTACGCGATAGATTTGGAATAGATTTTCGACTCAATATTTATAATCATGATGATTTAGCAACAATAATAAGACGCTCTGCAAAAATATTAAAAATTAAAATAGATGACGATGCAGCAATTGAAATTGCTAAAAGGGCAAGAGGAACTCCTAGAATCGCAAATAGGTTATTAAAAAGAGTAAGAGACTTTGCAAGTTATAAAAAATTAGACAAAATAAATTTAGATATTACCATATATGCTTTAGAGCAGTTAAATATCGATTTTTTAGGACTGGATCATGTAGATAAAAATATTTTAAAAACAATAATTGAAAAATTTGAAGGTGGTCCTGTCGGTTTAGATTCGATTGCTGCTTCAAGTGGAGAAGAAGCAAGGACTATAGAAGAGGTTTACGAGCCATATTTGTTACAACTAGGTTTTATTGCTAGGACACCCAGAGGAAGGGTGTGCTTAAAAAAAGCATATGATCATCTTGGGATCAAACAAGGACCAGAAAATCCAACTTTGTTTGATTGGTTAAAATAAGTTTTATGGATAAATCAATTTTTTATTATAATTTGCCAAAAGAATTAATAGCGCAAACTCCATTGGAGCCTAGAGATAGTTCTGCACTTTTAGATTATAATTTAAGTACAGGTGAAATTTTAGACAAAAAATTTTATGAAATTATTGATGCTTTAAACGAAGAAGATGTTTTAGTGTTAAATAATACAAAAGTTATACCAGCAAGACTGTATTGTTATACAGAAAATAATACAAAAATAGAAGTATTGTTATTAAAACAAATTGATAAATTTTCTTGGGAAGTTTTAATGAAACCAGCAAGAAAAGCACATATAGGACAGCCTTTAAAGTTTTCTGATAGTTTATATGGTAAAGTAACTGATGTAGAAAAAGAACATGGATTAAGAATTATTAAATTTGAATATGAAGGTTCTTTTGAGGAAATAATAGATAAAATCGGCTATGCACCAATTCCACCATATATTGAAACGCCATTGGAGGACAAAACAAAATATCAAACTGTCTATGCAAAATATGAAGGTTCGGCGGCTGCTCCAACTGCTGGATTACATTTTACTGATGAACTTCTAAACAAAATTAAAGCAAAAAATATTAAAATAGTAGAAATATTACTCCATGTTGGACTTGGAACATTTAGGCCAGTTAAAACAACAAAAATTGAAGACCATGTTATGCACAAAGAATATGTAAAGATTACTAAAGAAGCAGCGCAAATTATTAATGATGCTAAAAGGAAAAAACAAAGAATAATTGCCGTCGGCACTACATCTGTTAGAGCTCTAGAAAGTTTTGCTGATGAAAATGGGTTTTTAACCTTTGGAGAAAAAAACACCGATATTTTTATATATCCTCCATATAAATTTAAAATTGTTGATGCACTTATAACAAATTTTCATTTGCCAGAAAGTAGTTTGCTTATGCTTGTTTCATCATTAACTGGGATAGAAGAAATGAAAAAAATTTATGAGCATGCAATATCAAAAAAATATAGATTTTATAGCTTTGGTGATGCAATGTTTATTCATAAATAATAACAATGCCATAAATTTGTAAAATAATAACATAATAAACATTTAACTAATATTAACATTAAAGACTCTTAGAAAAGGATTAATTAACTATGCTTGATAGATATAAATTTGAAGTTTTACATAAATGTAAACAATCAGGTGCAAGAACAGGTATTTTGCATACACCATATGGAAATATAAAAACACCCGTTTTTATGCCTGTTGGAACAAAAGCAACTGTTAAAGGGCTTTCTGTTGAAGAAGTAAAAAACGTAGGCTCTGAGATTATTTTAGCAAATACTTTACATCTTCATTTAAGGCCTGGAGAAGATATAATTGAAAGAGCAGGTGGCATACATAAATTTATGAATTGGGACTTGCCAATTTTAACTGATAGTGGTGGATTTCAAGTTTTTTCATTATCAAAAATTAATAAAGTTAATGATGATGGCGTACATTTTCAAAGTTTTATAGATGGTAAAAAAATATTTATGAAACCAGAAGATTCAATTGAGATACAAAAAAAGATTGGAGCCAACATTGTTATGGCTTTTGATGAATGCACTGCGCCAAATATTACATATAAAGAAGCTGAAAATGCGATGAAGAGAACAATAACATGGCTCAAACGTTGCAAAGAAATAAAACTAAAAGAACATCAAATTTTATTTCCCATTGTACAAGGAAACATGTTTGAGGATTTAAGAATAAAAAGCCTTAAAGAAACTATACCATATGCAGAATGTGGAATTGCAATTGGTGGTTTGTCAGTAGGTGAAAAAAAGGAAACTATGCTAGAAATGTTAAAATGTCTACAACCACATTACCCTGAAAATCAACCTAGATATTTAATGGGAGTAGGGTCTCAAGATTATATTGTAGAAAGTGTGCTACATGGCATTGATATGTTTGATTGTGTGTTGCCAACAAGAATTGCAAGAAATGGCACAGCATTAACACATAAAGGCAATATTACAATTAGAAATTCCTTATATAAAGATGATTTTAGACCAATTGAAGAAGGTTGTGATTGCTATACTTGTAAAAATTATTCTAGAGCATATATTAGGCATCTTATTAATTCTGATGAAATTTTAGGTGGACGCTTGCTTTCAATTCACAATATATATTCTTTACATTCTCTTGTTAACAAAATAAGAGATGCAATAAATGAAGATAAGTTTTTAGATTTTGTATGTGATTTTTATAAAAATTACAACAAAAAACTTATTGAAGATAACTGAAATATTTATTATCAAATATAAAAAAAATACTTGAATTTTATATATTATAAAATTTGAATATTATGCAAAAAACAAGATAACACTGCTCAAATTACTTATATGTTAAAACGAATTATAATTCAAATAACTTTAAATACTTGTATTATTTGCAATTTATTGATATTATAAAAATATTAAATTTCAAAAGGGGTAGCTTATGAATAATAATTGGGTAATGTTTGCAGTTTTAGGTGCATTTTTTATAATAATGATTCTTATGACTGTAATTCCTAATAGAAAAAGAAAAAAGCAAACAAATGAAATGTTTGCAAGTTTAACGGTTGGAGATAAAATAATGACCGTTGGTGGCATAATTGGGACAATCGTAGCAATTGATTCAGACACAGATAGATACACAATTAATGTTGGAACAGTAGAAAGTGAATCATTGATGGTTATTGTTAAAGGTGCTATTAGACAAAGACTATAAGGTTAAAAAAATTAAAATTGTTAACCAAAACAATGTTTAAATTTAAACAACATTATTATATGAGGAATAACATGAAACAAATTAACATTATTGCAAAAAATACATTTGATAAAAACCATAAAATTGGATGTAATGAATGTCAAGCAAGCTGTCAATCTGCTTGTAAAACTAGTTGTACTGTAGGAAATCAATCTTGTGTTTTTCAAGATGTAGCAGTAAATAAAAAAGAGTCTGACAGGGCTTAATGGTTCATTTTTTTACATTTAATCATAATAATATTGAATATTATTTTATTTGGGATATTGAAAGTGGCAGCTTATTTAATGTAAGTAATGTCGCTTTTTTATGTGCCAAAAATTTGTATGGAACACTTAGCGACCGAGAGTCTGACTTATTTAATAAAACTCCCAAAGATGACATTAAGTTTTTTAGTAATGAATTTAAATTATTAGAACAAGATGGTTGCTTAAATTCTAAACAATCTGTAAAAAGTTTTAAAAAAAATTTAAATTATGTTAAAGCCCTTTGTTTACACATATGTCATGATTGCAATTTAAATTGTGATTATTGCTTTGCAGGTGGTGGAAAATATAATTCTCCAAAAGATTATATGACTTTTGATGTTGGTAAACATGCGATTGATTTTTTGATTGAAAACAGTGGTAACATTAAAAACATTGAAGTTGATTTTTTTGGTGGAGAACCGTTGATGAACTTTGATGTCGTTAAAAAAATCACCGATTATGCTAAAATCACTGCAAAAAATAGCAATAAAAATATTTATTTTACTCTTACAACTAACTGTTTGTTGTTAAACGAAGATAAAGCAAATTACTTAAACGAAGAAATGGATAATGTTGTATTGAGCATTGATGGCAGAAAAGAAACTCATAATGCAGTCAGACATTCATTAAATAATAAAAATGCATTTGATATTATTTTAAATAATGCTAAATATTTTGTAAAAATACGTGGCAATAGAAAATATTATGTAAGAAGTACTTTTACAAATAAAAATTTAGATTTTTCTAACGATGTCGAATTTTTAAGAAAAGAAGGATTTTCGCAAATATCTGTAGAGCCAGTTGTATTACCAAAAAATCATAAACTTGCAATTCAAGAAAAACATATTGAAAAAATTAATAATGAATATGATAATTTAGCAAATTCGTATATACAAAAAAGAGAAGAGGGGAATTGGTATAATTTTTTCCATTTTATGATTGATCTAGAAAAAGGTCCTTGCATATCAAAAAGATTAACAGGTTGTGGCGCTGGGGTTGAATATTTAGCAGTTAGTCCTAGCGGCGATCTTTATCCTTGCCATCAATTCGTTGGTAAAGAAAAATTCAAAATAGGAAATGTTTTTGATGGAATTAATAAAAGTGAAATTCGTGAATCATTTGCAAATAATACAGTTTTAATAAAAGAAAATTGTAAAAATTGTCCAGCAAAATATTTTTGTGGTGGTGGTTGCGCATCAAATTCTTATAATTTTACTGGTTCAATATCAAATACTTACGATATAGGATGCAAAATGCTTGTTAAACGTTTTGAAAATAGTCTCGCAATTTCTGCAATTGAAAAAATTGCATCCAATTCTTAAAGCATTATTGTAAATATGTATTTTATATGAAATTTCTATTTTATTCCTTATTTATATATATTATTATAATATATTAACATTTAACAATTGACTGCAATCAAGATTTCAATATATAATGAATTAGATTACATAAGGGAGGCACTTTAAGTGAGCAAAAAAAAGCGCCAGTCAAAAGAATGGGGACAATTCAAGCAGTCCACAGCCACTGTTATTTTAGTTATCATGATATTACTGGTAATTACAGCCATTTTATTTGCTATTCCGCTTAATGGCAAAGACAGTTTCCAAATAGGAAAAAGTAACTACGATTTTACCTGGGTTTCACATGCAGTTAAATTAGGCCTAGATTTAGAGGGTGGAATGTATGCTTTATATGAAGCAGATTTATCCAAAATTCCATCAAATGAAGAAAAAAGTAATGCTATGGATGGAACTATATCCAATTTACAGGCAATGTTGTTTTCAGAAGGCTATACTGAGGCTACAGTTACTAAACAAGGTGAAAATTATATAAGAGTTGAAGTTCCCTCTATAGAAAACACTGAACATTTAATGACTATTATTGGAGAACCTGCAACTTTAGAATTTAAAGATCCTGAAGGCAAAGTAATCATTGAAGGCAATAAGCATCTTAAAAATGCATCAGAAGCATTACATGAAGGACAATACGTTATAAGCTTAGAGTTTAATGATGAAGGAAGAGAACTTTTTGCCAAAGCCACAAAGGAAAACATAGGAAAAACAATAAGCATTTATATTAATGGCAAAGAGATTCTTAAACCAACAGTAAATTCTGCAATTACTGAGGGAAGGGCAATTATTACAGGAAATTATGACTATAACACGGCAAAAGATTTAGCAACAAAGATTAATGCTGGAACTTTTGCAGTAAAATTAGATGTCATTTCAACAGCAAGCATTTCACCAACTTTAGGGCAAAATGCATTAAAATATGGTTTAATTGCAAGTGCAATAGGAATTGCTATTATTATACTATTTTTAATTTTGGTATATAGAGGTTTAGGCCTTGCCGCATCTTTTGCATTAATTATTTATTCGGTTTTAATTGTTTATTTCCTCGCAATAGTTCCATGGGTTCAATTAACTCTACCATCAATTGCTGGTGTCATTTTAAGTATAGGTATGGCAGTTGATGCTAATGTGATAATCTTTGAAAGAATTAAAGAAGAAAAACAATTTGGAAAAATTGGTAAGGGAATATCTACTTCAGTACAATATGGCTTTAATAAATCTTTACCTGCAATTTTAGATGGCAATATTACAACAATTTTAGGTTCTATTGTAATGATTATTTTTGGCTCAACCACAATTAAAAGTTTTGCAATAACTTTGTTAATAGGTATTTTGTTATCAATGTTCAGTGCGTTAATAATAACAAGACTTATCTTAAAAATCATGTTGTCATTTAATGATGAGAATGATGCATTTTATGGTTTAGAAATAAAACAAGAAAAGACAAAAAAGCATAGTAATGATAAATATGATTTAGAATTAAAGGAGGTAAATGCAAGTGAAAAATAAAACAAAAAAACTTCCTAATATTCTAAATAAAGAATTTAAAATATTTCAAAATGTACAATATTGGTTTTTAGTGCCATTAATTGTCATATTAATTTCTTCTATTGCTGGTATAATTTATCATGTTGATAAAAGATTTTATGGATTCGTAGATATTGGTATTGATTTTAGAGGCGGTACAGTCCTAACTGTAGAGATGACTGGCGCCGATATTCTTGGAGCAAATAGAGATAAAAGTCTTAGTATTATTTCTGATGTAGTAAGTGAAAATGGTGCAGAAGTAGTATCAGATCAAAATAGTGGTGCAAATACTTTAGTAGTAAGATATCCAAATACAATTCGTGTTGAGGGGGTTCAAGAAGATTATAACAAGCCTGAAAAAACTGAAGAAATGCTTGAGATAAACAATATTATTGCCTCTCAAGTTGAAATGAAATTTAAAGAAGCATATGGTCAAGACATAACTGTTAATGCAACTGCAGAAATGATAAATGCAACTGCAAGTAGTGATTTAATTAAAAAAGCTGCGTTGTCTGTAGGAATTGCAATGTTATTGATGTTAATTTATATGGCATTTAGGTTCGACTTTTTTAGTGGTGTTGCGACTTTAACTACACAATTAATCGATATTATAGTTATGTTTAGCTGTATTATTTTGTTTAGAATCCAAATTAATAGCACTTTAATTGCTGCTTTAATTACCATTGTTTCATATTCAATAAACAATACTATTATTATATTCGATAGAGTTAGAGACAATGTAAAACTATCTAAGTCTGCTACTGGTAAAATTGATGTTCAAGATATTGTTAATGTTTCTGTTAAACAAAGTTTCCGTAGAGCAGTGTTTACAAGCTTTACAACTTTAATAACAATATCAATTTTAGCAATGGTTGGAATAAGATCTTTAACAGAGTTTGCATTACCTATTATATTTGGCTTACTATCTGGTTTATATTCGTCATTATTACTATCGCCGAGTTTATGGGGACTTATGATGCAAGCAAAACTCAAAAACAGTAAGTTAACACCACAAAAATATAAAAACAGAAAAAAACAACTTAAAAAAGCTCGCTAAGCGAGTTTTTTTATATTAAATTTATTTTTATGAATGCAAGTCAAGATGTTTTAAAAATCATATCGTATAAACTAGGTATTAATGAAACAATAATATCTCTTTTATTCGATCGTGGACTCAATACTGAAGAAAAAATTAAAACATTTTTGTATGGTTCATTAGATGATTTAGAACCTGTAAGCATTTTTACTGATGGCGTAAAAATTAAAAATTTAATATTAAAGCATTTAAGCCAAAATTCTAAAATAATAATATATGGTGACTATGATTGCGATGGAATTCTGGCTTCTAGCATGCTATATCTTTCCCTTAAAAAAATAGGGGCAAATGTTGAAGTTTTTATTCCAGATAGAAAAGAGGATGGATATGGCTTAAATCTTTCATCCCTTTCAAACATAATTGATTCAAAAAAACCCAATTTAATCATAACAGTAGATTGTGGAATAACCTCTGTTTCTGAAGTTAATTTTTTGCAGAAAAGAGGAGTTGATATCATTATCACAGATCATCATGTTCCTTCAAATGAGCTGCCAAACTGTTTAATTATGAATCCCCATCTTACAAAAGGATCGACTCCTCTTTGTGGTGCTGGAGTTGCATATAAATTAATTCAAATTTTATTTGGTGAAAAAGAATCACAACAATATCTTGATCTGTGTGCTATTGCTACAATTGCTGACATAGTTCCTTTGGTAGGTGATAATAGAATTTTAGCAAAAGAAGGCTTAAATGTTTTATCTGGTTATGTAAAACGAACTGGCCTTCAATATTTGTTAAATGAATTAAATTTATCATATCCTAAAAAAATTAAATCTTCTGATATTTCATTTAAGATTGCTCCTACCTTAAATTCATCTGGACGTCTTTCTAATGCTCAAAAATCATTTGAATTAATGACAACTCGTAACGAAAAATATGCAAAAGTATTATCGAAAGAACTAGTCATTGAAAATGAAGAAAGAAAAAATATAACTGATGATGTTTTTAATAAAGCAAATGTTCTGTTAATTGATTATAATTTAGCACATAACGCAATTATAGTTTTAAAAGACAACTGGGAAGCTGGTGTTCTTGGTATTGCTGCAAGTTCATTAGCAAATAAATTCAATAGGCCAGTCATTCTTTTTTCAAAAGATGGTGACATGTTAAAGGGTTCTTGTAGAAGTATAAAAGGCGTCAATATTTTAGATTTACTAAATGAATGTTCAGGCTTAATAGAAAATTATGGTGGACATTCTATGGCGGCAGGATTAACTCTTAAAAATGAAAATTTTGATTTTTTTGTTAAAAAAATTAATTTACTTGCAAAACAAATATATGCCCCTGATGTATTTAAGCATAAATTTTACTATGATATTGAACTTGATTTTGATGATTTAGATATTAATTTTGCAAATCAATTAGCACTTCTAGAACCATATGGCTCTGCTAATAATAAACCAATTTTTAAGACTTCTAAAAATACAATTGAAGTTGAGCAAATAAAATTACACCCACATTTAAAATCAAAGCTAAATAATGGTGTTGAATTAATAATGTTTAATAAACTTGAACACTTCCATTTACTAAAAAGCGGACTATCAAAAAACTTATATTATTATATCGATATTAATGAATTTCGCAATAAAAAAACAATTCAATGCAATATATTGGATATTGAATATACTAATAATTATTTGGATGATTCTTTTCTAGATCTTGAAATATTAAATCGCTATATTGTAAATTATGACAACAATAAAAAATCATTAAAAAAGAAACACTATTCATCAACAGAAAATTTTGGTAAGGTGTTGTTGGTTTTTACAAAAAAAACATTTGATTTACTATCATCAAAATTTCCTGAATATAATAAAAATATTATAAAACTTTATTCTTCAAATGCATTTAATACTATTTTGCTAGCACCATCTAAAAAAGAGTCTTTTGATTATTTTGAAGAGATAATCGTATATGATGATCCACCAAATGAATATTTAGAAAATTTAATTTTAAAATATGGAAATATTGTAAAGAAAGGTGATATTAGCCACTTAAGCTCAATAGATTTTAAAAATTATAATTTTAACAGAAATAAACTAGTAAAGACATTTTATGCTATTCGATCTTCTGAAGATAAAAAACTAACATCGATCTATAATGCAATTAAAAAAACTGATCATATGTTAAATGATTTTGATTGGTTTGCAAGTTTATTGATTTTTAAAGAATTAAACATCATTTCCATCGATGAAGGAATATTACAAATTTCAAACGAAAAAAGAAATTTAAATGATTCAAAAATATTTACTTTAATAAAAAATAAAGATAATTAACTTAAAAAACAATTTAATAATTAATGCAACTTTTATTGAGTAATATTTGCATTTAGTGATATTAATACATTTAGTGTTTGGTATATTGTAAAAATACTAAGTTTTTTATTTAGTAATATGATAAAATCTTTAGTGCTATAGATAATTTTTTAATGATATAATATAGAAAGGTAATTTATATTATGAAAAATATAACAGACAAAGAATTTTTAGAAAAAATAAAAGACATTTATTCAAAAGAAGAATGTTCTCTTATTTCTTATGCTCTTGATTTTGCTAAAGAGATGCATAAAGGACAAAAAAGAATGTCTGGTGAGCCATACTATAAGCATCCATTAGAAGCTGCAAACATCTTACTTGATTACTCATTAGATAGTGCAAGTATATGTGCTGCTTTATTACATGATGTCATTGAAGATACTGAATTTTCTGAAGAAGAAATGCGCTTAAAATTTGGAGATGAAATTACAAATTTAATCGTAGGTGTTACAAAATTATCAAAAATTAAATTTAGATCAAAAGAAGAAGAACAGGCTGAAAATTTCAGAAAATTGTTTTTCTCAATTGCTGAAGATATTAGAGTTATTTTTATTAAACTTGCTGATAGATTACATAATATGAGAACACTAAGTGCTCTTCCACAAGAAAAACAATTGCGAATTGCCAGTGAAACTCTTGATATCTATGCTCCAATAGCAAGTAGAATAGGTCTATATAAAATTAAATCCGAATTGGAAGATCTATGCTTTAAACATTTATATCCAGAAGAATATTTGTCTTTATCTCAAATTTTAAAAAACAAAAAAGACTTTTATTTGCAAATGGTTGATCAAATTTCCTCTAAACTTGATAAAGAATTAAAACATGTTGGTATAAAAGCCGAAATTAAAGGAAGACCTAAACATCTGTACAGTGTTTTTTTGAAAACAAAAAGACAAAATAAAACGGTTAGTCAAATTAGTGATTTAATTGCAGTTCGTGTTATTGTTAATGATATTAGAGAATGTTATGCAACTCTTGGGATTATTCATTCAATTTGGAAGCCAGTACCTGGGCGATTTAAAGATTATATAGCGATGCCTAAACCAAACAACTACCAATCACTTCATACAACAGTTATTTCGGAATATGGACAAATTTTTGAAGTTCAAATTAGAACGGTTGAAATGAACAAAATTGCTGAATATGGTGTCGCTGCGCATTGGAAATATAAGGAAGGTAAATCAGATAAAAAATCATCTAAATATGACGAAAAATTTAGTTGGATTCAAGAAGTCTTAGATTCTGAAATTGATATAAAAGATAGTACAGAATTTTTAGATGCATTAAAGCTTAATGTTGCAATTAATGAAATTTATGTATTCACTCCCAAGGGAGATGTAATAGACCTGCCTGCTAAGTCAACAGCAATAGATTTTGCTTATAAAATACATAGTGAAATAGGAAATCAATGTGTTGGAGTTAAAATTAATGGAAAAATGCTCCCGATTAACACACAGCTTGAAACTGGAGATTTAGTTGAAATAATTACAAATAAAAACAGCAAAGGCCCTAGTAGGGATTGGCTTAAGTTTGTTGTTTCACCACAAGCAAAATCAAAAATTAAAACTTTCTTCAAAAAAACAATGAAGGAAGAAAATATCAAAAGTGGTAGAGAGACACTTGAAAAAGAAGCAAAGAAAAGGGGTTATAAACTTTCTGAATTGCTTGAGATTGAAGAAAATTTAAAATACATTATTAATAGATATTCTTTGACTTCTTTAGATGATTTATATGCATCTATTGGTTATGGGGGCTTATCTGCAAATCAAATATTATTAAAATTAATTGATAAATACAAAAAATATCAAGCAATTTATAATCCAGAACAACTCCCTGAAATCATATCAAAACAAAACCAAACAAAAAAAAGCAAATCAACTAGCGGCATCTTAATTGAAGGTTTTGATGATTTTTTAGTAAGATTAAGCAAATGCTGTAATCCTGTACCAGGAGACAATATAATAGGTTATGCTGCACGTGGCACTGGTATCTCTGTGCATCGTGCTGATTGTCCAAATGTAAAATCAATGGAAAAAGAACGAATACTTGATGCAAAGTGGGCGGTAGAAGAAGGTTCTGTATTTACAGCAAAAGTTAAAGTAGAAACAATTGATAAAGCAGGCATTGTTCATTCTATAATTCAATTATTAGCAAATTATAATATTTCTATTGACAATCTTGAAATACATAAGCAATCTTTTGGAAAAACAGCAATTGATCTAGGGGTGCAAATTAAAACTAAGGATGACTTGGATTTTGTTATAAAAAAAATTAGCGAAATGCCAAACATTATTAAAGTTTCTAGATCTATTTAATACATATTGTTTTAGAAAAATTTTTTTGTATTTTTAACTAACATAAGTCCATATAGAAAAGTTTATATAAAATCAAATAAATTTAAGATTTTTCTTTGCTGTTTTTTATCAAATCATTTAGTTAAAATTAATTTTTTTATTTGACACAAGTAATCATAATAATGTATATTAATAAAGACGCTAAAAAGATTTTATTAAACATAATAAGTGTTGAGTATTTCGGCGGGGTGTGGCGCAATTTGGTAGCGCACTTGGTTTGGGACCAAGGGGTTGGGAGTTCAAATCTCTTCACCCCGACCATAATCTAGCACTTTATAAGATCTAATATTAGGGCCTTTAGCTCAGTTGGTCAGAGCGGTCGGCTCATAACCGATTGGTCCGCGGTTCGAGTCCGTGAAGGCCCACCAAAAGAAACTTTTAATTTAATAAACATAATAGTGGTCCGGTAGTTCAGATGGTTAGAACGCTAGCCTGTCACGCTAGAGGCCGAGGGTTCGAGTCCCTTCCGGATCGCCAATATGCCTTGGTAGCTCAGTCGGTAGAGCAAGGGACTGAAAATCCCTGTGTCGTTGGTTCGATTCCGACCCAAGGCACCATAATGGATGTGCTGGCTTAGCTCAACAGGCAGAGCAGCTGATTTGTAATCAGCAGGTTGTTGGTTCGATTCCGATAGCCAGCTCCATTATTAGGGCAGGTGCCCGAGCGGCCAAAGGGAGCAGACTGTAAATCTGCCGTCGGTGACTTCGATGGTTCGAATCCATCTCTGCCCACCAAAAAAGGGAGTTGTTATAACAACTCCCTTTTTTATACTATTATTTATTTTTTTATTTTTTTAATATCCTATAACTTGATGGGGCGTATTTCCAAAAACATTAGGTATTATTTTTATTCTATGAGATTTTGTTGTCCCATGTGAATTTACTTTCATTGTTATGGTTGAATTTATTGATTTTCCCTTTAAAATGCTGCTTAAATCTTCTAATGTATTAACATTAACGCCGTCAATTGATAATATTTTATCTCCAGAATAAAATTGATTAGCAGTTGCAATTTGTTTATCACTATTTCTATTTGCATTAAACCATGCAATGCTTCCATAAGGGCTTATTGATTGTATGAATACACCATTTGCATTTCCAACAACTGTTACTCCAAGCTTTGCTTTTTGAAAAGTTTCATCAACGCTTCCATAAACATATTTATCACCTAATTTTTCTTTGCCAGCACTATTAATTATTTGATTCGCTACTCTTATGGCATCTAAACTATCTTTACTATTATCAGTTACTTTAATTGCATATCCAATAGAGTCAATATCCGTTCCTACATTTTTTGCAACAACTATACCAATTAATCTGCCATGACCATCAAAAAGAGGGCCACCAGAATTTCCAGGGTTTACTGAAGCATCTGTTTGAATAACTTCTTTTTCTGTTGCATCCAAAGTAATAGTTCTTTCACTACTAATAATTCCCTTAGATACACTAAAATCCAGCCCTACAGGAGTACCAATTACAACAACAACTTCACCTCTTTTGAATTCTACAGTTTCTTTTCTTAATTTTGGAATGCTTTCCACATTAAAATCAGCAGGTTTAGGGACAGAAAGTATTGCTATATCATGATTTTCGCTACCACCAACTAATGTAGCATAAACCTTATTATTATTATCATTATTATCATCATTATTGTTATCAAATAAAACCGTAACATTATGCGGATTTGTCAAAACATGTGCACAAGTCATAATAAATAAAACAGGATTTTCTTTGCCATCTAATTTTTGCTTACCTTCAGCAAACACCACACCAGAACCTTGAGAGGTATATCGTCCATATTGGTCTTCATTAATAGTTATTTTTACGACTGAATCGATAACTTTATCAACTAATTCAATTGTGTCAAGACTGTTAGTTTCCGTTGCAACATTTGTATCATCAGAGTATTTATATGCAGGACTGATTTCATATTCATATCTTTTTACTTTTGCATCAGGGGTAAAGCTTTCAGTTATGATATCATCAGATTGATTGTTTGGTTGATTATTTGGAGTAGTATTTTGTTCAGCATCAGTTAAAAAGAAACCTGCACAACCAGTCAATGTAAAGATAGTTCCAACAATAACTATTAATAACACAATTAGTATATTTCTTGATTTTTTTGTCACACTCATTTCTCCATATATATAGCTAAATTTATTATTATAATTATACTATATAAAAGCAATAAAAGTATAAGATTTTTGTTACACTTCATTAAAATATTAGAATATATATGTTATCATAAGGGTTGTAGAAAAAAATGAGGTTATAAAATGGAAATTACTTATATTTCAAGTCCTTCAAATTTATTATATTATTCATCACTAAAAAATGATGATGCCAGAATTTTACTATGTGAAGATAAAAAATATTATATTACTGATGCAAGATTTATTTCTGTTGCACAGAAAGAATTAAAAGATTTTGTTGTTATTTTAGATGACAAATTTTCCATACTTGAAAAATCAATAGAAGTTATAAAAAAATTAAATCCTAGTATTTTAAGAGTTGAAGGAAATGAATTAAATATGCTTGAATACTTAAAATTAAAGTCATCTCTTAGAAATTTAGAAATTATTGATGATTTTAAAAATATAAATAAAAAACGAATTTCAAAAAATCAAAACGAATTAAACTTCATTACAAAAGCTCAAGAAATAACTGATTTAATTTATATGGAAATAGTAAAAGAGATCTATGAGGGCATAACTGAAATTGAACTTGCAGAATTAATTAATAAAAAAATTTATATAAAAAAATGTACACCTTCTTTTGATACTATAGTTGCTTTTGGCGAAAATTCTGCTAGCCCGCATTCAATTCCTACAAACAAAAAATTAGAAATAGGAAATGCTGTAGTTATAGACTTTGGTGTAAAATACAATCATTATTGTTCTGATATGACTAGGTCGTTTTCATATAAAACAGCAACTGATGAATATATAAAAGCATATAACAATGTTTTAAGCACTCAAAACAAAGCAATAAATAATGTTAAAATGGGTATAAAAGTTTCAGAGCTTGATAATATTGCAAGAGAAAGTCTTGGAACATATCAACAATATTTTAATCATTCCTTAGGCCATGGTGTAGGCATTGATATTCATGAAAATCCACGACTTTCAAAATTCTCTGAAGAAATACTGGAACTAAATTGTGTCATAACAATTGAGCCTGGGATATATATTAAAAATAAATTTGGAATTAGAATAGAAGATTTAATTGTTGTACAACAACAAAGTGCTCTAAACTTGACAAAATCACCTAAAAATATGATAATTAAATAAATTTAATTTAGAAAAAGGGGAATTTAATATGGCATATATTACCGCAGGAGACTTTAGAAAAGGAATAACTTTTGAATTAGATAATGGAAGTGTACAAGTCGTTGTAGATTTTCAACATGTTAAACCTGGAAAAGGTGCTGCTTTTGTAAGAGCAAAAATTAGAAATGTAATGACAGGTGGAGTTATTGAAAGAACTTTTAATCCTAGTGATAAGTTTGAATTAGCAAGAATAGAAAGAAAAAAAATGACTTATAGTTATTCTGATGGAGATTTATATTATTTTATGGATGATGAAACTTATGAAATTATTCCATTAGGTCAAGATTTAGTATCAAATGCTCTAAATTTTATTAAAGAAAACAGTACAGTAGAAGTTTCATTTTATAAAGGTAGTGCATTCAATGTAGATCCAGAAAATTTTGTTGATCTTAAAGTAATTGAGTGTGAACCTGGAATTGCAGGAGCAACAGCTCAACCAGGAACTAAAACAGCAAAACTTGAAACTGGATTTTCAATTCAAGTGCCATTATTTATAAATGAAGGTGAAATGATTAGAGTTGATACGAGAACTGGAGAATACATGTCAAGGTCATAAAATGTCAGAATTAAAACAGCAAGTTAAAAATAGATACGCATCATTTATTGCTTCAATATGCAACAATGCAATTGAAAAAACTGTTGGCATCTCAAAGGAATCTAATTTAGTTAAGTCGCGTATCGCTCGCAATATGCTAAAAGATAAAAATGTACATGTTTATTTTGATGATAATAATATCATAATAGATATGTATGTTAATGTGGACTTTGGAATATCTATTCCTGAAGTAGTTTGTTCTTTACAAGAATTAATTAAAAATGATGTTGAAAAAGAAACAAGTTTTTCTGTAAAACAAATTAATATTAATGTAACTAATATAAATTTATGAATTATAAACTTAGAAAAAAATCTAGAGAAGCAGCGTATAAATTAATTTTTGAAGCTTTATTTTCAGACTTTTTACCGAATAAAACGAGTTTAGATAATATTATTCTTAGTGAAGGTCTTCAAGAAGACAAAGATTACATCGAGATTGTTTACTTTGGTGTTTTAGAAAAACATAAAGAATTGATGGAAATTATTTCTAAATTTGCTATTGGATTCAAAATAGAACGTATATACAAAGCTGATTTGGCAGCATTGTTTCTTGCAATTTACGAAATGAAATATATGGATGATATTCCATTAAATGTTTCAATCGCGGAAGCAGTTGAATTAGTGAAAAGATATTCCACAGAAAAAAGCAGCAGATATGTTAATGGAATTTTAAGTTCAGTTTTTAAGGAAATAAATAATAGTGAATGAAAATAGACAATATATTACTATAACAGAATTAAATCACCGTTTATCTTCGTTAATATCGCAAGATAATATTTTACAAGATATTCCAATTGTTGGAGAAATTTCTGCAGTTAAAATTGTACGTGGACATATGTACTGCACAATAAAAGATGAAAATTCTGCAATTCCATTTATTGTTTTTAACATTAATTCATTTCAATACATTCCAAATGAGGGCGATAAAATACTATCTATAGGTTCCCCAAACTTTTATGAAAAAACGGGAAAAGTTTCTTTTATTGCACAATATATTGAGCCTTTTGGCATTGGAAAATTATATGCTGAATTCGAGCAATTAAAGAAAAAGTTATCAGCTGAAGGTTTATTTAATGAAATACATAAAAAACAATTACCAAAATATCCGACAAAAATTGGTGTTCTAACAAGTAAACAAGGCGCTGTAATTAAAGATATTGTTAGCACTATACGAAGAAAAAATCATTTAATAAATATTGAGTTAATTGATATAGCAGTTCAAGGAGAAAATGCAGTAAAAGATATCATAAATGGCTTAAAATTAGCAGATGAACAAAACTATGATGTTATTATTTTAGCTCGTGGTGGTGGTTCCTTTGAGGATTTAATGCCATTTAACGACGAACAAATCGCTAGAACTATTTTTGAAATGAAAACATGTTTAGTTTCTGCAATTGGACATGAAACTGACTTTACTATCACAGATTTTGTTGCTGATAAACGTGCTTCAACGCCAACTGCAGCAGCAGAAATTGTGGCATATAGCGTTTCGGAATTAACAAACGATATTAATGACTTTATGTTTAATATAGAACATAAAATTAATTTAAAAATTCTCAAAGCACAACAAAAAATATTTTCAAAAGGAAAAGACATACAGTATTTAGCAGATAGAAAAATAAACAATTATTTAAGTTTACTAAATAAATATGTAGAAAAAATAAATATTTTAAATCCAAATAACATTTTACAAAAAGGATATTTCAAAATAAAAAAGGATGAACAGGAAATATATAGTGTTAAAGACTTTTCTGTAGGCGATGAGCTTGAAATCATTGGCTATGATAGTGAAGTTACCGTTGAAGTCATACAAGTAAAAAAACGAAAATAACACATAAAATTTACAAATATTAAAGAATTATTGTATATGGAGGCATTATAATGGATTTTGAAGCAAATTTAGCAAAGCTTGAAAGTTTACTCAATAAGCTTGAAAATGAACAAACCACAATTGATGAAAGTTTGAAAATTTATGAACAAGCAATAACTTTATCAAAAAAATGTATTGATAGTATCAACAAAAGTAAAGGTAAACTTGAAATGCTAACTCAAGAACTAAATAAAATTGATTTTGATATTAATTAGTGCTATATTTTGCTAATATACAATATTTCTTGTTTTTTATGTTATTATAATAGTATAAAGAGTGCTACTGTATTCTAGTCAGATAAGATACAGCTGAAGGCGGGGTTAAAATACCGTCAAAGAGCATATCGATGAAGTTCCTTGTGTTTGCTTGAGTTGCCCAAACTTGGGTTGATGCTGGGAGTTAAGGTTATTGGACGTCAAATAATGGCATATTTGAGCCGATCCAGTTTCCGTGGAGACCTATATTGGTGGGGTGACCTGCTGAATAGGATTAAACCTGTTTATGCGGTGACATTTAGCTGTGTACAGTGTAGCTTGCCTTGAGCGACATAATGAGGATTAGGGTTACAAGAATAACTTGCTCGCGAACTTGATTGTTCTAGTGCCTATGAAACTTATTGTTGCAAAAGAGGATAGGTTGTGTCGAATCTGTTAAAGAAATTTTCTAGACAGCCCTAGATTAAGGATTATAGTGTGTACTAAGTGGCGATTCGGTTATACTCTGAGTAATCAAGTATTGTAGAACTTAAAAGGAAACTGCTTGTTTGGCGACATCAAGTGTTTTATAGGGAAATCCTACCGAACCTATGTAGCAAGGTTTACTTAATCTACAGCACTCTTTTATGTTAACCAACAAAAAGCAATTTGTCGCATAGGCTAATAAATATTTTTTGTAAAATATATTGAAAAATTAATAATGAAACATAAAAATTTAGAGAAAAATTGTGATGAAAACGAAAAGCTATCCGATAAAAATGGTGATAGTGAGCCTTGTGAGAATAAAAAAGCACAAACACGTTTAGCGTCAAAAACTGAAAAACAAAAAAACAAAAAAGCTAAAATTTCAAAATACAAGGCTATAAAATGGGTTTTAATAGTAACTGTACTCACTTTTGTTCTTGCTTTTTTGTTTTCTTTTGTTGCTGAAATAACTGTTTCTAAAGCAGGATTAATTTTTTCCTTAGTTTTGCTTTTTATTTTAATATTAATCAACTATTTTTTTGATGCAATAGGTGTTGCTGCAACAGCTTGTGAAGAACAACCATTTCATTCTATGGCAAGTAGAAAAGAAAAAGGTGCAAAAATGGCAATAATGCTTGTTAAAAATGCTGATAAGGTTTCATCAATGTGTTGTGATGTAATTGGCGATATTTGTGGAATTATATCTGGTGCTTGTTCAATTTCAATTGTTTTGATGCTTTCAACAAAGATCAATAATCCACAAACAACATTTTGGTTAACCATTGCTTTTTCTGCTTTAGTAAGTGCTATTACAGTAGGAGGCAAGGCTCTCATTAAAATTTTTGCAATTAGAAAATCTAAAAATATAATTTTGCTAACTGCTAAATTTTTATCTATATTTAGTCGTAAGAAATAAATAAATATTTCATTGTTTAAATTTAATATACATTAATGTATAATTAACTAAGTAAAGGGATAAAAAGAATGAATTTTGGTATATATGCAAACTTAACAAAAGATTTGAATGGATTAGAAACAAAAAAAGTTTATAATTCTCTTGTTAATCTTCTCTTAAATGAAGATAATTTATTTTTATCAAATGATTTAAAAAGTCTTGAGATTGATGGAAACTATGTAAACAATGAGATTTTATTTAAATCTTGTGATATTGTTATTTTACTTGGTGGCGATGGAACTATACTCCATATCGCAGAACTTGCTTCAAAATATAAAACAAAAATTTTAGCATTAAATTTAGGTAGTAGAGGTTTTTTAACTGAAATTCCTCCAAAAGACTTAAATAAAATTTTAAAAGATGTTTTAAAAGGAATTTACTGCTTAGATAAAAGATTTATGATTAAAGCAAAAATAAAAAATCAAACTTATATCGGACTTAATGATGTTGTGGTTTCAAGAGGTAGTTCAAAAGCTGGTTGCTTTTACATTTATATAAATGATTTCTTGGTTGATAAATATACATCAGATGGTGTTATAGTAAGCACACCAACAGGTTCTACAGCATATAACTTGTCATCAGGTGGTCCAATATTAGCTCCAGATGTTTCGGCATTGGTAATAACTCCAATTGCAGCTCATAGTCTACATACTAGACCTTTAGTTGTAAATTCAAACAATATAATCAAAATTGAAGCAAATAAAATATCTACAAAAGCACAATTAAATGTTGATGGAGTTGATGTTTGTACTCTTAATAATAGAGAAAGTGTTAAAATCACTAAATCAACAAACAGTTTGTTGTTTATTAGAACAGAAACTTATAATTATTATGATAGATTTTTAGATAAGCTATTAAATTGGGTGCTTATATAAAAAATATTATGGTTACATCTGAAAATTTAAAAGCAGTTTTATAAATTGTAAAATAATAAAATATTACATGTAATTGCTGAATTAAGAAACAATATAATGTTGCTAACTATAATTTAGTTAAATTCAAACAACATTTGTTATATGGGGAAAATACCAAGATAAAGGGTATTATATTTATATGTCAAAAATTAAAAGACATAAAAGCATACTTGCATTAGTCAATGAAAAAAATATTGAAACTCAACAAGAATTAACTGATATGTTAAATTCATTGGGATATAAAGTTACACAAGCAACTATCTCAAGAGATATAAAAGAACTAGGTCTAGTTAAAGAATCATATGCTGGAAAAACATATTATATGCAACCATTAGATCCAAGACTCGAAAAATTAGTTTCAATATTCAGACAATCAGTTGTAAGTATAGATTATGCTAATAATATTATTGTAATAAAGACAATTGAAGGATCTGCAAACTCTTCTGCTGCTTTAATTGATTATATTAACAACCCACAAATACTAGGAACAGTTGCTGGCGATGATACTATATTTATAGTAGTTAAAACAGAGTCAGAAGTTATTAAAATTATAGATTTATTAAAAAAATACATGCATTAGTAATATGATTTCAACACTTTTAGTACAAAATATCGCTTTAATTCAAAATGCAGAAATTAATTTTGGAAAAGGGCTCAATATTATTTCAGGAGAAACTGGTTCTGGAAAATCTATATTAATAGATAGTTTAAATTTTGTTTTAGGTGACAGAGCAGACAAGTCATTAATCAGACATAACAGCGAAACCGCTCTAGTCGAAGTTACCTTTGTCGATGTTAAAAATAAAGAAATTGAAAATTTATGTAATTTATATGGAATTGATTTTGATGATGAAATTATCATTAATAGAACCATGACAATTAATGGGAAAAATGAGTGTAGAATCAATGGACGGCTAATTACAGTTTCTCAAGTTAGAAAAATTGTTTCTCTGTTAGTTGACGTGCATTTACAACATCAAAATCAGTATTTATTAAATGAGCAAAATCATATTTACATATTTGATGAATATATTGGCAATTCAATTTTGAAAATTAAAAATCATTATAGAAGTTTATTAACCACATATAACAATATACTAAAAGATATAGCGTCATATGGTAATGAAAATGAAAGAATTTTTGAAATCAATATGTTATCACATCAATTAAAAGAAATTGAATCAACAAAAATTGAAAAGGGAGAAGAAGAAAATTTAATAAAACAAAGAAATATATTGCAAAATCAAGAACATCTAATCTTGTTGTTAGAAGAAGCAGCAAATCTTTTAGATTATGGCAATGAATTTTCTTGTTTATCGTCACTAAACAACATACTAAAAAGCTTAAAGGGAACTGAAAAATATACAGATAACTACATTCCTTTAGTAGATAGAATAGAAAGTTGTAGTATTGAACTTAGCGATATATTGTCAGAAATTAAAAACACACTAAGTGATTTTAATTTATTAGATATTAGTTCTCTAGATTCTATTAATAAAAGATTAGATCAAATACGTTCAGTAAAAAGAAAATACGGAAGTGATATTGAAAGTATTCAATCTTTTTATAATCAAGCAAAAAACAGGTTAGAAAAGTTATTAAATGCAGAAAATCATCTTAATAAACAAAAAGATGAAAAAGATAAAATATATAAACAATTATTAAAGTTAGCTGACGAGATGCATTTGCTTAGACAAAAGCATTCAAAAAGTTTTGCCAATGAAATAATTTCTCATTTAAGAGATTTGGATATGCAAAATGTTCAGTTTGAAGTAAATATAATAAAAAATGAAAATATAAGTTTTGAAGATTTTAACAATAATGGTTATGATAATGTTGTTTTTAACATCAGTCCAAATCTTGGTGAGCCTTTAAAAAATTTATCAAAAATTGCTAGCGGTGGCGAAATGAGTAGATTAATGGTAGGGCTAAAAAACATCACTGCAGATTTTGAACATATTGATACATTAGTTTTTGATGAAATAGATACTGGTATTAGTGGATATGTAGCAAAGACTGTAGCAAAAAAATTATATAACATAGCATTAAATCATCAAGTTATATCAGTTACACACTTACCACAAATTGTAGCAATGGCAGATGTTCATTTTTTAATTTCTAAACATACTAAAAATAATTCCACTTTTACACAAGTTACAAAGCTAAATGAAGAAGAATCATTAAAAGAAATTATGAGACTTGCAGGAAGTGATACAAAAAGTGTAGCTGGATTAAATAATGCAAAAGAGCTTAAAACATGGGCAAACAACTATAAAACACTTAAAAACAGCTAGTTTGTTACAAAAAACTGCTTATTTTAGAATAAAATTTGCAAAAAATCACCTTTGTTTTTCAATAAAATTAGTTTTAAATATTTTATTTGTTTATCCTATGATATTAATTGAAGATAGTCCATACATTAATGTATAATATTTTATACACGCTAAATAACATTTTATCTAAGTAAATAATATATGGAGAATTTTATGAATGAAAAAATTAAATCACTTGTTCAAATTTCACTAGAGCGAATTAACAATTGTAACTCAATTAATGATTTAGAACTAATTAAAATTGAACTGTTATCAAAAAACGGTTCTTTTGCTAATTTAATGAAAGACTTAAAAGCTATTCCAAATGATCAAAAACCATATTATGGAAAAATTATTAATGAAGCAAAATCTGAAGTTTTGAATGTATTTTCACAAAAGTTTTCGTTTCTTAACGAACAAGCACTAAAAGAAAAAGAAAAAAGCGAAGCATTAGATGTTACTTTATCTAAAAAAAGAGAAATTGGGGCATTTAATCCTATTAATATAGTGAAAAAAGATATTTCTGATATTTTTATTGGAATGGGATTTAGTTTGGCAGATGGTCCTGAAATTGAATTAAAAAAATATAATTTTGATTTATTAAATATTCCTGATGATCACCCAGCTAGAGATTTAACAGATACTTTTTATATCACAGATGATTTACTGCTTAGAACACAAACTTCTGGTGTTCAAATTAGAGTTATGGAAAAGGAAAAACCACCAATTAAAATTATTTGCCCAGGTAAAGTTTATCGTCCTGATGATGATGCAACACATAGCCCTATGTTTCATCAAATTGAAGGCTTATATGTTGATGAAAATGTCACTTTAAAAGATTTAAAGAAAACACTAGAAGAATTTGCTAAATTATTTTTTGACAAGGATACAATCGTTAGATTTAGACCTTCATTTTTTCCATTTACCGAACCAAGTGTAGAAGTTGACCTAAGTTGTAGAATGTGTCATGGAAAGGGATGTAGTTTATGCAAATATACTGGTTGGCTTGAGCTTTTAGGTGCTGGTGTAGTTAATCCAATTGTATTAGAAAAAGCTGGATTAGATAGCAAAAAATATTCTGGTTTTGCTTTTGGCATCGGTGTAGAAAGAGCAGCAATGATAAAATATGGAATTCCAGACATGAGGCTCATGTTTGATAATGACATTAGATTTATAAAACAATTTAAATTTTAAGGGGAAAATTATGTTAGTACCAATTAAATGGCTTAAAGAATATATTGATTTTGATTTAGATGTTGATGAAATTTCTGAAAAACTTATTGATTGTGGATTTGAAGTTGAGCAAATTATAGATCAAAGTAAACAATATGAGAATATATTGACAAGTAAAATTATTGAAATTACGGATCACCCAAATGCTTCTAACTTAAAAGTTTGTAAAGTTGCAGTTAATGATGGAGAAATTAAACAAGTAATAACAAACTCAAAAACTTTAAATGTTGGTGATTTTGTTTTCTTGGCTTTAGATGGAGCAACACTTTTTACTGGATTATCAATAAAAAACACGGAAATTCGTGGAATTTTATCTCAAGGAATGTTTTGTGGTTTGTCTGAATTAAATCTAACAAAAGATGATTTTGATTATCCAGTTGATGAAAAAGAAGTATTAAAAATTATTGACCGAAATATAAAACCTGGTTTGAAGTGTGCAGATTTTTTAGAATTAAACGATATTATTTTAGATGTTTCAATCACATCTAATAGACCAGATGCAAATAGTATTTTAGGAATTGCAAGAGAGCTTTCTTCTTTATTATCAAAACCATTGAAAAAAAGAGATTTATTGCAATTAGAAAAATCTCCAAATCTAAATTACAAATTAGAAATTTCTAACAAAGAAGACTCTAAATGTCTCGCTTATTATAGTGCCATTATTGAAGATGTAAAAATTTTACCAACTCCCAAAATAATCAAAAACAAATTAAAGTCTGTCGGAATTCGTTCAATAAATAATTTTGTAGACTTAACTAACTACATTCTAGTATCAATTGGACAACCAATGCATGCTTTTGATTACGATAAAATAGACGGACAACAAATTATTATCCGTAATGCTAAGGAAAAAGAAAAAATCATAGCATTAGATGGAAAAGAATATACTTTGATGAAAGACAATCTAGTTATTGCTAATCAAAACGAACCAATGGCAATAGCAGGAGTTATTGGTGGCGAAAAAAGCTCTGTAACAAAAAATACTAAAACAATTGTGTTAGAAAGTGCTGCTTTTAGCAAAGAAACAGTAAGAAAAACATCTAAAACCTTAGGTATTCGTACAGATAGTTCTGCTCAATTTGAAAAGGGAGTTAATCCTACAACACAACTACAAGCTATAGAAATATTTTTATTTTTAGTTGAAAAATACAAATGGGGAAATGTAAAAAGAAATTACGATGGCTTTTCAACTAATGTGCAGAAAAATCTACAAATTGTATTTTCTCCTAAAGATATTGCTAAAGTTTTAGGTATTTATATAGAACAAAATATAATCGAAAATATTCTTAAAAACTTAAATTTTGAAATATTATTAGATGATAATGGCATTTTTAAAGTTATTGCACCACAATATAGAACTGACATCTTTTCAGTTAACGACATTGCTGAAGAAATAATAAGAATATATGGATATGATAAACTTGAGTCTGATGAAAGTACTCGTTTTAATTTAACAGTTGGCTCAATAAATGAAAAAGAAAAATGCTTAAATAATATTAGAAATTTAGCCATTTACAATGGAATGCATGAAACTATGACTTACTCCTTTATTGGCGAAAATGATTTTAACAAAATTAATTTACCAAAGACAGATAAACTAAGAAACGGAATAAGGTTATCAAATCCTTTAGGAGTAGATATGTCAATAATGAGAACAACTCTTATACCAAGCATGCTCAATGTAATGGAAAAAAACTTTAATAGAAGTAATAAATCTGCAAAGTTTTTCGAAATCAGCAAAACTTACGAATGGGAAAATGAAAAAGAGCTTACCGTAAAAGAAAATTTAATGCTTTGTCTTGGTGCTTATGGTGGTGTAGACTTTTATTCGTTCAAATCTATTATAGAAGCAATATTTGATAAAATGGCTATTAACATAAGATTTAAAGCTTCACAATATCCATTTTTACATCCATATATATCTGCTGATCTTTTTATTCAAGATGCTGATAAAGAAATTAAAGTAGGTGTTTTAGGGCAAATTAATAATAAATTAACAAAAAATTACAATTTGCTGCCTAACTCTTTTATTGCTGAAATTAATCTGGACTTGGTCTTAAATAATTACTATGGCTATAAAGGATATTCAACAATTTCAAAATATCAACCTGTTGAAAGGGATTTTGCAATTGTATGTGAAAAAAATATACCTGCACAAGCAATAATAGATATTATTGAAGAAGCAACGCAGCCTTATACAAAATCTATTAACATTTTTGATGTTTATCAAGGAAAACAAATTGAAGAAAACAAAAAAAGTATTGCATTACGTGTAATTTTGCAAAGTGATACAAAATCTTTAAGTGAAAATGATATTAATGAAATTACTAAAAAAGTAGTTAAAAATCTATATGAAAAAATTCAAGCAACATTGAGATAAAAAAGTATACTTCATATTTAGAAATTAACAACTAGCAAGATAAAATCATTGTATCATGTAAAAAAAATATAAATAATTAATATACACTAAAAATCTATTATTAAAATTGTTTAACTAAAATCAATATGCAAAATTTATGACAAAACAATACAAGGAGACTAGGGTGAAACAATTAGAAAAAACTTATAAACTCTTAGAATTTAATAAAATCCTTGAAAATATTGCAAGTTTTGCCTCATTATCGTATGCAAAAGAATTGTTAATGCAAACAAAACCCTTTAAAGATATTAATAAATTAAATGCTGAATTTGATTTAGTTGAACAAACTTTAACTGTTGAAGAAACTGGCAAATGTAATGTGAATTTTGGATTTGAAGATATTAGAATATTTTTACAAAAAGCAAAACTTTCCTCGTTATTATCAATGTCAGAAATTTTAAAAGTATCGAAAATGATAAAATCAACTTTAATGACTAAAAATAGCATAATGATTTTATGTGATGATACAACTCCCGACTTAAAAGAACTTGTTTTTGGGATATCAAATCAAAAAAAATTACAAAATGAAATTGAAAGATGCATCATTTCTGAAACAGAAGTTAATGACAACGCCTCCAAAGAGCTTTCTAAAATAAGAAAAGAAATAAGGAATAAAAGCGATCAAATTAAAAAACAAATTAACAAATTTATTACATCAAAAGTTTATGCTGATTGCCTACAAGATAATATAGTTACAATACGAAATGATAGATATGTGTTACCAGTAAAAGCAGAATATAGAAGTTTTATTCAAGGATTAATACATGATAAAAGCACATCAGGCCAAACTTTGTATATTGAACCAATGACAATTGTTGAGTTAAATAATGATTTAAAAACATTACATCTTGATGAAGAGGCTGCAATACAAAAAATTTTATATTCACTCACTCTAGAGATATCAATAAATGCAGATCAAATTGAAAGTGATTATGAAAAAATGACAAAATTAGATATGCTTTTTGCAAAAGTGCATTATGCTAAAGCCAATAAAGCAGTTCGTCCAATCATAAACAAAAAAGGAATAATAAATATTGAAAACGGTAGACATCCATTAATTAATCCCCAAAAAGTTGTTCCAACTACAACATATATAGGGGAAACATTCAATATTTTAATTATTACAGGACCAAATACTGGAGGAAAAACTGTTGCACTAAAACTTGTTGGTTTGTTTGTTATAATGGCAATGTCTGGAATATATGTTGGAGCAAAATATGCCAATATTTCCATGTTCGATAATGTCTTTTGCGATATAGGCGATGAACAAAGTATTGAACAAAATCTTTCAACATTTTCTTCACATATATCTAATATTAAATACATTATTGACAACATAAACGAACAGTCATTAGTTTTATTAGATGAATTAGGGGCAGGAACTGATCCTAAAGAGGGTTCGGCTTTGGCGTTATCAGTAGTTGATTATTTGGATAAGCATAAAGTTAAAGCACTAATAACAACACATTATAATGAGTTAAAAGAATATGCTTTAGTAAGACCAAACTTTCAAAATGCATCCATGGAGTTTAATCACAATACTTATGAACCAACTTTTAATTTGTTGGTTGGCTCTCCAGGATTTTCAAATGCTTTATTTATTGCTTCAAAACTTGGATTAAAACAAGAAATAATTGACAACGCTAGAAAAAAAATGGATAAAGTTGATATAGAAACTGAAGATTTACTTCAATCTATTGAAAAAATGCGTTCTGATTTAAATTCGAAACAAAAGAAAATAGATCAAATTTTAATAAATAATCTCGATAAACAAAATGAAATAGAAAAAGAACTCAAAAATATCAAAAAAACAAAAGAAGACTTGCAAAATCAAGCAGAAAACTTTAAAACAAAATACATAAAGAATAAACTCATTGAAGTAGATGAGATTATTGACACAATTAAAGAACTTGCAAATAATCCAACACCTCAAAATCTATTTAAAGCAAGAGACTTAAAAAGTAAGCTTAAAAAAATAGATGATAACGAACAAATATCTTCAAATGAAAAGACTAACAAAGCAAAAAATTCTTTTCATGTGTTTAATGTAGGTGATGATGTGTATGTTAAGTCTATTAATCAAGAAGGGACCATAATTGAAAAACTAAAAAAAGATAAATTCCAAATAAATTTCGGAAATTTTGCTGGAGCTTTTGACATTTCAGATTTGACCCCCCTAATACAAAAAAAACCTGATTTTGACCAAAAAGTTAAGAATACCGCAAATTATCGTCATATTTTTTCTGGTAGGGCAATACAAATTGAATTAAATTTAATAGGACTTACAGTAGCTGAATCACAAGTTGTTTTAGAACAGTATCTTTCAGATGCATATGCTTCAAAATACCAGCAAGTTAAAATTATACACGGATATGGTACTGGCAAACTTAGAAATACAGTTGAAGAAATATTGTCTAAAAGTAAAATAGTTGCATCTTATAGAGAAGGTAAGTTTGGTGAAGGGGGTAAAGGAGTAACTATAGTTAATTTTATATAGATACAAAACAATAAAAATTAACACAATATTAAAAAATAATATGAATGATATAACTGATAAAAACTTAATATATTTTGATAATGCAGCAACTACTCGTAGCATGGATGGTTGTTTAGAAATATTAACTAAATATACATTTTCTGATTTTTATAATCCATCTGCTACATATAATAAGTCAATTGAAGTTAAAAAAGACTTGGAGCATGCTAGAAATAATATTATTGATATGTTAAATGCAAAAGATGGAAGATTGATTTTTACTTCAAGTGGTTCAGAAGCTAACAATATGGTGTTTAATGGCTTATCATTACCAAAAGACTCTAAAATCATAATTGGAAATGCAGAACATTCTTCAGTGTTTAATGTTGGCAGACAATTAAAATCAGCAGGATATAATGTTTGTTTTGCACCTGTAAATTCAAATGGCCAAATTTGTTTAGAAAAATTTGAAAATCTTTTAACTAAAGACACAAAATTGATATCAATTATGCATGTTAATAATGAAACTGGTATTGTAAATGATATTGAATTACTTAATAAATTGTCAAAAAAAGTTAATCCAAATATTATATTTCATGCAGATGGTGTTCAAGCTGTTGGCAAACTTCCAGTTAATTTAAATAAATTGGATATAGATTTATATTCTATGAGTGCACATAAATTTGGTGGAATTAAAGGCGCTGGTGCATTATATGTAAAACCTCATATAAACTTAAAGCCTTTTATATATGGTGGTGGACAAGAGTTTAATCTTAGATCTTCTACTGAAAATATCACTGCAATATTGTGTATGGAGTTTGCTTTAAGGAAAAAATTAGAAAATTTAGAAATTAATATTGAAAAAATGAAAAATATTCAAAAAAACTTAAATAACTATTTTTCAAAATTGAATAATATTAGGATTCTAACAAATATTGAAAATTGTAGTAATTATATATTTACATTTGCTATGAAAAAAGTAAAATCAGAAGTTTTACAACGTATTTTAGATGGATATGGAATACTGATAGGTACTGGAAGTGCTTGTAATTCAACAAAACATAATTTAAGAATAGCAGATGCTCTTGGGTTAAGTAACGAATATAAACATGGAATAGTCAGATTGAGTTTTTCTGATCAAACAAATGAAGAGCAAATTGAAAGATTCATAAACATATTTTCTAATGAATATAAAAAAATATATTCGCTATAAATTATTAAATAAATATGGATTTTTTAACAAATTATATAAACCTTAGTAGAAATCTTTGAAATATAATAAAATATAATGACAGTCAATGAGAGGCAAAAAATGGAATATAGTGTTAATTGTATAATTATTAGGCCAGGTGAACTTTTTTTAAAAGGCAAAAATAAATTTTTGTTTGAAAATTGTTTATTTGATAATATTAAATATGCTCTAAAAGATTATGATATTTCCGTTTTAAAATCACAAAATAGATTTTATGTTGAAAATTTTAACATATCTGACTTAAATAATATTTTGAATATTTTACAAAAGGTCTTTGGCATTACAACAATTAGTGAAGCATACAAAGTTCCTATAGACAAAGATTTAATAAAAGAAACTGTATTAAAAATAATCCCTAAAAAAGGAAAATTTAGGGTTACAACTAAAAGGGCATATAAACAATTTCCAATGAGCTCCATGGAGTTTTCTGCATATTTGGGAGCAGAAATATTAAAAACATACAATGAATTATCTGTTGATCTATTTGATTATGATTTTAATTTAAATATTGATATAAGAGAAAACAAATTTGCATACATATTTTTTGAAACAATAAAAGGAGCAGGAGGGCTTCCAGTTGGAATTTCTGGCAAAGTTGGATTGCTTCTTTCGGGTGGAATTGATAGTCCAGTTGCAGGCTATATGATTGCAAAAAGAGGTGTGGAATTAAAGGCGATTCATTTTTATTCCTTTCCATATACTAGCGATTTAGCATTATTAAAAGTAAAGGATTTAGCAAAGAAACTTTCAGAATATGTAAAATCAATTGATTTATATATTGTACCATTTACAGCAATACAAGAAGAAATTCACAAAAAATGTCCTGAAGCCTACATGATAACAATCATGAGAAGATTTATGATGAGAATCGCAGAAAAAATATCTCAAAACAATGATTTATCGGCTATTGTTACGGGTGAAAGCTTGGGGCAGGTTGCATCACAAACAATACCAAGTATTGCTAGCACTGATAATGCAATTAATATTCCTGTATTAAGACCACTAATTGCTTTTGATAAAATAGAAATTATAGAAATTGCAAAAAAAATAAATACATATGAAATAAGCATAAGACCTTATCAAGACTGCTGCACAGTATTTGTTCCAGAAAAACCTGCTATTAAACCCAAACTTGAACTAGTAGCAAAACTTGAAGAAGAATTAGATATTGAAACTTTAGTAAATGATGCTATTTCATCTACAACAATAGAAACCATTTAGATAAAAAATAAAACAGTCTAAAAATTATGAACGACAACTTATTAAAAAACAATTTAAAATATTTTATACAAACTTTTGGATGTCAAATGAATGTGCATGAATCTGAAAAAATTTCAGGCTTGTTAAATTCGCATGGATATTCTAAAACATATGATATTGAAAATGCTGATATAATTGTTTTTAATACATGCTGCATAAGAGATACGGCAGAAAAGAAAATTTTATCAAAAATAGGGGATTTAAAAGCCTTAAAAAGAAAAAATAAAGATTTGATTATTGCAATTGTTGGTTGTATGACACAACAAAAAGGCAAAGCAGAAAATATTTTAAAATCATATAACTATGTAGATATTATACTTGGCAGCAACAATCATTTAGATTTAGTTAAATATATAAATGAGCTTCCTAAAAAGAAAAAAATTATTAAAATTGAATCATTAGAAAACAATAATCTTATTGAAAATTTTCCAATATGCAGAGACTCTAAATATAAAGCTTATGTTAATATAACATATGGATGCAATAATTATTGTACATACTGTATAGTACCATATGTTAGAGGTTCAGAAATAAGTAGAGATCCTGAAAAAATTATTTCTGAAATTACAAATTTATTAAAAAATGGAGTAAAAGAAATTACATTATTGGGTCAAAATGTAAATAGTTATAAATTTGAAAATGTAGATTTTAATAAACTTTTATCAATGATAGACAATATTGATGTTGTAGAAAATTTTTGGATACGTTTTATGACATCGCATCCTAAAGATTTTAACTCAGAAATAATTGAAACAATTGCAAATAGTAAACATCTTTGTAAAAGTATACATTTACCTTTGCAGTCTGGTTCTAATAAAATATTGAATTTAATGAATCGCAAATATACAAGAGAACAATACTTAAATATAATAAAGAATATAAAAGATAATATTCCTAACTGCGGAATAACTACAGATATAATGGTAGGATTTCCTTATGAAACTGAAAAAGATTTTTTAGATACAATTGATATACTGGAAAAAGCAAAATTTATTAATGCTTTTACTTTTGTATATTCTAAAAGAAATGGAACGCCTGCAAGTGAAATGCCACAAATTTCTGCTGAAATAAAAAAAGATCGCATAATGAGATTGATTAAAAAGCAAAATGAAATTGCTAAAAATTTATCAAATAAATATATCAATAATACGTACACAGCTTTTGTTGAATCATATGATAATAAAAACAAACATTTTATAACAAGGCTTGAAGATGGGAAACAAGTAAATATTAATTCATCAGATAAGTCTATTCTAGGCACTTTTGTTAAAGTTAAAATTATAAATGCAGGTATTTCTGCGTTATTAGGAGAAATAATATGATTGATTATAATAAACTATCTCCAATGATGAAACATTACTTTAGTATAAAAAAACAATATCCAGATTGTATTATTTTATATAGACTGGGTGATTTTTATGAAATGTTTTTTGATGATGCAATAAAAGCAAGCAAAATTTTAGACATTGCTCTAACTGGTCGAGATTGTGGATTAGAAGAAAGAGCACCTATGTGTGGTGTTCCTTTTCATGCTGTGGATGCTTATATACCTAAACTATTGAATGCTGGAGAAAAAGTCGCTATATGCGAACAATTATCTGATCCTAAAGCCTCTAAGGGAATGGTAGAACGGGGTGTTGTTCGTGTTATAACGCCAGGTACCATAACTGAATCAGAAATGTTAGAAGATGGCAGCAATAATTATCTTTTATCTGTTTTTAATTCACAAGAAAATTTTGGACTTAGTTGGGTCGATTTATCAACTGGAGAATTAAAAACCACAAAAATTAATGCTGATGATATAGACTCATTGAAAGAATTAATTCTTTTTATTAACCCTAGTGAAATAATTGGAAACGAAAAAAGCACTAATGTAATAAACAATTTAAATATAACTAATATGAATATGCTTCCAAAAGCACAAAAATATTATGAATATTCTTTTGAACTTGAAAATGCAAAAAAATCAATACTTCAATTTTTTAATGCTAAGTCACTAAAGGCTTTAGATTTAGAAAAAGAAGATATTATTATTTCTTCTTTGGGTGGTTTAATCGAATATCTAACAAACACTCAAAAAATACAATTAAAACATGTTAAGACTCCCGATGTGCTTAGAGAGATGAATAAAATGTTTTTAGATTTTAATACAGTAAGAAACTTAGAGTTATTAGAAAGTTTTACTGAAAGAACTAAAAAAGGTAGTTTACTAGGATTATTAGACAAGACAAAAACTAGCATGGGAGCAAGAGCCATAAAAAAAGCCATACTAGAGCCATTTACTAAAGCTTCTACAATAAATAATAGGCTAGATGCTATTGAAGAACATATTAATTTAAAAGACAATATTAATCTGTTAACAAATGAACTTTCCAAAATTAGCGATATTGAAAGATTATGCACTAAAATAGCATATAATTCAATCAACCCAAGAGAATGTAGATCTTTATTACAATCACTATTTGCCATTGCTAATATAAAAGAATACATGTCAAAATATGCCTCGAAAAGCAATATTAATATTTTCAAAAAATTACAACCATTACACTCGCTATCAAATATGCTAAATGATGCATTGATTGATTCGCCTCCACTTCTTGCAAGAGATGGTGGATTTATTAAAAAAGGCTTTCATCCTGAACTAGATAAATATAAAAGCATACAAAAAGATGCAAAAAAGTGGCTTGCTGAATATGAAGCAAAAGAAAAATATAAAACTGGCTTAAAAACATTAAAAATTGGATATAATAAAGTTTTTGGATATTATCTAGAAGTATCAAAATCTTTTATCAATCAAGTTCCATCATATTATGATAGACGACAAACTTTAAGCAACTCTGAAAGATATATAACTGCTGAGCTAAAAGAAATGGAAGAAAACATTTTAACAGCTGAAGAAAAGGTACTTGAAATTGAGTTAGAAATTTTTGACAACATTAAAAAAGTGCTAAATGATAATATATCTATTTTACAAGAAAATGCTAAAGCAATTGCTGAACTTGATGTGCTAATAAGTTTAACTATTGTGGCCATTAATAACAATTATTCCAAACCTATAATAAATAAAAAAATAAAACATTTAACAATTAAAAACGGCAGACATCCAGTAATTGAAGATTTAAATAATATGTTAAATTTTGTCCCAAATGACACTACGTTAGATGAAAGCTGTAGTACTATAATAATAACAGGTCCAAATATGGGTGGAAAATCTACAATTATGCGTCAAGTAGCATTAATTGTTCTTTTGGCGCATATTGGATCTTATGTTCCAGCTGAATTTGTTGAAACATGTATATTTGATAGAATTTTTACAAGAGTGGGTGCTAGCGATAATCTTTCATTTGGTCAATCAACTTTTATGGTTGAAATGTCAGAAGTTACAAATATAATTAATAATGCAACAAAAAACAGTTTAATTATATTAGATGAAATTGGAAGAGGAACCTCAACACTTGATGGACTTTCTATTGCATGGGCTGTAGCAGAATATATCACTACAACAATAAAATCAAAAACACTAATAGCAACACATTATCATGAATTATCTGAACTAGAAAATTTAATTGATAAAGTAAAAAATTATCATATGTTAATTTCTGAAGAAAAGGATGGAATTTCTTTCTTATATAAAATTGCAAGAGGAAGTACTAGTAAAAGTTTTGGTGTAGAAGTTGCTAAAATGGCAGGACTTAAAGAAGAAATAATTGATAGGGCTAATATTATTTTAAGAGCAATAGGAAAAGAGCACAGTGCTGAATTAGTAAATAAAATAACTTTGACACCTCATAAAAAATCCAAAGCAAATATTCAAATGGAATTTTTTGATATTCCGAGTAAATATACTGAAGTTGAAACTAGACTAATGCATACTGATTTAAATAATTGTACTCCAATACAAGCTTTAACAATTTTAAACGAACTTAAAAAAATTTTAACAGAGGATGAATATGAAAATTAATATATTAAGTCCAAATATTTACAACTTAATTGCGGCTGGAGAAGTTGTTGAAAATCCATCATCAATTATTAAAGAACTAACTGAAAATTCAATTGATGCATCTGCAAATAATATATCAATACATATTGAAGATGGAGGAATTAAAGCAATAATAGTTTCAGATGATGGTATTGGTATTCCTCAAAGCGAAATAGAAAAAGCAGTTCTACCGCATTCAACTAGTAAAATTAACACTGCAAATGACTTAAATTCAATATCAACTCTAGGTTTTAGAGGTGAAGCTCTTGCTTCAATATCTGCTGTATCTGATTTTGAAATTAAAAGTAGGTATTACAATGAAGAATTTGGTAAATGCTTAAAAATTAAAGGAAATCAAAAAAATATAAGCAGTTGTGGTGCTAACATAGGAACAACAATAACAGTAAAAAATTTATTTTTTAATACTCCAGCAAGATATAAATTCTTAGGTTCAGTAAAAAATGAAGAAAATAAAATCACAAGATTAGTAAAAAAAATAATTTTATCCAATCCAGATATTGCGTTTAAGTATTATGTCAATTCTACTTTGACTCTAGCAAGCGATGGTAATGGCTTAGAAAGTGCACTAAAATCAATTTATGCTCCAAACGAATTAAAAAATTTATTTTATGTTGAAAATAATATTAATAAAATAAAAGTTTTTGGCTATATATCTAATAGAAATTTAACAAAGTTTAATAAAAACGATCAATTAATAATTGTCAACGGCAGAATTATTGAAGATATAAAAATTACATCAACTATACAAAATGCTTACGGAGATCGTTTAATGAAACGTAATTTTCCAGTATATGTGTTAAACATAATTGTTCCATTTGATGATGTAGATATTAATGTTCATCCAAATAAAAAAGAGATTAGGTTTGCAACATCTTCAAAAGTATTAGGAAGTATATATAACACTGTAAAGCAAGGCTTGGAAGATTATGAAAAACGAAATAAAATTAATTTATTTAATACAAATTTAGATAATTCCGATAATTTAACACTTGAAATAGATAGAAATCAAAAATCTTCCGATAAGGATGTAATTTTTAGTGAGAATGAAATTAATAAAATTGATGAAAGCAATATTAATTTAACAAATAAACCAAATATTACAAGTATAAATATTGATAATTTTACGGAAAAAGAAGATCCAAGTGATGTTTTAATAGAAAATTATTCATTTTTTGATTTTTATGAAAAAAAAGAACAAACAAAAGATAATTTAATAAATGGACAAAACAATGAACATACAAAAGATAATTTAATAAACGGACAAAACAATGAACATGCAAAAGATAATTTAATAAACGGACAAAACAAGTTATCTAATGAAAACATTTTAAATTCTAAAAACTATTTTGTTGTTGGACAAGTATTTGGAACATATATATTGATAGAATATAACGATGAATTATATTTTATTGACCAGCATGCAGTACATGAAAGAATTATTTTTGACAACCTAATGACACAATTTAATGACACCGAAAATATAATTGTACAGCCTTTATTGGTGCCGTTTATATTAGATTTTGAAAATGAAGAATATGAAATTTTATCTGAAAATATCAAATACTTAAATGATATAGGATTTTCAGTTGAACTTTTTGGAACTAATACACTTAAAATTAACTCAATTCCAATAATTTTTGAAAATGTTAATATTCATAAATTTATTAAACTTACTGCACAATATTTGATTTCTGAAGAAAAAATAAAATTGAAAGATATTGCAAAAGACATAATTGCTAAAATGGCTTGTTCTGCAGCAATTAAAGGAAATACAAAATTTTCTACAGAAGAAATTCAAAGTATATTTATTTATTTATTAGAAAATAATTTTCCAGAACAATGTCCTCATGGAAGACCAACATTTTTTAAGTTTTCAAAAGTAGATATTGAAAAGAAATTTAAAAGGAGGCAATAACTTGAAAATTTTTATTGGTGGTTCAACTGCTACTGGAAAATCTAGTATTGCAAACTTAATTTCAAAAGAATTTAACGGTGAAATCTTATCTTGTGATGCTTCACAAGTATATAAATATATGGATATCGGAACCGACAAAAAAAAAGAACTTGAAACGAAGCAACATTTGATTGATATTGTAAACCCAGATCAAAATTTCACAGTTGTAGAGTATAAATACTATGCTGATATAGTGTTAAATGATTTAAACAAATCTAAAATAAATCCAATTATTGCTGGTGGCACTGGATTTTATATGGATGCTTATCTATATGAACAAGAATATGGAAATACACAAATAAATGAACAAGAAATAATACAATCACTTGAATATGATTTAGAACATAAAGGACCTGATTTTTTATATGATAAATTAAAAACCATTGATCCAATCACAGCAAAAAAAACACATCCTAACAACACTAGAAGAGTAATTAGATATTTAACAATAGCAATTAGTGGGAAAAAACCTTCAGAACTTTCTAAAACATTTAAACTTAATCAAGAAGACTATTGTTTTTTTATTTTAACAGCTTCAAGAGAACTAATTGACGAAAAAATTCTTAAAAGGGTGCACCATATGATTGATATTGGACTAAAAGATGAAATTGAAAACTTACTTCACTTAGGATATACTTTCAATCTAAAATCAATGCAAGCCATAGGTTATAAAGAATGGAAAGACTTTTTTTATAAAAATGAAAAAATTGATAATGTTATTGAAAAAATTCATATAAATACACGCCAATATGCTAAAAGACAAAGAACTTGGTTCAATAATCAATATAAAAATCTTAAAAATGTATATTATATTGATATAGATGATATGCCTTATGAAAAAATATCAAACATAATATATAAAACAAAAAAATAAATTAATACAATAGTATAGGAAATATGAGAAAAAAATGATCAATAATATAGAAAAAAATCTTAAAGATATCTTTGAAGCTATAGATGATATAGCACTTTATAATTCTAATAAAGTTCTAAACGCATTTAAAAAAAATAGGGTTTCTACACAACATTTCGTTCCAACAACTGGTTATGGATATGATGATTTAGGTAGAGACACTTTATGCAAGTTAATTGCAGATATTTTTTCAACTGAAGCAGCAATATTTTCACCTTTAATAAGTTCTGGAACACATGCATTATATATTGCTTTAAGTGGACTTTTAAGACCAAAGGATGCTTTTTTATGTATTGGAAAACCATATGACACACTGAATGATGTGATTTTTGGCAAAAATAATAATTCCTTAAAAGATTTTGAAATTAATTGTGAAATCATAGAAACAGATAACAACAAATTTGATTTTGAAAAAATAAAACAAGAATTAAACATAAACAAACCTAAACTAGTATTAATCACGAGATCAAGTGGCTATTCATGGCGTGAAGCACTGAAATTAAGTGAAATAAGTCAATTAATTAGTTATATAAGAGATAATAGCTCTAAAGATGTAATTATACTCGTAGATAATTGTTATGGCGAATTTGTATCAAAATATGAGCCAACTGAAGTTGGTGCCGATGTAATTGTTGGATCCTTTATTAAAAATATTGGTGGTGGTATTGCTCCAACTGGCGCTTATATTGCAGGAAAAGAAAAATTAATTGAAAACATAGCAAATAGATTTATTGCGCCTTCAATAGGAATGGAAATTGGCTCATATAATGCTTCATATGTTCCTTTTTTTCAAGGATTATTTTTAGCGCCAACTGTTGTAAAAAATGCATTAAAAAGCTCAATTATATTCGGATACGCATTTGAACAATTAGGATATGAAACATTGCCTAAAATTAACTTAAACAACTTCCCAAGTGATATTATAAGAGCAATTAAGTTTGAATCTAAGGAGAAATTAATAAAATTTGTGCAAGAAATTCAAAAAAATTCACCAATTGACAGTTTTGTAACACCAGAACCTTGGGCTATGCCTGGTTATTTGCACGAAGTAATTATGGCATCAGGTTCATTTACACAAGGATCTTCAATTGAACTTTCAGCTGACGCACCGATCAAACCTCCGTATATTGCATACTTACAAGGAAGTTTGACATACGAACATGCTATAATTGCATTAAATTCAATATTAGAAAAATTTAATGACTAAAATACAAAAATTAGTATTGCATAATTACAAGAAAGTTTGACATCGAACATTCTATTACAGTAAATCCAACATTAGAAAAATTTAATGACTAAAACGACAAAATTAATATTGCATAATTACAAGAAAGTTTAACAAACCAACATTCCATAATTTCAAAAAATTCAACTTTAAAAAATTTAATTACAAAACGCCAAAATTAAAATTTTATAATTTTTAAAATAAAAAAATTAGCATGATATTATAAAATAAATATTAAAAATTAAAATATTATTTAGAAAAAATGAAAAAATATAAAAAGTCTAAAAATGTATCTAAACTTTAGAAAAACCTCATTTTTAACCCGCCCCGATGATAATCTTTTCGCATAATCTGTGTTTTACGAACAGTTACAGCCGTAAGAATCATTGCGTTTTTTGGTGTTCCCTATTTCAATTTTTTATTTCTGTGTTTAACTTTATTAAAATTTCAATTTGAATTTTTCAATGATAATTGATAAAATAATTATGTTATGTCCAAGCAAAATAACTATTTTGATGAAAGAAATTTAAAAACCTATGAAAGGTTTGAAAAAATCGTTGAAGAAGATCTACCCTATTTTTGTATCGAGTTCTTTAACGCCATTGATACGCAAACAACTTATTTAACTAAACTTAATTATGCTATGGACCTTGCAATTTTTTTTGATTTTTTAATACATAAGCACAAAGACTTTAAAGGACTACTACCAATTGATATAGAAATTGAACAATTAAACTCAATTGCTGCTACAGATATTGAATATTTTCTTAGATATCTTTCATTTTATAAATATAAAGGCGTTCAAAGAAAAAACTCTGATAGATCAAAAGCTCGGAAATTAAGTACAATTAAATCACTTTTTTCTCATTTTTATTCTAGAGACAAGTTAAAAGAAAACGTAACAACTAAGGTTAAATCACCTAAAATTAGATCTAAACCTATTATAAGGCTTGAAGATAACGAAGTTAATCAACTTTTAAAAAATATTGAAAGTGAAAATGCCTTAAACAGCAAATTTCAAAATTCTTATAATAAAAAATTAAGTTTTAGAGATTATACAATTATAACCCTAATTCTAAACACTGGAATTAGAATTAGTGAATGCGTTGGACTAGATATTGATGATATTGACTTAAGCAATAATTCGTTTTCTGTTACAAGAAAAGGTGGCAATATTGCACAATTATATTATTCTAATGATATAAAAGATCTTCTTGAACTATATTTAGAGCATAGAAATAATGTTATAGCAAAAAATAGAGAAATCGATCCAAAAGATGCTAATGCCCTATTTATATCTTTACAAGGAAAAAGATTAGGCGTTCGTTCTATTCAAAATATAGTTAAAAAATATGCAAAAACAGCGGCACCTCTTAAAAACATATCTCCACATAAATTAAGAGCAACCTTTGGAACAGCATTATATAATGCAACTGGCGACATATATGTAGTTGCAGAAGTTTTAGGGCATAAAGATATTAATACTACAAAAGAATATTATGCAGCGACCTCAGAAAAAATCAAAAAAGATGCCGTATCATCATTTTCATATGAAAAAAACAATTAAAGCAAAGAATGCTACACTATTGCATATTTTATATTTATTGTTTTATTTTTTTGCTTATTTTAGAATAAAAAATCATTTCTTTACTATTTTTTTACACTGTGATAAAATTTAATAAATAAAGGTTTCGAGTCTAAAATGAAAAAGTTAAATCCTGAATTAACAGAGCTTTATAATTTTTTAACTGAGTTTATTAATATGCATGGATTTGCTCCTTCGTATAGAGAAATACAGTCTGCTTTAGGATATAAATCAATTTCAATGGTTAAACCTAAATTGTTAGAACTCGAACAACTAGATAAAATTAAAATCAATAATTACAAAAGTAGAGCTATAGAAATAAAAACCTTAAAAAACGACACTCCTAAGCATGCTGATTGTATTACATTTGAAAATATAAATGAATGTTCTGCAATAAAAGACTTTCAATATCATAGTGTTTCAATATCAAAAACCCTACTACCGAGCATTAACTCTCATAGTAATTGCTTTGTGCTTAAAATGATTGGCTCAAGCATGACAGATGCAGGCATTAATGATGGAGATTTCGTTTTAATTAAAAGTCAAAATACTGCTAAAACAAATGATATTGTTTATGCATTAATAGAAGATGAATTTACAACAATAAAAAAATACATAAAAAAAGGAGAAAAGATAACACTTTTACCTGAAAATAAGAGCATGAAAGCGATTTTTCCGAAAAAAATAGAGATTTTAGGCGTGATTGTTGGTTGTCTTAAATTAAGTTTTAATAATGGCAAAAATTAATCAAGATTTATTCAGAGGTCATGTAGATACTATTGTTTTGAAGGCTTTATCAACAGAGCCCAAATATGGCTATGAAATTTTATCAATAATCAGCGAAACCTCTAAAGATGTATACAACATTAAACAATCTACCCTTTACAGCATATTGAAGCGATTAGAGAAAAATGGGCTTATATCTTCATACCTTGGAGATGAAAGTATGGGTGGCAGAAGAAGATATTATGCTTTGACCGATGATGGTAGATTATATTTAGAAAAAGAGCAATCCGACTGGGAATTTTCGCGCACCCTACTTGATGTACTTGTAAGTGACAAACAAGTCCCTTTAGAATCAATAAAACAAACATATAATCCTAGTGAGCTTAGTCCATTGACAAAAAGAAACAAATCAATTGATGAAGAAAGTTACTATGAGTTATTAGAAGCAAAAGAAGAAACATCAAAAAATCAAACAATCGAAAGCGAAAATAAAATAAGCGATGCAGAAGACACTTCAACAAATGATACAATTGCAGAAAATGAATCAAACAACTATGTAGATGAAAACAACGAAGAAGATATAGATTCTGATAACTTGAATGAAAATGAAGCAACAGAAGATTCAAAAGATATTTCGCATGCCCTAAAATCTCTAAAACTTGGAGAATATGCCACAGAAGATGCTAGCATTATTATTGAACCTATATTAAAGAGTATCAATAAAAACACATCCGAATTTGTGCAAAATGCTGAATCAAATGATCAGGTGATATCTCAAAATGACCAAAATAATGAAAATATTAATTATAAAGATGAGTTAGAACAATTATTTAACAAAAAGAAAGAGCATCAAAATGAAAGCAAAACAAGATTCCAAGAAGAATCTTTAAGATTAGAAGAAAACCCTCACAGGGTTCAACATTTTAATGATTTAAAGCAAAGTTTATTGCTAGAAGGCTACAGATTAAAACCTTACAATAAATTTGATTCATTAAATTATTACTATATGAAATACATATACTCAAATAAACTCATGAGAGATACATCTTATATAGTTTCGATGCTATTTTTTATATTTTCATTATTTATAACTATTTTTAGCAAGCAAATTGGAATTAATATTATAGGGCCATTGATTATGACTATAATTTTTTCATTATACCCTATAGTTACAACTATAATTTGGAATATACATCCTACAAAAAGAATAAAAGCTAAATACAATTTAACTCTATCGTTAATAAAAACTTCAATTATAATTTTACTAACAATTTCTATTACTGTTATAGTGCATATAATTTCTGGAGATATTACATATGAGGGTAAAAAATTTAGATTTTATTTGCCAATAATATATTCTCTGTTTTTCCCTATATACACAATAATATATTATTCGCTTTTCAGAACAACAAAATATCACCTTTCAAAAAACAATAAATAGTTTAATTTAATATTTTTACTGCTTGCTCTTTTGCAATTAAATCACACTTATTGTTATATGCATTATCCGAGTGACCTTTTACTTTAACAAAATTAACATTATGAGAGTTTATTTGTTTAATCAGTTCTTGCCATAAATCTGGATTTTTTATTTTTTTAAAATTAATTTTTTCCCATTTTTCAATCCAATTTTGATTTATGGCATCAATTAAATATGCACTATCGCTATATAATATAACATTACACTTCTCTTTTAGTGCCTTAAGCCCTTCAATTGCTGCAGTTAATTCCATACGATTATTTGTTGTTTCTTTTTCTGAACCAGCAATAGTTTTTTCGAACTCATTATATATTAGTATCGCACACCAGCCTCCAGGACCAGGGTTTCCTAAGCATGAACCATCAGTGTATATCTCAACAGTTTTCATTTTGCTTTCCTTTATAAGTTTCCATCAGATAGTTCTTTAGCTCTATCTTTACATTTAACCATTCCTTCATTTATAACAGAAGAAAAATTATCTTGTTTAAATGAATTAATAGCCTCTATTGTAGTTCCACCTTTACTGCAAACCTTAGTAATAAAATCATCAATATTTTCATTTTTTATGCTCAAATATTCACTAGCACCGATAATAGTTTCTAAAACTATTTGTCTTGAAGTTTTTGAATCTAATCCCATATTAACTGCTGAATCAATCATTGATTTTGCAAAATATGCAACATATGCTGGGCCACTGCCAGAAATACTTGTAACAACATCAAACATATTTTCATCAATTTCAATTAACGTTCCACAATTAGCAAATAATAATAAAAATTTATTTAGATATATATTTTTTTTGTTATGACAATATGCTATAACTCCTTTCCCGATTAAAACTGGTAAGTTTGGCATTAAACGAATCACTTCAATATCACTAAATCTTTTTTCAATTGTTTCAATTTTGATCCCTGCCATAATTGTTATAATTGTATTACATTGAAATTTTTCAATATTTTTAATTACATCAAAATATTGTTGTGGTTTCACAGCAATGACTACTGTTTTGCACTCTAAAAAAACATCAGAAACATTTTTTGCGACATTTACACCCAAACTTTTAAATTTATTTAATTTTGCGTTGTCAAGATCATAAATTAAAACTTTTTTTGCTTCTAAATTTTCTTTTTTATTTGGAGCATTATAAATTATTTTTTCTAAAATTGCTCCCCCCATAACTCCAACACCTACAAAACCTATCTCATACATAAAAAACTCCTAACTATACTAATTATTGTATTGACTTAAAAATAATTTTAATATAAAATTAAGTAGAATTCAAGGGGAGTGGCTCAATTGGTAGAGCAACGGTCTCCAAAACCGTCGGTTGCGTGTTCGAGTCGCGTCTCCCCTGCCAAATTACATTTATTAAAAAACCCTCTATCAAGAGGGTTTTTATGTTTTTTTATTTCTTATTGTTTTTTGCTGTTTCTTTTAATTTCTTTGCTGTTTCTTCATCTAATAAATCAGCAAGGGTTGCACCCATAGATTCACTACTAATATATTCATTGCTTTCTGTTTGTTGATTCTTTTTGTGTTTAGAATTTTCTTTAGTAGATTTGGAAAATTTTTCTGCTGGCTCTTTGCTTGGTGCTGCTTGCTTTATGCTAAGTTTTACTTTATTAAAGCGCTCTGTTCCAATAACTTTTGCCTCTATTTCTTGTCCAACAGTTAATTCATCACTGATTGATTCAATAAATTTGTCAGCAATTTCAGATATGTAGACAATTCCTTCATCTTCACTTAAATCTATTACTGCAAAGAAACCTTTTTCTGGTATTTCTTTTACAGTTCCTTTTACAATTGTCCCAATTGGATATTTTTCAGCAAGAATTTCATGAGGACGCTTTTGAAGTTGCTTATAGCCTAATGAAACTCTATTGTTTTCTCTATCAAAGTTTAATACAACAAATTCATAAACTTTCCCAATTTCTAGAACTTCTTCAGGTTTTTCAATTTTAGTCCAACTTAAGTCACCAATATGTGCTAAGCAATCATGACCATCTATCGATACAAATGCACCAAATGGCTTATCATCTTTATAACCAAATCTTTTTACTTTACCTTCAAGAACATTGTTAACATCAATTTTTGCCCAAAAAGCCTCTTCTTTTGATGCTTTTTCTTCTTCTAAAATTAATTTTTGACTTGCAAAAATTGTTCTTTTCCTGGTATTTTTATTTTCGGAATCTTCTGGAGGCAAAATACGTAGTCTTAACTCTTTGCCGACATATTTGGTAATATCTTTAACATGTCTAAAGGTAATTTGGCTTGCAGGAACTAATATTGAATAATCCCCCATTTTTCCAATCAAACATGAATTATTGGGGGTTGTTCTATGAAAAGTAAACTTAAAATCTTCACCTTGTAAAATTTTTTCTGCTTTTTCGTTTTCAATTTGTCTTTTATCGTATGCTTTTTTTGAAAAATAAAATTGTTGATTTTCATGCCTTAAAAAAACGGCTTTAATTATATCACCAGGTTTATATTTATCAGCATCATAATCTCCTTCCATTTCAACTTCATCTTTATCAATAAAACACATATCAGCTTTTCTATGTGTTTCTACTAAATTACAACGTAAACCTGTTTCATCTGCAAAAACAACCTCTACTTCTCTCATTTCGCCTGGTTTAATTGGCTTTTCAGATTCAGTTAGAGACTTTTCCATTAATTCAGCAAATTGCTCTTCTTTGCTTTTTTGTTCATTTACATTTTGATCTTCTAGCTTTTGTTCTTCAGTCTTATTTAATTCACTCATTACCTTTATAACCTCCAACACCAACTCTTTGGGAGTAGATGCCCCCGACAATATGCCGAGCGTTTTAATGCTTTCTTTATTCTTAACCGATTTTAAATCAGAAATTGTAGTAACAAAATATGTGTTCTTGCAAATTTTATTTGAAATTTCAAATAATTTAGTTGTATTACTACTTATTTTATCCCCAATAACGAGCACCGTATCAGCCTGATTTGCTATCTCCACAGCACTGTTTTGTCGTTCTTTTGTAGTATAACAAATACTATCTAATATGACAACTAATTTATTTTGAATATCTGCATTTTTAGATAAATTCTGTGCATATATTGTATGTTTATTATAATTATAAGATGTTTGAGTAACTAAAAAAAACTTATCTGATTCACTTAAGAAATCAAAATTATCACTTTCATCAATAAACAATTTGTTTTTTATTAAACTTGAGAATCCTAATACTTCTGGATGCATAGGATTGCCTAAAATTAAAACTTTATATCCTTCCGCTTCTTTCTTTACTACTTCATCTCTAACAATCTGCACTTTAGGACAAGTTGCATCAATTATTTTGCATGATTTTTGATTTAAATAATCAATATTTTCCTTCGATTCTCCATGTGCTCTAATAACAACAACTGAATTATTAGGAATTTTCTCAATATCATTTACAAAAATTGCACCTTTTTTCTTTAAACTATCTACTACAAGTCTATTGTTTATTATTTCTCCTAACATATACACTTGTTTGTAAGTATCAAGGGCATTATTTAATAATTCAATTGACCTTTCAACCCCTTTACAGAATCCAATAATTTTTTGAGTTAGAATTTTCATATTATTTAAAAAATTTAGATGCCAAATTAACAGCTTGTTTGAAGGTATCTTCAATTGTGTTGTTTGATGTATCAATTTCTATAGCATCATCTGCTTTTTTTAATGGTGCAAAAGATCTAGTAGAATCTTGCAAATCTCTCGCTTTGATTTCATTTAATAGATCATCATATTCTACTTCAATACCATTTTGTGCTAACTCTTCTTTTCTTCTTTTAGCTCTCACTTCAGGCGTTGCTATTAAAAATATTTTAAGTGCTGCACTTGGCAAAACATAAGTTCCAATATCTCTACCATCTAACACACAATCATTTTGAGATGCAATTTTTCGTTGCATTTCTACTAGTTTTTTTCTCACTAATTTAATTTTAGATACAGTAGATGCGAGCATGCTTATTTCATTTGCTCTAATATCTTTTGATACATCTACTCCGTCTAAAAAAACATGTTGTGCTGAATTAATATATTTAATTTCCAAATTAACTTTATTCAAATGTTCTACAACCAGCTTTTCATTGTTTACATCAATATTATTTTGCTTCATCGCCAATGCTATTGTGCGATACATGGCTCCTGTATCTAAGTACAATATATTAAATTCTTTAGCAATATTTTTTGCCAGTGTGCTTTTTCCTGAACCAGCGGGTCCATCAATTGCTATGTTTATCATAACTTTTATCTCCTCCAATATAATTATTATAAAATAAAAAAATTGTTAATAAATTTGCATATTAAAGAGCAATATTTTGTTTGTTAAGTACCATTAATTTTTGCAGATGTGCCTGCTAAAAATCCAGTTGACATTGCTATTTGCATATTGTACCCCCCTGTAAACGCATCGACATCAATCATTTCTCCTGCAAAAAACAAATTAGGTATTAATTTGCTTTCCATAGTTCTGGGATCAATATATTTTATGTCAACACCACCAGATGTGATTATTGCTTTATCTATTGACTCCAATTCTATCAATTTGAAATTCAAATGCTTTAGCAAGTCTATTATATTTATTCTTTCTTCTTTAGTGAGTTGATTTATTGGCTTTTCTAAATTAATTTTACTTTTGGTAATAATATATGGAATTAATTTTTTTGGTAATAATGCATCTAAAGAATTTTTAAACATTTTATTAGAATTTAGTTGAAAATCTTTTAAAAGTCTTTGATCAAGTTTTTCTCTAGTTAAACCTGGTTTTAAATCAATGTATGCATCTAGATTTTTAATATCTTCTTTATTAATAATAGATGATGCTTTTATAACCAATGGTCCTGATAGACCTATGTGCGTAAATAATAACTCACCAATTTCAGAAAACAAAATTTTGTTTTTTTTCTCAATAACAAATTTTACATTTTTTAAACTTAATCCTACAGGGAAGTTTTTTTCAATAACTGTTTTAATCCCAACTAATCCTGGCCTTAAAACAGATATTTTGTGCCCAAGCTCTTTTGCGATATTAAAACCAAGACCATCTGAACCAGTTTTAGAATAAGAAAGCCCCCCTGTTGCCATTATAACTTTATCATACCTATCTTCATAATTATTGTTGATAAAAAAACCATTATTTACATTTTCTATTTTGTTTACTTTAAAGTTATAACAAATTTTAACTGACATTTTTTTTAAATAATTTTCTAAAAACTTTACCACATCTAAACTTTTTTCAGTTTTAGGAAAAACTCTGTTACCTCGCTGAACCACTAATGGAAGGCCGTTTTCCTCAAAAAAATTATAAGTATCACTAGGAGAAAATTTAGATAATGCACTATATAAAAATTTAGGATTAGTTGTTATGTTTGACATAAAATCTTGTACTGGAGATAAATTTGTTAAATTACATCTACCTTTGCCTGTAATTAACATTTTATAACCTAAATTGTTATTGCGTTCAAACAATACAACTTGATTTGTTGAATCTTTTGAAAATATTGCTGCAAATATGCCAGCAGGTCCTCCTCCAATAACTGCTATCTTCATTTTAATCCATATAATAATGTTGTGTGATTTTAACCAATAAAAATGGTTAACAACATTAATTTGTCATTATCTATTTTGAATTATCATTTTAATTAGTAATTTTGCTATTTAAATATGAAATTCTAGCTTTTGCCGAAGCATCTGCAAAAAGTGGAGTTATTGTTGTATAACCTTGATTATACCAATACACATCCGTATCTTCTTTATTTTCAATGTTAATCGGATGACCTATTAATGTATATGAATACAAATTATTATCATCTTTTCTTATTAGATATATATCACAAAATTTTCTCACACCAAGTGAAACTATTTTATGACCCTTGTTTCCTATTGATGGAGGATTTATGTTAACTGAAATACAATATGTTTGTGAGACTAGTTTTAAATAAAAAGGTAAATTTTCAATAAAATAATTGGTTACATATTCAAAATCTTCCTCTTTTTCTATTTCTGAAGAAACTGCAATAGCCTTTAACCCTTCTAATGATGCTTCCATTGCAGCACTAACAGTGCCAGAATATGCAACATCGGTTCCTAGGTTTGCTTGATCGTTAATCCCTGATATAACTAAATCAGGTGGATTCCCTGCCATTAATGAAAGACCAATTTTAACACAATCTGCAGGAGTGCCTGAGGTAGCATAGCAATCAAAAAATTCATTTTCAATTTTTTGAAGAGTTACTGGTTTGTTGAAAGTCATTGCATGAGACATTCCACTGCTGCATTTTTGCGGTGCAACCACTGTTACTTTATGATTTTTACTTAGCTTCTTGGCTAGACTTAAAATACCTATTGATTTATATCCATCATCATTAACTAATAAAATATTCATATGTTTCTCCTAAATATTCAATGATTCCTTCATATGTTTTTTGACAAAATAGTGTACAAACTTTTTTAATTTATATCTTTTAATAATTTTATTTCTTTAGGCGTAAGATATCTTGATTTTCCTCTAGGAAGCCCGCCAAGTTTTATAGGACCAACTTCAGTTCGCTTTAAAAATAAAACTTCTTTACCTAAATATTCAAAAATTCGCCTTACTATTCTATTTCTCCCTTCTATAATTGATATTGATATTTTGGACTTTTCTGGCGAAACAAATATTTTGTTTACATTGCTAACATTTACTATACCATCGTCTAAAACAATATCACTTGATAGTTTTTTTATATCTGTATCTGTTATTTCTCCTTTTACAGTTATTTCATAGCGTTTTGAGATCTGATATTTCGGATGCATGATTATATTTGCTAAATGGCCATCGTTAGTCAACAGCAAAAGACCTTCAGTATCATAATCTAATCTACCAATAGGAAATAAGCGTTTATTTTTGAGATTCAAATAATCATAAATAGTTTTCCTACCTTTGTCATCAGAAACTGTTGTAACACAGCCTTTTGGCTTATGAAACATTAGATAAGAAAAACTTTCGTTTAATTTGGTAATTTTACCATTAACTAAAACTTTATCATGTTCTTGGACAATGTACGACAAATCTGACAATACTTTTCCATTGACGACAACTTTTCCGTTTTTTACTAATTCTTCAGCTTTGCGCCTTGATGTTATTCCACTTTGTGCAATAAATCTGTTAATTCTCATTTAATAACACCCTATTTTTTTCTTCTAATTGCTTTTCTTAAAATTCTTTTACGTGCAAAAAACGAAAAAACTAAAATAATTACAGTTAATCCTAATACTCCACCAATAACAATATATGGCAAATTAGCACTTTTAACATTTGTTTGTCCACTTGATGTAACGTTGTAAGTAATCTTTTCTTCTTTGAAAACAAAATCATAGTTTTGAGCTTGTCCAACTTGTGGAATTGCAATATTTTCACCTAATTTTGATTGAGAAATTATAACTACAGGTTCTTTTTCTAAACTTGTAACATCATCATTTCCAAAAAATCCTTCATATTCTATTATAAATCTAGGCTTTTCTGATATAACAGTATCATCTATTTTTACTACTACAGTTAAATTTGCTTTTTTAACTCTAAAATTCAAACTACTTACTCCAGTGATAGTATAATTAGGATCTCTTGATGATACAACAACACTATAGTCACCAGCATCTTTTACTTCATTTGGACTAAATACTTTATAAGGCTTAAACAAGTCATCTTCCATTGCACCATTTACTGTAATTAGAATGTTTTCTTTTTGGTCTTTGCCATTATACACAATGTTGTCATAATTAGAAAATGATATTGTTACTGCTTTTGGTTTTATAACAAGTTTTCTTGTTTGAGTTGCAGCATTATAATTCGTGTTTTCTTCAAATTTAGCATATACTATATGATTTTCACCTGCTGGTGCATAAAGTAAATTTTGAGAATCAAAACTATAGGAAATAATTGCGTTTTCATTTAATCCAAAAGGACTTTTGGCTTTTGCTGTTATTTCAGTAAAACTACCATATTCTTGTCTAAAGTTTCCAGAAAATTCTATGATAGGATTTACTTTTTCAATAATTAAATTTGTTGCTGGGCCTTCTATTTCATAATCGCCTCTTTTTACAAAACTAGTAACTCTATATCTACCTGCATTAATTGGTGGTGTTGACTCCCCATCATAACTTAAATGTAGTGTTGCACCCTCAGCAAGCGATACACTTGCTTCTATTTCTTTAGGTTTGTTATCAAAACTTACAGTTTTTTCATTTAGAATTAAATCTCTATAAATAGGTAAAACTTTTGCTGGAATCGTTAACACATCAACTACATTTAATATGTAATTGTTTTCCAATTTATCTTCAGTGTCAGTAAAAATGCTTTTAAGTTTAATATTTCTTACTTGAACAGCATTTGGAGTAAGGTCATGACTTGGATAAAGCAATTCAGCAGAATAACCATCTATAAATAGCTTGTCAAGATCTGATTCTATTACATTTGTAAATTTATAATAACCACCTTGCGAAATATCTACATCAACTGTGCCATCTTCGTATTTAACATACTCATTACCTGCTTGTATTCCAATATTTCTCTTTTGTATAATTAGCCTTGCTGTTATATTAGAGTTTGTAAAAATGTAATTTTGATCATTGTTTTCAACTTTAACTTTAATATTATATATACCAACATTTTTTATGTTCTCAATAGGAACAATATTTTCATTAATTTCTGTATATAAACTTATGTTAATATTTTGAGATTCAAGCGTTTCATTTCCTACTAAAGTAACTGGTTGAATATACAAATCAAAGTTATCGCCATAAATTGATTGTCTTTCGTCAACATTGAAAGCAACTTCTATTTCCTTTGCTAAAATTTCACCAGTTTGTTCAAGTTCATACTCACTTAATAAATCAAAGTTATTAGCATATCTATTGTCAACAAAATATTCTACAAATATAGTTTTATTGGCACCTGCATCTTTATTTGAAAATCTAGCACGTACTGACAAGCCTCTTAAAATGGCAACACTATCAACAACTTCAGAGTTTTTCCATAAATTTTCTTCAATAATTACTTTGTCTGTACCATCGTAAATCTTATTAAGTGATAAATTTATTTCATATTTAGTTTTAATCGGTCTTTTATCAATGTATAGGCGAACTTCAGAGTTAAGATCACTAACATAGTTTGTACTTTTCATGTTAATACTTAGCAAATAACCGTTATCATTAAAATTAATGTGACCTTGTTCTAATTCACTTATAGAGGAATCATTCAAAGAAATATCAAAATATTGTCCCTTTTTTTCATATGAGTCATTTGCACTTCCATCGCCGACAGATTCTTCAGGGTTAATAATTTCTAAATAATCATAAATTTGTGACACATAGACATTATCACCATAGATAAAACGAAGAGCACCATCTTCTGGCGTATCTATAGAGATTTTTTTAGGAAGTATTTGATATTTGTTTTCCATATTAACAGGATCAATTATTACTTCTATGTTTTTCTTATGTGGATGATCGTTGCCATCTACTTTTTCCCAGTCATAACTTAGTAAGTCATAATAAGCAGCATTAGTAGCAATTGGAACCGTATATATTAAATTGAAAGTAATTTCAACGAAATTTGGCAAATTAACAGTTATTGTTTCTTTTAATTCTGGTGAAATATATGAACCATCATATTCTTTTGAAAATATTTTAGGATTAACATTATGCTTATATTTTACAATTCTCACGCCATATTCATTAGAAGCAACTAAATTTATTTCATAATTATCATTTGATGATGTTGCTGTTTTGAAAGGATATATTCCATTATTTTCTGTTCTAACATCTTCACCTGGCTCTCTGGTGAGTGTAACTGTTATATCTTCAAAAATTGAACCGTGAGTTACTCTATGGACATAAGAATAAGAAAGATCAGACATTCCAAACTCTTGAACTATTTCTCTATTTAGCGGTGTATACTGAATAGTCATCTTTTTAATTTCAAAGATTTTTTGAATATCAACACTTTCAAAAAATTTGTAATTTACATTTGTAATTGATAATTCTATTCTATATAGTCCAGCATTTTTTATTTCAGATACATCTATTTGTATCTCTTCTTGCTCCAATAGTTTTTTATAATAAGCTGTTATGCCGAAAATATTATCAGAGCCAATAATATCTTGAGAGCTTGGAGTTATTTCTCTTACTTGAGCATTATAAGGAATTCCGTCTGCTACTCCTTGTCCCCAAGATATATTTGAAATTGTTTTTTTCGTAATTTGAAAATAAAATATTTTATTGATGTTTTCATCCAAAACATAATTTGTTAGAGTTCCCTCTAAATCATCAATTTTTGCAACATATTCTCCTGCGTCCACAATGCTGGTAATAAATGTTTCATTACCATCCATATCAATAGAATAAAAATTAGGCGAAAATTGAATGAGTGATAACTCTTCTTTCATTTTGTTTTTTGCCTCAAGCGAGGCATTGTTATCTATTGGTATTTCTAATTTTGTTCCAATGTTCAAAGACTCTGCATTATATTCCCATGAACTTTGACCATCTGGTATTTTTTCGCCATCTTTTGTAAATACAGATGTAATTGTGGTTTTTAAAATTTCAAACTCAAAAAATCTTTTGCTAACTTCAACGGTATAATTGGATGCTCTTTCATTGCTAGAAGTTGGTAAACTTACTTCTAGTCTATATCGACCAGCATCGCGCACGCTTATTAATACATCTGAATATACACCTTGACTAATTACACGTCTAAATTGTCTTATATACCAACTAGGTAATGAATCTTTATCAATTTCTGGAATTGAAGATGATGAGTTTTCTATAATTATTTGATCTTTTTTATCCAATGTATCATAAATAATTTCTCCACCATTAATGCTAAAATCAGGAGAAACAACTAATTTTTCAATGTAAAACTCTTGATAAATTGTTTCATCAATTAATTTATAATTATTTGATGCGGTTCCAATTAAGTTTGCTTTTGCAAAATATTTACTTGCATTAATTAAATTTTCTGGTGAAATGCTTGTACCTTGTTTTGTTAATTTGGTATATGATAATGATATGCTGATTTTAGTATCATCATTTTTATCATTTTCGCCTAGTTGATTTTCATCAGTAAAATTACAATTAATTGTTTTAACATTGTCATCAAAAACTAAATTAGTATAATTAGAAAAAGTGACACTGACATCTTTTTTCTTTATATCAAAATAAAAAGCTTCTGATATTAATTCATAATTTGCATTATTTGGATCTTCTGGATTAAGAGAATTTTCTACATAATATGAGCCACTATTTACAACTTCATTTTCCGTAATTTCTGAATAGTTAGATTCTCCATCAGCTTTGTAAAAATATGATAAAACAACACTTGCTGGAAAAGATGATAGACTCTTACCTATTTCAAATGTTATATTTTCCTTCAAATTAAAACTGTTGTAAACATATTCCCTGTTACCTGTATATGTAAAACTCAACGCTCTCTTAGTTATATCAAAATTAACATCCTTTTCACCAGTATAATTACCATTTCCAATAATTTTAACTATTGCTTCTCCCACATTAACATTGTCGGAGTATGTTAAATTGTAATCTACCAATAAATATAATGTCTCAATGATGTTATTTCCTTTTTTTAATCTAACATTAACATTTGGTGTAATTGCTTCTCCTCTAAATTCTTGAGGCAAAATTCTAGAAATTTCAATGCTTGGCATATCAGAATAAATCGCAGATAAATCATATGGAATAACATTAATTTTAACTTCATTTCCTACAGGTGCTCCATCTTCCCAAATTTCAGGTTTATAGTTATTGCTGCTACTACCTGTAATTATTACAGTACCTTCATACTGACCTACATTAGTAATTTCACTATGATTAGGAATAGAAATTTCAACAGAAACATTTTGTAAGTCTGAATTTTCAATGCCTGATCTTTCATAAGTTATTTTGCTTTTAATATCTTCTCCTCTATAAACAAATTCTTTCTGAGGAATCGTTATTTTTATGGTTTTAGGTTTAACATTAAAAACAAATTCACTTGATGGCATTTTAATTTTGAAGTTAGGATTAACGCTAGTATATGTCGGTGAAATTTTATATGTTCCAACATCTTTTACTGAATTTACTATTAAATCATCAACATAATAATTTAAATTTACCTTATTTAATTCTGCTCTTGTAAGCCTTGGCTCTTCGTCTGTAACTTGAACAGCGTTAATAAATGGTTTTAAGTCAGTTGCATTATATGTCAATTCTGAAAATAATGCTTCATTGAATTTATACGCTAAAGTAAAAGCAAATTTTTCAATTGATATGTTTGCAGTTTTTGTACTTGCATTGATTATATAATTTTGAAATTCCTTCGTCGTCCCTTGTCCTGTGGTTTCTTTTACGACTAGGCTTGCTTCTACTTTATAAGTTATTGCATCACGAAAATCAGATACTTCATTTGTTGCAGCTTTTCTGAATATATATGTCCACTCAAGCTCTCTTTGGCCAGATTTATCTCTATTATATATATCTTCACTTGAATTTGTAACAGCATAATTTTGTTCATTTCCGTTATATACTAAGGGAATATAATCACTAGATAAAATATCAATTCCATTAATTTCCCATACAACATCTATTACTTTTGCTACTACTCTAAACATTTTACCTCTAGAAGTTATTTCAAATCCTTCTCTCAATTCATAATTGTTACTATCAGACCCACTTAATGTAAGTCTAAAATAGTATGTTCCTACATCAACTGCATCAACTGCAATGGTATCGTTAGAATTGTTGGATAAATAACTTTTAGATGATAGTGAGACATCCTCATTACTGACAACTCCACTTGGCTCTACTTGTGGAATTATAGGTGCACCTATGTAATTATAACTATATGCTCCATCGTCTCCTAATTGACCAAGAGAATCTTCAGAATATACAAAATCAAGTTTTCTTTTTGTTATTTTACCAGAAGTAAAACGCATTTCATTTGTTGTGGTTTTATAGTTTACATAATCTAATGACATTGTTCCATTTACATCTACTCCACACAATGTAATTCCTGTGATTGTAATTTCTTTATTATCTCCTACACTCTTATCAGAAAATTCTGCATGTTCATAATTAAGGTCAAATTCATCACCAGAAATAATACCTTGGACTTTATAATGAACATTTCTTATTAAATTTGTTCCTAGATTAGTGGTGCCATCATACTCTCTAGATAAAGTACCTGTACCATTTTCTAATGTAACCACTTTTTGATTTATTTCAAGTTTAAACTTCAGTTTGTTTTCAAAAGAATTATTATATACATAGATTTCAGAAGGATGTGTTACACTATTACCAGCAATAACATCACCATCTTGTAAATCTTCAAATATGTCATTTTCATATTTTTTCAATACAAAATTATAGATTCCCGCTGTTTTTGGAATTTGTAGTGGTAAATTGCTAGATGCATCTATACTATTTGGTAGTTGTTGAGCTTCTGGGTACCCTTCTACAGGTGTATGTGTCATATACCATCTTAAAGATGAACTGAAAGAAGAACTCCCACTTAGCGACGCATTAAAATCTTTATTTTCTCCATTGTATTCAAAGACAGGAGTTGAGTTATATTTATTACTGTCTATTTTATAATCTACATTGATATCTTGTGATGTTATGGTGCATGTAAAAATTGCATCTAATTGGCCATAATCAAGATTAAAATAAAAATCATAACTTTTAGCTTTATTTGAATAGACTGAAATGTATTTATTGGGATCTCCAGATAACTGATATTTAAGTGCTGAAAGATATTTTTCAGATGCCACACCTAAATCTACACAAATTTTAACTTGATATTTTAGAGGATTAGAACTAACTTTTTCAAAGCTACTGTATGAAACTGTAGCATTATTTATTCTATCTGCATTTATGTTATTTCCATCATATACTGGAATTTTAACTTCTATATTTGTAGTTGTAGATGCAAGAATTCCATTGAACCCTAAATAATCATTGTTTGGTTGAGATATATAATTATCCCTAGATTCACGTTTGTTGTTTTTAACATTACCATCATTTCTAACGCCAGATGCAGATGATGGAATACCAACATTAACTTGATTATACGATGAAACTATAGCGTTGTTTGTAGAATTGTCTCTAAACATATACTTAATTGAAGTTTTAGTATCAACTGTATCACCAACTAAAAGTCTAGATTTTCTTGAAAAACCAGACCCTGTTGAACCAACAACCAAGCCATTGTATTTATAAATCAAACCTTCAACATTAAACCAAGAAATATCAGTAAAATTCTTGCCAGATAAAATTCCCGCAGAATCATTAAAGATATGCGAGGTTGAACTAGACCCTCCTCCCTTTAATAAAGCAACTACAGCTCCACTACCTTCCACCAATACACAGTTCAGTTTTGTTTTTGACTCAGTATCTGCTAAGCCGACAAATAACCCTGCTTGTGAACCATAATCAGAAATATGCACGTGTGTCTTACTTCCTTCACCTCGAGATGACTCATATGTTATGCCAGCCACTTTACTATGAGATCGAGAAACCACAAGACCATCATGCTTAATAGAAACATTATTTGCAGTAAAATCATTGCTAATTCCTACAACCAAGCTGACTGTAGCACTTACTGCTCTATCTTGTATCGACTTTGGGTAAATGTAATTAGGCCAAAAACCTTCCATTGGCAGATCCGACGTCCCACTCATATTATCAATTCCCTCAACAACAAGACGAGAATTAGGTTTTGTTTCAATTTTTACATCTGTAATTGATGATGAAACACTTGAACTTCCTGCCAAAAGTCCAACATGAATTCTTGAAACTATTGTGCTATCAACTAAATTTCCACCGATATTTTTAGAATTATTTGAGTATGTGACATTAATATTAGCCGCAAATATTACATTTAAATTTGAGATTTGAGTATGGTTTAAATTCCCAAATAAAAGACCAACACTGATGTTTTCTTCATCATTCAAATCACCGCTATGAGTATAATTCAATGTTTTAGTTCCTATTACAGTAATCGTATGACCATCACCGTCGAATTTTACGTTATTTAATGTTCTCTTTAAGGCATTGCTATTTGGCGAATTGTTAGCAGAATAATCTAAGGTAATATCATTTGCTAAGAAATAATCACCAGTTACAGTATCTTGGCTGCCAGAATAAAAAGCTTGAAAAAATTCTTCCCCATTCGTAATTGGAATTGGCTCTGCAGCATATACAATTTTAATGGGATGCATATATGAATTTGAAGCAATAAAAATGCCAAATAATAGCAATAAAATCGCTAAAATAAACAATGAGATAAATTTAATGTGATTTGTCTTTGTTTTCATTATAAGCAACACCATTTAATGTTCGAATTCATTTTTCAGTAAATTTTAATGAAGCTTCTACTTCTATTTAATTATATAACATTTTAGCATAGCGTGAAAGAGGAAAATATTATTAATCGATTTCTAAAAAATCTTCACCTTCTAGAAAATCTGGCACTTCATCTACATCTAGTCTATCATTTTCTTCAATTAAGATATTATTTTCTTCTTCATCGCTGTCATCTGCAATATTTTTTTGCTTAAATAGTCTTTGATCGCCATATAACATTTCATATTTTGTTTTAATTTCATTCATTATAAAATCATATTTTGGCATATCACTTAAGCTTTTTAATCCAAATTTTTTCAAAAACTCTTCTGTTGTAGCATATAAAATAGGCCTTCCAATTGTATCTTTTCGTCCTACAGGATAAATTAAATTTAATCTTGATAGCATTGAAATTGCATATTCAGGATTAATTCCACGCAAATCCTCTATTTCTGCTCTTGTTATTGGTTGTTTGTAAGCAATTATGGCAAGAACTTGTAATAGAACTTTGCTAATTTCTCTTTCTTTCGTTTCAACTAAAATTTCAGATATTACTTCTCCGTATTTTGGATTTGATTGAAATTGCATTTTGTTTCCAAATCTTATCAATAAAATGCCATTATCATTTGAAAATTCCTTTTCAAGCTCTAAAATTGCATTTGATATCACTTCTTTTGAAAAATATTCTGCTAACTCAATGTAAATTTTATCAACAATAATTCCACTGCCGTTTGCAAAAATTAAGGCTTTAATTATTTCTTTTGCTTTTTTTGATTGACTTAAATCTTTTCCCATAACATTTAATCCTTCAATGATTTATTCATAACTATCGATATTTTCAAATAATGTCTCGATTTCAAATTCTAAGTTATTTTCGTTAAATTTTATTAAAATGTCTCTTTCCTCTTGGTTAATATTGATAATATTAAGCTTTACTAACTCAAGAACAGCTAAAAAAGTTGTAATTTTCTCGGTTTTTGAGAAATCATCATCTATTAATTTTGAAAATAGAAAACTTTTTTTGTCTTTGACATATTTAGCCAAATATTCAATCCTATTTGCCACAGAAAATCTTTCTTTTTCTATAACTTTTGGTATAGTTTTTACTTCAAAAAACTCTTCATTTTCTTCTAAAAGCAACTTAAATGCCTCTACCATCTTATCAATAGTAGAATCTTTGACAATCAATACTGCATCTTTGTCAGTAAATTCAGGACTACGATAAAATCTATTTAAAATTTCTTTGTTAGATAATTCATTCGCTGCTTCTTGAAGCATTCTATATTCTTCAGCCTTTAGAAACAAAAGTTCTTCAGAATCAACCTCCTCAAAATCATCTTCTAAAGAATCGTTTAGAGGTAAAAGTCTTGCAGATTTAATTTCAATAAGCATTGCTGCATAGACTAAAAATGCAGATATTTCATCATAATCCTTTTCTTCATTTTGCATTTTTTCAACATATTTTACAAACTCAGAAGTAATATTTGAAATAAATATGTCCCTAATATCTACCTTATTTGTGCTACACAAGTTTAATAAAACCTCAATTGGCACACTTTCTTCGTATTCTGAATAAGAAACATTAAATTGATTATCATTTTTCAAATTATGCGATGACATGAGCTGCTCCTTTCATTACTGCAAAGTCTAATTTATCAATTAACATTCCCACCATTCCAAATAAATCCAAATACCAAATATCAAGTGCTCGCATAATATTGCTAAAAATAATGAAACCGATAAGTATATATGTACCGTATTTGACCATAAATAATTTATATTTAGCGCCAACATCATATGGTAAAATTGTGCTTAAAAAATTATAACCATCCAACGGATAAATTGGCAAAATGTTAAAAACAGCCAAAATAATGTTAATTTGCAAAGAAATTCTAAAAAGATATATAAAAAATTTAATAAACATTCCCGATGCGTAAGAATTAGATACATACACGGTAAAAAATGCTAGATAAGTGAAAAAAAGAAATAATAAACTAATCAATGCCACGATAATATTTGATATTACACCAGCAAGAGAAACCTCAATCATGCCCTTTTTATAGTTAGAAAAATTATTAGGATTTATTGGAACAGGCTTCGCCCAACCAAAGCCTATAAGCAAAAGCATTAAAAAACCAAGTGGTGAAAAGTGAGCAACAGGATTAAATGTTAACCTATTGTTAATTTGTGCAGTTAAATCACCATTTCTTTTTGCTGCATAACCATGGCTTACTTCATGTAATACAACTGCAAAAGTTCCAGCAATTGCAAAAGATAAAAGCAATAATATAATATCAACAGCATCAATACCACTACGAATTAAATTATAAATGAACATAAATTACCCTAAAATTTTAATAATTAAATTGTAGTAAATATATAGAGGCTAGTCAACAAATATAAGCATTAAAATTTTAGATAAAACAGGAAAAGAAAACTTTAAATTTTTATATATAAGGGGGATTAATGAATTATTATTCTAAATTTACATTTTATGAGATATAACGTCTAGTGTTAGGCTTATTTTTAATATAGTTATATATTTTAATCTAATTTGGAATAAAATCAAGCAAAATTAAAAAGTTATAGCCCCCTGCATTAATTTGTTAAATAATATACTTTTCATTTATTTTAATCTCATTTGCAAAATGAATATCTTTATAAATTTGATTATATAATCCACTTTTATTTTCAAAGGCCTTCACATCTCTAATTCTATCTACAAAATACAATTTTAAATTCTTGTTATAAATATCTAAATTAAAGTTAAAAATATGTGTCTCTATTACAAAACTATCAATATTATATGTAGGAATTTTGCCAATATGTGTAACTGATTTGTAAATATGCCCTTCAAGCTCTGAAACTGTAACATAAACACCACTTTGTGGTATTGTTTTTTTGTCGTTTATTGTTATGTTTGCCGTATTAAGTTTATTGTTTCGTCCTTCTTGTCTACCAGTAACAACTAATCCATTAATACTAAAATATCTATTTAATAAATTAGTAACCGTTTTAATGTCGCCGTTTTTTAAATATGTTCTTAATGTAGTGCTTGCAATTTTTCTGCCATTTATGCTTAAAAGCGGCAAAATGTTTAATTTAATTCCTCTTTCAGAACACTTCTTTTCCAAAAAAGAAGCATCTTTTTGATCTTTGCCAAATCTAAAATCCTCACCTACAACAATATGTTTTACATTATAATCATTTAATAATTTTTCAAAAAAACTTTTGGCATCTAATGATAATATCTTTGAAGACTTTAATGTTATAACTTTATTTATACCATAATGATGAAATAATTTTTCTCTTTCGTATGATAAATATATATTTTTTTCTGGATTATTTAATAAAGAATAAAAATCATCGTCAAAAGTGATAATTCCAGGGATTAAGTCATTATCTTTTGCAATTTTTAATATGGTATCTATTATGTTTTGATGTCCTATATGAACGCTATCAAAAAAACCTAAACCAAAAATATATCCTTTTCCCATAAATACACCTTTTATCCCTATATGTCTTTTGTTTTATCTTCGCATAATATGGATTTTTAAATATGATTATCATTTTGTTGTTTTATGATAACCATGTTTTAATATTCACAAAATCCTCAACATTTTGACCTATTCCAACAAAATAACCTTCAACATATGCCTTAAAAATTTTTGGAGCATTAGGAATCTTGCATTTTATACCATTGAGAACTTTTTTTGCATATTTGCTTTCTATATTAAATACAGGTAAATCAAATAATACATCTTCTATTGCAATAAGGTCATCTTTCAACGATATATCATCAATTTTTTTAGAGTTTTCAACATTAAATGGCCCTGATTGAATTCTTTCAAGCTCAATTACTGTGGCAAGAGAATTTACTTTAATCGCTAAATCTTTTACAAAGCTTCTAACATAAAATCCTTTTCCACAACTAATAATTAAATCTAAATTTTTATCAAATTTTAATAATTTAATACTATTAATCCTAACAAATTGTGGTTCTAGACAAAAATCAATACCTTGTCTTGCTAAATCATAAGCTCTTTTTCCGTTGATGCTTTTCGCTGAAATATTTGGAGGAATTTGGTTATATCCACTACCAAAACTTTCTATTGCATCTAAAATCTGGCTTTCTTTTGGAATATTAGAGCATTTTTTTATAATTTTTCCAGTTGCGTCTAGTGTATCAGTCTCATATCCAAATTCTGCACTAACTTTATACTTTTTATCTTTATCAATAAAATAATCAAATAATTTTGTAGCCTTACCAATTGCAATCGGCAAAACACCTTTGGCTGCTGGATCCAGAGTTCCAAAATGTCCTACTTTTACATTAATATTAGGAAAAGATTCTTTAAGCTTGCGTTTTATAATAGAAACTACAAGTGACGAAGTAATATCTTTTTCTTTATAAACATTTATTATTCCATTAATGTTTATCATATTTATCTAAATAATGCTTTGAAACAGAAACAAGTTTATTTAAAACTTCATCTTTAGGGCCATAAAGTTTACATCCACTGGCATTTTTATGTCCACCACCACCAAAATGTTCTGCAATTAATGAAGAATCAAAATCTCCTTTGCTTCTCAAGCCAACTTTAAATTCGTTATTTGAAATTTCAACAATGGATAATGCTAATATAACTTCCTTTATATTAACTAAAATATTTACAATACCGTCAGTATCAACTAATTTCGTTTCAGTTTGCTTGAAATCTTCAGATGTAAACATTATAACTCCAAGCCTTTTATCATAATAAAACATTGCATTAGATAATACTCTTAAAGATAGACTAAATGCGTTATATGATGTTTCTAAATATAATACTCTTGCTAATAAACTATGATCAACGCCATAAGAAATTAATTCAGATGCAACTTCAAAAGTTTCTACAGTAGTAGAATTATATGAAAAATTACCACTATCAGTTATTAACCCAGCATAAAGACATGTGGCCACATCTAAATCAATCGCATCTATATCATTTTCTTTGAAAAACTTATATAAAATTTGAGTTGTTGATGCAGAGTTTGCATCTAAAATTAAAATATCAGTAAATTTGGAATACGATTTATGGTGATCAAAACTTATTGTAATTTCACAATGTGTATTTAAAATTTTTAACATTTTTTTGCCAAGTCGCGTTGGACTTGCACAATCTAATGTGATACCCAAATCATAATGAGAGGAAGGAGATGTGCTATTAATTACATCTATATTTGGCAATATATAAATATTGTCTCGAATTTCCTCTGTGGGCTCTAGAAAAACATCAACTTTTTTGCCTAAATTGGTTAAATATTTGTACATTGCTAAACTTGAACCGACACAATCTGCATCAGGATTAATATGCATAAATAATGCGACTGTTTCTACTGAATACAATATTTTAGTGACATGCTCATACATTTTTATCGTTCTCTTTTTCTTCATGAATTTTTTGAATAATTGCATTTATTTGCATAGAATGCTCTAATCCTTTATCATATTCAAAAACTATTTGAGGTATTAATCTGATATCCATGCGTTCAAAAAGCAATTTTCGAATATATGATGATGCTTTATTTAGTATTTCAACATAAGTTTTTGCATTTTTTGTGTTATTAAAGCTTATTTTTACTTTAGCAAACTGCAAATCTTTAGTGGTTGAAACAGAAGTTATTGTAAATAACTCATCAACCAATCTAGGATCGCTAATTTCATTTTTTATTATTAAAGTAATCTCTTTCGCTAATTGTGAATTTATTCTTTCTATTTTCATAATATCCTTATTTATCAGCTTTTATTAAAAATGATTCAATAATATCTCCCTCTTCTAAAGAGTCTATTTTGTCTAACCCTATTCCACATTCAATTCCAGAAGATACTTCTTTAACATCATCTTTAACTCTTTTTAATGAAGTTATGCTAGTTTCAGCAATAACAATATTATCTCTAATCAAACGAACATTTGCATTTCTAACAATTTTACCATCTTTAACAATACAACCTGCAATTAATCCAACACCTGATATTTTGTATACGGCCTTTACTTCAGCGCTTCCTAAATATTCTTCTCTAAATTTAGGTGTAGTTAATCCTTTAATTGCCATAGAAACATCATCAATAGCATCATAAATTACTCTGTATAATTTAATTTCAATACCTTTTTCTTCTGCAAGCATCTTTGCTTTAGCATCAGGACGCACATTAAATCCTATAATTACTGAATTAGTTGTTTCAGCAAGTATTATATCACTTTCATTTATTGCACCAGCCATTGCATGAATTACATTTACTTTTACTTCTTCATTACTCAACTCTTCTAAGCTATTTTTTATGGCTTCAGCAGAACCTTGAACATCAGTTTTGATAATAAGATTCAAGTTTTTAAGTTTTCCCTCTTCAATTTCTCTGTATAAATCATCTAAAGATGCTTTGGTGGAAACAATTTTTTGCGTTTTCTCTTTATTCAATCTTTCTTGTACAACTTGTCTCATTGTTTTTTCATCTTCTGTTGCCAAAAGCATATCACCAGCCAAAGGAACGTCTTGTAATCCCTGTATAGAAACAGCATCAGATGGACCAGCTAGTTTTACTCTTTTTCCTAAGTCATTATACATTGCTCTTATTTTTCCACTAGTTAAACCTACTACTACATAAGATCCCACAGTAAGAGTACCATTTTGAATGATTACAGTAGCAACGGGTCCCATTCCTTTATCAAGCTTTGCCTCTACAATAACACCTTGAGCTTTTCGTTTAGGATTTGCCTTCAGTTCTTTAATTTCTGCTAATACTAAAATGGTTTCCAATAAATCATTTATGCCTTCACCAGTTTTAGCAGAAACTTTAACGATTGGAGTATCTCCACCCCATTCTTCTGGCAACAATGATTGTTCTGATAATTGAGTATATATTCTATCAATATTACCTACTCCCTTATCAATTTTATTGATTGCAACTATTATGCTAGCATTTGCAGCCTTGCTATGATTTATAGCCTCAATAGTTTGTGGCATTACACCATCATCTGCTGCAACAACAATTATTACTATATCTGTTAGATTTGCACCTCTTGCTCTCATGTCAGTAAACGCAGCATGACCAGGAGTATCAACAAAAGTAATTTTTTGCTTATTAAATGTAATTGAATATGCACCAATATGTTGTGTTATGCCGCCTGCTTCTCTTTTTGTAACATTTGTCTTTCGAATAAAATCAAGAATTGAAGTCTTACCATGGTCTACATGACCCATAATTGTTACAATTGGAGGTCTGGATTCTAAATCTTTTAAATCATCTTGTTCAGTAGTATTATAATACTCTAACACCATTTCTTCTGTTGTCTTTGGCACATCTAAATCTAGAGTAACTCCAAGTTCATTTGCAACTAGCGAGGCTGTATCAAAATCAATGGTTTCATTTATAGTTTTTGATATTCCTAAAAGAAATAATTGTTTTACAATATCGTTACTGGGCTTGCCAATTTTTTCTGATAAATTTTTTATTGTAATGTTTTCTGTTGTGAGGGTCGCAGATGTAATTGGTTCAGCTTTTACAATAGTTTTTGTTTTTTTCTTAGTTGCTTTAGGTTTTCTAATTTGTGTTAGGACTCCACCTGAAACCTGGCTTTCTTCTGTTGACACAAATTTCCAATCATCTTCTTCTTTTTTATCACTAGATCCTGTTGTTTTGATCTTTTTGACTCTCTTTTTATTATCTTTTTCTTCATTCTTTTTGTTACTAGATTTGTCGTAACCTCTTTCAACATCAATAAAAGAAGGTGTGGTCTCTTGTGTTTTTTCTGGTTGCTTTATAATTTCGGGTTCGTCTTCTATTACTTGAGACTCTTCAATAATTTGTTGTTCTTCTATTTCATCTTCTTGTTCTGTTGTTTCAACACTAATGTCATCTTGTGAGTCAATTTCTTCATTTATTTCATCTGCTACTGCTACTTCTTGTTCTTTTAAATCTTCTTGTTTTTTTCTCAAATCTTCAATATGCAAACTTATTTGAGAAATCATTGCCTCTATTGATTTTCTATATCCCTCAATCTCAATTCTTGCAGCATCAATGTTTTTAAATAATTCTTCGTATTTAGTTTTGTAATCAATATTATTGTATCCCATTAACTACTCCTTATGATTTTATATGTTTCTTTTATAATATTGCCTTTCTTTATTAATTATCCAAATTTTTACAAATTTCATCTATTTTTAATTTTGAAAAATCATAGTTTTTTATAATTTGAATGTCATTTTTTATTAATAAACATACATTATTACTTTTATTCATTTTCAGTATCTGTTAAAGTATCAAAGCCTCCCTCTGTGCGTTCTAATGCCTTGCTGTAAGGAATAACATCAATTTTATAACCTGTTAATTTAGCAGCAAGACGTGCGTTTTGGCCATTTTTCCCAATTGCCAAAGAAAGCTTATCATCAGGCACTACAACTTCGGCTTGTTTTAGAATTTCATTAAATCTAACTAACAAAACTTTGGCAGGACTTAATGCCCTAGTAATATATTCTGAAGGATTACTGCTATATAAAATAACATCAATTTTTTCACCCTTTAATTCAGAAACAATTGCATTAACTCTTGCGCCTTTAGGACCTATACATGTTCCAATAACATCTATGCTGGATTCATTGGCAAAACCTACAGTTGGTTCATCAGAATAAACTGCCATTTTAGTACGATATCCTGCTTCTCTAACAATATTTTTAACTTTAACTAATCCAGTCTTCATCTCTGGCACTTCAATTTCAAATAATTTTTTAACAAAATATGGTGAACTTCTGCTAACATAAACTTGAGAACTTCCTTTATCTGTTGTTTTAACTTTTTTAACATATACTTTAATTTTGTCATTTACTGACAATTTTTCGCCGAAAACTTGATCATATTTAGACATAATTCCTTCAACTTGTGTACCAATAATTTCAACTGAAATCGCATTGGGATCAACTCTACGCACTATTGCAGGAACAAGTTCACCTTCTTTTTTGCTCATTTCTTCATTAATTATTGCCTTTCTTGCTTCATTAATCCTTTGTTTTATAACTTGGCTCCCAGTTTGAGTTGCAATTCGAGATAAATCAGCAGGAGTTACATCTTCTCCTATAATATCTCCAATTTGTGCATCAGGTTTTATTTTCTGAGCCTCTTGAAGTGATATTTCATAATCTTCTTCAGGCTCTTCTACAACTTTATGATAAGCAAAAATTTTAATATATTTCTCTTCAGGATTAATAGTAACTTTAATTGCACGGCTATCACCACTATCTTTTTTAAATGCTGATGCCAGTCCAATCTCCAGTGTTTCTATAAGTTCTTCACCATCAATTTTCATATCTCTTTCTAATTCTTTTAGTGCTTCAAAAAAATCATTAACATCCATTTGTTTTCCTCCAAATTATTTTAACTTATTCATATTTACATAAGGTTTTACTGATAAAACATCATCTTTTTTTATTATTATTTCCTTTTCATCACTTTCTATTTTAATTTCAACATCATTATATGATTTTAGAAAACCTACATATTTTAATTTTTTCTTTTTTTGCGGTTTTAATAAAATTTCTATTTCTTTGTCTACATTTCTTCTAAAATCATCATTTGTTATTATTGGCCTATCAAGACCAGGCGAAGATATATTTAAAATATAGCTTGCTCCATTTGTAATATCATTTTCTTCAAGGATTGGGTCTAATAAATCATTAACAAAAACACAATCATTCAAGCTAATTCCTTCTTTTTTATAAATAAAAACTTCAAGATATTTTAATTTCCCTTTTGTCGAATATTTAATTTCTACAACTTCATATCCTTCCTTTTCTATAATTGGAACGAGCAGATCTTTAGCTTTATTTTCAATATTTTTTTGTGACAATTTATAACTCCTATATAATTATTAAGAGTGGCCAAAGACCACTCTTAAGCAATAACTCCTAGATGCTATCTTAATCCTAACACAAAACATCAAAACAAATCAAATCTTTAATCCCTATATTAAAATCTGCACTAAAATTTTATGGTTAGTTACATTGAAACTCTTAACTTAATTGATACTATTTTATCAAGATATGTTTAAGTTTACTGTAATGCATTTTTTAAAACTTATTGAATCTTTTTTAATACACTTAAAAAATGTTCATTTATTGGAGCCTCTATATGAATATTTTCTCCTGTAATAGGATGAATAAAGCTTATAGATTTTGCATGTAAAAGTTGATAATCTGCCTTTAGTTTAGATGATATTCCATATTTTTTATCACCTATTATTGGTTTATTAAAATGTTTACAATGAACTCTTATCTGGTGTGTCCTACCAGTAATTAGCTCAAATTCGACTAAAGAATATTTTTTTTGATATTCTTCTAAAACTTTATATTTAGTAATTGCTTCACGACCTTCATTAAGTACTGTCATCTTTTTTCTGTTTTTTGGATTTCGTCCAATATAAGTAGACCATATTCCAGCTTTTTCTTTAAATATCCCATAGACAAGAGCTACATATATTCTTGAAACAGCTTTTTCTTTAAACATTTCTTTTAATTTAAGATGTGTTTCATTATCTTTAGCAATAATTAAACAACCAGAAGTATCTTTATCTAATCTATGAACAATACCTTGTCTTTCTTTTCCCGCAACATCTGAAAGCTTCACATTATCATACAATAATGCATTTACTAAAGTATTTTCATAATTCCCAGCACCAATATGTGTTGTTAAACCTGCTGGTTTATTTATTATCAATAAGTATGAATCTTCATACAATATATTATAACTAGCTTTAGTTTTTGTTATGATATTTTCATTTTTTTTCGTTAAGTCCAGTGGTAAGCTGATTTTTTGTCCTTTTTTAATTAAATTTGAAGGCCTAGAAACCAAAACATCATCTACTTTCACATCATTGTTTTTAATTAAATTTTTAGCATAAGAACGTGAAATGCCCAATGTTTCCGAAAGGATTTTATCTAATCTATTATCACAATGTGAATTAAAATTATACAAACTCATAAATCAAAAATTTTTATTATCAACATCTGAATCATTATCATCTAGATGTTTTTTGTTTTTATCGTCTTTTATTTTTTTTGAAAAATAAACAATAACCCAAATGATTGCTAGTATGCATCCTATAGTTAAGGCACTATCTGCAAAATTAAACACAGGAAAATTAATTAATTCAAAATAAACAAAGTCTCTTACATACTCATATTTAAATCTATCTATCATGTTACCAAAACCACCTGCAGTTATTAGCACTAAAGCAGTTCTTAAAAGTGGATTTCTATCTTTTATTGTAAACACTATAAAAGCAAATAGTAAAATGACAGAAAACAAAGATACATAAGATAAAAACTTCGTGGAATTTTTCATCATTCCAAATGAAGCACCAGTATTTTCTACGGCTGTAAATCGCAAAACATTTGGAATTAAAATTATATCTTCTCCAGTAACTTTTATTTTTCCATAAATATATTTTTTTGTTAACAAATCAATCATTAAAACAATTAAAACAAAAAAAACCTCAATAAAAAGATATAAAATAAATTTTTTGTTTTTCGCAAAAAAGCTTTGCAATTTATTTGCCATTTAAAAAACTCCTAGTTTTTAATTTAATTAACAAAATAATTTCTAGGGCCAAATAGTGCTTGCCCTATTCTAATCATATTTGATCCACATTTCAATGCTAAGTTATAATCACCGCTCATTCCCATAGATAAATATTTTAAGTCATAGTCTTTTTTAAGCAAATCGAAAGTTTCTCGTGCTTTAATAAAATATTTACTTAAAACATTTTCATCTTTCTCAAATGGAGTAACTATCATTAACCCTTCTATTTTTAAGTTTTTATAACACTTAGCACAATCAAGAAATTGAGCAGTTTGTTCAAAACTTATGCCACCTTTGTTTGCTTCATTGCCAGCATTAATTTGCACAAAACATTTTTGAATGACATTATTTTTCTGTGATAAACGATCAATAGTTTTTAATAGAGATTCATTATCCACACTTTGAATATATCTAACTTTACCAATCAAATACTTTGCCTTATTAGACTGTAGCCTACCAATAAAATCCCAAGTTAAAGAGTCATTTTCTCTATATTTTTTCATAAATTCTTGAACTCTATTTTCTGCCATTATAATATCGTTAGAAAGCTCATGAAGACTGTCTATCTGCTCAATACTTTGTTGTTTGGTTGCAGCAATTATCTCCACTGGATATAATGCATTTTTTTGGATATTTTCTAATATTTGTTCTAATTTATCTTTAATCATTGTTTTTAATATAATTTGCAATTATTATAGTATTATTTATTAATGTTTGAATTGTATCATTTCTAGATATATAAATGTTGTTATGATTCTTTGGTATTATAACACAATTATTGCTTCCAAGGTATGAAAAAACACCAAGTGTTTTATCTGTTAGTGTATAATAAATAATATTTTTAGTACTATCTATAATAAAACTATTTTCACTAAGTAAACTATTATATACATCTTTTGCCTTGCCAATATAAGAAATTATTATGTGGTTTTTTTGTATATATGCATCAGATATCATATTATGCTTTTTATCTATTGAACATTTAACTACAGACAATAACTCATTTGCCATTTTTCTGTCATTTAATTCTAAAATATATATTGGTAGATTATTTTTTGTTAACATATATAAAATTGAACTAATATAATTTGAATAAAATTCAGTTGAACAAGAGCTTTCACCAAAATTCAATACTTTATTTTTTTCTTCTAATGATTCATATGAATAAACACTATTTAATATATCGCTATTTAACGCTTCTAATGCTAAATTATGAATTTCATTTATAGATTGGTCTAATTTTTCTTTTTCTTTTAAAGTTACACTAATATTCATTGTTTCAGCAAAATTTTCTTCAATAATAAAACAAGGATATGGTATATTTTCGTTGTTTGCGTAAGACAAATTATCTATATAATAATTATCGAAATTTTCATCTATATAAATAATTGCTTTTTCTCCAACATAAAATTTATTTTTATTTATTTTAACAGCGTTTAGATTTTTGCATATAAGATTGATTCTTACTTCTTTTGTACTGTTCAATTGTGGGTTTTTAATAACACTAAAATGAACATTATTAGAAACATCTGAAATTTCAAAAAAATCATCTTTTTGCGAAACATACTTTGTTGTAGAGTTTTCATTGCTTCCATAGGTTACAATAAAAGCCGAGTCAAATGTATAGTGCCTAATATAAATTTTAATATTATCCCCTTTTTTTGCTTTGTTATATTCTGGAATTAAATCGATCTTAACAGGATTTTCTGCAGCACTACCAATATATTCATGAATTTCATAAAATGTGTCATTTAAAGCAATAACTTCAACTATTAATTTTGAAGCACCTTCATTTATTCCATTTAGAAAATATGATATTTCATTTTTTAACAAAATATCAGCACCTGCTATTGTAATCGTATTACCAACTAAATCATCACTTGATGTTTTTTGCGAAATTTTAACTTCTTCTATTCTATTTTTATCCGCTTGCTTTAAGTTAAGTGTTAATATTTCTAAATCATAAATTTTGCCATCATTTGCTGAAACTGTTTCCAAATTAACGATCTCTGAATTATCAATCAATTCAAAAGCAACAAATTTATCATTTTTAGTAAATTCGACAAAAATGCTATCACAAGTATTTGTTAAAGTATAAACATAATATTGTCCTTGAGTTGAAAAATTATAATAATTTTGATTGTTTTTATACAGATAAGACTGTTCCACATAAGTATTATCTATTGAAATATTTCCTATCTTATATCCTCTATTTGGTTTTACAAAAACTTTGAGACTAGGTGGTTGAGCAGGTTTTTTATTATAATATATCCATATATTTCCTTTTGCTTTATCATAGTCTAATTTTATAAAATCTTTTAACTCTTGAAGAGATATGCTCAATGTGGCATTTTCCGCAGGCATATACATATTGTCTAAACTTACGGCCCTGCCAGATAAAAACAAACTTTCTATATAGTAATCTTCTAATCCATTAATATTTAAATTTATTTTTTCTCCTGGAAAGTATTTATCTTTTTCTGATGATATTTCACCTTTTGTGACATCTCTTTCAATATTAAGACTATATTCTTCTGTTTTATCTAATTCCTCTAAGTCAAAATAAACTTGAACGGAATTATTTTCTCCAAGAGATTTTGGCATATAAAAGCCACTATACTCCATAAAATTATTAGCACCATTTATCGTAATTTCATTAATTTTATAATTCTTTAACAGTTTATTTATGTCTATAAACACAAATTCACCAACACTTGCTTGTTGTTTCATATTTAAAGATTCAAAATCAAAATTTTCAATATTAGAATTTATGGAAATTGGAAAAGTTTTACTATAATCAATTTTTTGAACATTAATACTGATTAAAACATCATTTTTGGGCATTTTTATTTTACCCTTTAAGCTAGATTCTTCATATTTTTCTGATACACCTATAGTTTTATTTTCAATATAATAACCAAAATTTGGAATTATAGAATATGTTAAGTATTCATCAAAGCCTGCTGTTTTAGAACTAAGATATATATCAACAACATCACCTTTTAATGATTTATCAGAAAGCAGCATATTAATTTTATATTGTTTTTTTTGTGTTTTTAATGTAATGGTTATTGAGTTAGCAGGCATCTTTATTTTTTGAAGTGATGATTTGCTATTATATTCTACATTAACAAATGAATTTTTATCATTGTCTATATAATAGCCAAAGGAACCTTCTTGAACTTCATAACCTTCTTCAATATAAGTTCGAAATGAAATTTCAGTATCAAATTTTGCTTTTAATGGCACATCATCAGGGAAAAAATCAGAAAAAGAAAATGTACAAAATTCTTGTGCATCAGGATCTATAGAAATCGGATGCTCATATTCATTTAGATGTACCCATGAAGCGTAAATTGTTATTGATTTAATAGCAACAAAATTAGATTTAACTGGATTTTTTCCATCTTTATCTAAGCACCAACCTGTGAAAATATAATTTTCTCTTTGTGGTTCTTCTTCAATTGGTACAAATGCCGAATTGACCTTTACTTGTTTTGTAATTACTTTTTGACCATTATTAAAATGAGCATCATCAGCATTAGCATCAAAAACAAAAACAACAACTCCAACCTTGTTATTATCGCAAGCTGATAATAAACTTGTTAGCAGTAAAAAAACAATAAAAAAGCCAATAAGATATGCAATTTTTTTTGAACAAAACTTTTTATTTATCATATTGTACCTTCAACAATTCCAGATATAAATACGCTGTTGCAATAGTATCATCTAGTGCTCTATGTGCATTTTTTAAATCAATATTAAAATATTTTGTTAAAGTCGAAAGCCTGTGATTTGAAACTTTCAATTTAGATAATGATCTTGAAAGCTCTAATGTGCAAACTAAATCATTATCAAACCTGTATAAAAAATCAATAGCATTATTGTTTAGTACATTAATATCATAATCAATATTGTGTGCAACAAGTTTTGCATTAAACATAAATTTATATAAATCAGGCAAAACTTCTTTAAATGTTGGTGCGTCTTTTACATCTTCATCATAGATATTGTTTACTTTACTAGCACCTGCTGGTATTTGTATCAATGGATTAACCAAGGTTGAAAAAGTAGAATCAAACTTACCATCAACTAACTTTACTGCACCAATTTCTACAATTTTAGCAGTGTTTACATCAGTTCCCGTTGTTTCTAAATCAAAAACTACAACTTCGCCCTCCAATTCTTTAAATTTTCTTTGTTCTTCTTCAAGAAAGGTTAATTGCTGGCTTCTTTCATCAAAATATGGTTGAGGGGAAATAATATTATAATTATCAGCAATTTTCTTAATAAATGTTTGATTAGGAATTGTATCATAGTTAATTTTACATAAATTAATATTATTGACAAATAAAAGACCCGAACCATTTCTGTTATCAGTTTTTAAATACCCATCGACAATTATTTCGACACCATTATAAATTTTTGAATTAAAGTCTTCAATAATTTTTGTTTTTTTGGGGAAAAACATACAAGAAACTGTGCCTGTAGTATCATTTAATAAAAATTTATAAAACGGCTTTTCTGTTCGTTCAATAAACTCAAGGCTTGAAACTACACCACAGACAAGTATTTTTTCGTCTATTTGAGATAAATTGTCTCTTATAGCATAAGGCATTTGCCTTATACCATAATGAGTTATTTTGTCCATTATTTCAACATCAATATTTTGTAAAGAAGTATAAGTAGGTAACACATTAACATCTTTAACATAATTTTTATTAATATCTAATTTTGGATTTTTTACAAACTTTATAGCAATATCTTCATAAAAATACATATTTAAAAATGAATTAATGGATTCATCTAAATGAGCAAAATTTACATAGTTGTATGTAAGTGAATCTAATTCCAATGTTATCGTAACATTATTTTCTTCTTCTATAATACTTATGTTTGAATAATCAATTAAACGATGTGAAATTTTGACTTTATCTTTGAAAAATTCTTGCATTTTTCTTATTAGTTTCTCTTTTGAATACTCTACTCTTATATAATTAATTTCAATTTTAATTTTTTCACTAAAAAGATTTTCAGCAATTTTTAATACTTCATTTTTTATTTTAGGGGTAATTTTTGCAAAAGTTTCTTCATTAAATATAAAAGTAACATGTAATTTAGGATCACGAACATTATACAACACAACCTCACCAAGTTTGAAAGTAATTTCCTCATCACTTAGTGCTTCATTTATTTTATCAATAAAAAGATCTTTTTCTTTAAAATTAACCATTAGACTATTATAACATTTAAAACTAAAAATATATTTAACATTGGTAAAACATGCAAGTTAATTTCGCTTAAAATTAACATAAAGTGTTTTTATATTAACTATTAAAATTCAATTGATAAAACACATTATTTATTCATCAATTGTTTTTGTTTTTAACTCAATAATATTAAAAAGTTCTGGTAATATATTTTCATTTGAAATTGTTTTAACTATTTTACCATCTACAAAAATTGAAGAAATATTTTTGCCACCACAAACGCCTAAATCTGCACCTTTAGATTCACCAATACCGTTTACAGCACAACCCATAATTGCAATTTTTAATGGAATTTCAATATCTTTAGTATAATCTTCAACAGCCTTTGCTAAACCAAAAACATCAATTTTTGTTCTGCCACATGTTGGACAAGAAATTATATTTGCATAATCTTTGTCAATATTACATGCTCTCAATAAGCGTTTTGCTGCTAAAACTTCTTTAACTGGATTTGCAGATAAAGAAACTCTGATTGTATCTCCTATGCCATCAACTAACAAGCCACCCAATGTTACAAAAGATTTATCCAAGCCACCTATCTCTGTTCCTGCTTCAGTTAATCCTAAATGAATTGGAAAAGATGTTTCGTTATATAAAATTCTATTAGTTTCAATAGTCTTTTTTACACTAGATGTCTTTGCTGCAATAACTATATTTTCAACACCATGTTTTTGTAATAATTTTGCATTATTAATTGCAATTTCTGCAAGTCTTTCAGGAGTCGAATCTTTTAGCGTTGAGCCTTCATTCACTCCAACTCTCACTGGAATACCAGTAAATTTTAATTCTTTACATATAAGAGAAAGTTCAGTTTCATCTAAATAAGAAGGATTTATTCTAATTTTATGAGCACCAGCTTTAATTGCATCAAGAGCATGTTTATAACTATATTGTATATCTGCAACTACTGGGATTGGACTTTCTTTACAAATTTTATGTAATGATTTAATATCTTCGTTATTTTCTATTGCAACACGAACTATTTCACAACCAACTTTATCTAATTCAAAAATTTGCTCTAATGTCTTTTGAAAATTAGAAGTTTTTGTATTAGTCATAGATTGAATAACAACCTTATTGTTTCCGCCTATTAAAACATCTTTAACTTTTACTATATTTCTCATTTTTTACCCTATTAATGTTCTTTTATTTAATTATATATTAAATATTGCTCATAATATTTAATCGTACTACTTATTATTTATTAAATGTTGCTTGTGATATTTAATAATACTATTATTATATATTAAATGTTGACCGTAATATTTAATCATGCTCTTATTATATATTAATAATTGCTCTCAATGTTTCATGCTCTTAAATAAAAAACATCTGCAACTATTGCCATTCCAAGTAAGAAAACAAACCCAATGATTGTCAATATTGCTTCTACTTTCCTATTTACAGGTTTTTTGAAAATCCATTCAATTAAAGTAAATAATATTTTAGAGCCATCAAGTGCTGGAATAGGCAGCAGATTAAAAACTGCTAAATTCGCAGAAAGCAAACAAACCATATAAAATAAAACAGAAAAATTTGTTTGCACGGCTTTCGTCATAGTACTTATAGTCGCAATAGGACCACCAACATTTCCGACAAAAGGTATTTTACCAAAAAAGAGTCCACCAATTGTAACAAATATCTTATAGACTACAAAAAACATAAAAGAGAATGCTTTTCCAATACTAACAAAAAAAGGCAATTTTTGTTGTTTGGTTTCAATTATAAAGCCATAACCTTTTTTCATTATAGGTTGCCCATTTTCATCTTTTTCTACATCGCCATCTTCATTTCTTAATTGATATTGCCCACTTTTTAATGTTAATTTCTCTTTTTTTCCATTTCTAAGGACAATGACACTCATTTCATCAGCATTTGCTTTAAAATAACTATTAATGTCATCTTGCGTTAAAATATTAACATTTTTGTTGTTTATTTTTAAGAAAACATCGCCGTTTTTTAATGTATTAACATTTACACTGTCTTCAAAAACTTCATTGACTGAGGGCAAAATTTGACCATATGCATTGAAAAAAATTATTATTAACAATAAAGCAGATAACAAATTAAATAATGCCCCAGAAAGCAATACTATTATTCTTTTAAATGGATGTTGGTTGTTAAATGCCGTTTTTGAACCTTTATTATCTTCATCGTCTTCAAATTGACAATATCCACCAATTGGAATTGACCTTATTGAAAAAATTTCTTCAGTTTTTTTATTCTTTTTTTGATATATAGCAGGACCCATTCCAATACTAAACTCAATTATTTTAAACCCTAGCAACCTTCCTGCTAAATAGTGTCCAAATTCATGAACTACAATCATAAACATGATGCACAACAAGGCTAAAATTAAAAAACCTGCTGTTTGCAAAACCTGAACAACAGTTAAAATCAAAGCGTCCCTCCTACGATAGAGGTAACATATTTTTTTATTTCATTATTTAAATTAAAAATATCTTTAGGGTTTTCTATATGACCACTATTAAATTTCTCAAGACAATTAACAATAATTTTATTAATATCATAAAAATATATCTTATCTTGCAAATATAAATTTACTGCTTTTGAGTTAGCAAGACACATAATACTTGAACTTAAATCTGTATCTAATTTTAATACATTTTTTGCTGTTTTTAGACAAGGAAATCTATCATAATCTGGAATATTAAAAGTCAATTTTCCTATATCTTCTAGCTTTAACCTTTCACCATCTCTTTTTAATCTATTAGGATATGAAAGAGCATACTGTATTGGAAGTTCCATATTCGCTAAAGACATAATGCATTTTTGAAAAGAATCTTCAAATTCTACAATGGAATGTATGACACTTTCATTATGAATTAAAACATCTATATTCAAACAATCAAAGAAATGTCTCGCTTCTATTAACTCTAGTCCTTTATTCATAAGTGTTGCACTATCAACAGTTATTTTATCTCCCATTTTCCAAATAGGATGCTTCAAGGCTTCAAAAGCTTTTTTATGTTTAATTTCTTCTTTTTTTAAGTCTCTAAAAGCACCACCAGATGCCGTTAAAATCAACCTATATATATTATTATTTTTTTCTAAACATTGAAAAATAGCAGAATGCTCGCTATCTAATGGAATAATATTTTTATTATATTCCGTACAAAGTTTGTTTAATTGATGCCCAAAAAGTACTAAGCTTTCTTTATTTGCTGTTATTAGTCGTGCCCTACTTTTAATTATTGCAATCGTAGGTAAAAGACCTGAAATATCTGAGATTGCATTACATACTACATCGCAATTTTTATAAGTGTCTGGATTTGAAAGTTTTTCATCATCGTTAACAATAATGTCTTTTACTTTAAACTGTTTTGCTTGTTGTTTTATCAAATCATATGAATTTTTGCAAGCAAGTAAAACAATTTCATACTTTTCTTTGTAGCGTGAAATTACTGAAAGAACTTGCTTTCCAACAGAACCAGTACTACCAATTACACCAACTTTAACTTTACTCATATAATTTTATATATTATTTTCTTTCTTTTATTAAATATATTTATTAATATTGTGTTATAACCATTTACTATTTTTAACATATTAAACTAAAAACATCATAACAGCAGATACAACTAAAACAGCAAATATAATGCTATCTATTCTATCAATTATACCACCATGGTCTTTAAGCAAAGTTCCAAAATCTTTTAACCCTAACTCTCTTTTAATTCTGCTTGCAAAAATATCACCAATTTCACTAATAAAGGCTATCCCTGCACCTAAACATCCATAAAAGGTCAGTATTAAATGTAATTTACCATTAAAATAATTTGTAAATGTAAAAATATTATTTACTGGAAAATTTGCAACTTCAAAAAGTGCATAAACAGCCAAAGATCCTAATGCTCCACCTAATATTCCGAACAAACTTCCAGCCCATGTTTTTTTCGGACTGATTTTAGGAAAAATTTTAGGCCCCTTAATTAAACTACCAAAATAAAAAGCAAACACATCAGATGCCATAGCAGCACTTAATGCTATTAAAAGTGGAATCATTCCATATTCAGCAATTAAATTTATTGCAAGACCAAAAATCAATATCGGATAAACAAAAATAAATAAAGAAACAAACATATCTTTTAAGCTTAATTTTCTATCAAAAATATAAAACATAAAAATAAGAGTTAGCCCAGCAATCATAAGCATAACAAACCCTTTTTTGCCTACAAAACGAACTAAAGGATATGTTATTGCCACTAAAATGCTCAAAGGAATTACAGCAGGCTTAAATCCTGCCTTTTTAACAGCAACAATTAATTCTGCTACAGATGCACCAATTACTAGAACTAATAATACGTCAAAAAATATTTGACCATAGTAACCATTAATAACACTGTTTTCTTTAACTGGGAAAAGAGATGTTAAAAAAATAAATAATAAAAAAAATGCAAATAGCACCAATCCTTGAACCGTTTTTTTAATCAACTTTTTCATTTTTATACCTACTTATAAAAAATTCTTAATCATTAAATAATATTTTAACATTATTTTAATATTTTCCCTATTATTTTATAAAAGTCTTCTCGGTTTAAACTTGGAAAAGGCTTATCATAAAACATAACGGAAGATTTTTTAGATTGATATGGCAAAAAATCATCAAGCGATTGTTCTTTTTTTGTGTAAACTAATAAATCTGGTGAAGGTATATTTGGCATGCTGAGATATGATTCAATTTCTTCAATTTTAACTGGACTAACATCAGAAACCATAAACTTAGTTTTTATTAACGAATTTACTGCAACAGTTATTTCGTTGGCACTACTATAATTTAGAGCAAATATTATCATCATGCCCTTATTGTTTAATGTTTTTGAATTTAATTTTGAAATTATTTCTAAAAGTTCAGAAGGAAGTTGTAAAAAATCCCCGATAAACCTCACTGCATATTTTCTACTTTCAGCAAATTCGTATATTACATCTTCAAAAAAAGAGATGAAAATATTATAAATTTTCATCTGTTCAATTTTATCAAATTTTGCAATTTCATCAACTCTAAAAAGATCAATGGTCAAATAATGCAAATCGTGTTCATCAGCAACATCAATTAAATCTAAAATAACTTTAGCTGTCTCAATATAAGCCTCTGAAATAGTCGATTGTTTATTTTCATTTAACCAATCTTCACATCCACAAACTTTAAAAGCAAAATGTGCCATTAAATCTCCATAATTTCTTCTTCTTTTGCTTTTGTCATATTATCTACATCTTCCATTAATGCAGATGTTAATTTATCAAATTCTTTTTCATTTTGCATTAAATCATCTTCTGTTATTATGCTATCTTTTTTTAATTTTCTTATTTGATCAATGCAATCTCTTCTTACATTTCTTATTGCAATTTTTGTTAATTCACTTAAAGCTCTTACTTCTTTTACCAAAGCCTTACGCCTTTCTTCATTTAATTCAGGAAAAACAAGACGCAATACTTTTCCATCATTTACAGGGAAAATTCCAATATTTGCTGCAATTATTGCTTTTTCAACATCTTTGATTGCATTAATATCCCATACATTTATTACTAAAACTCTTGCTTCTGATATTGTTATATTAGCCATTTGGTTTATAGGGGTTAAAGTCCCATAATAATCGACAAAAACCTTATCTAAAATATGTGGATTTGCCCTTCCAACTCTCATTGATTGTAACTCTTGACGATAATTAGCAATAGATTTTTGAGTTTTCTCTTTATATTCTTCAAAACATAATTCAACTTCTAATATATCCGACATTTTTCACCTCATTTATTATAAACTCTAATGATTTAAATATAACAAAAATACAACATCTATGCAATATTGCTTTTATCTTAAACTTATAGCAATACAAATAAAACAACCATTGTTTGCAAACTTACCTGTATTTATTTGCTTTTAACTCAAACATATAATCTATATCAATAAAATAACTTTACTTTAGAAAATTATCTACATTATATGGTTATTACAATTAATTTGTTAGGTTGTAATTAATGTACCAACATTAATTCCTGTTATTGCATTCAATATTGAATTTTTTTCTTTTAATCCAAAAACTAATATTGGCATTTTATTTTCATGGCATAGTGCAACCGCGGAAGTATCCATTGCAGACAAATCTTTTTTTATAAAATCAAAGTGTGTAATTTTATCATATTTTTTTGCATTTGAATTGCATTCTGGATCGCAATCATAAACTGCATCTACATTTTTTGCAAGCAATAATATTTCGGCATTAATTTCATTAGCTCTTAAAGCCGCCGCTGTATCTGTTGTAAAATATGGATTTCCAGTTCCACAACCAAAAATAACAACACGCTTTTTTTCTAAATGTCTTAAAGCTCTTCTTTGAATAAACGGTTCAGCAACTTTTGTGATATCAAGTGCAGTTTGAACTCTAGTAACAACCCCTATTCTTTCTAAAGCATCTTGAAGAGCAAGGCAATTTATAACCGTTGCTAACATTCCCATGTGATCTGCTGTAGATCTATCCATCTCAACACCCTGTCTACCTCTCCAAAAATTTCCTCCACCGACAACAATTCCAATTTCAATGCCCATTTCTTGTGCTTTTTTAATTTGTTGACATATGTCTAAAATTATATCTTCATCTATTCCAAATCCAGATTCACCCGCTAAAGCTCCGCCAGATAATTTTAATAACACTCTTTTGTATTTTGGATTCATTTATAATTCTCCTTAAAAAAAAGATACCAACGAATTGGTATCTTTAAATATTATTTACTCATTTTTGCTATTTGCTCTTCAACCTCTAACGCTAAATCGCATGATTTTTTTTCTAAGCCTTCCCCCATTTCATAACGAACAAAACGACGAATACTTATTTTTTCTCCAGTTTTTGCTATAGCTTCAATTAATAAATCACCAACTTTTTTGTCTGCATCTTTTATAAATGCTTGTTCCAATAAGCAAACTTCTTGATAATACTTATTCATTTTTCCATCAATCATTTTTTGAATAACTTGATCAGGTTTGTTTGCAAGTTTTGGATCGTTTTTAATTTGTGCTCTTAAAATATGCTTTTCATGTTCTAACACATCTTCTGGAACATCTTCTTTTGCAATATACAAAGGATTTCCTGCAGCAATTTGTAAAGTTAAATCATGAACAAATGTTTTAAATAAATCGCCTTTAGCAACAAAATCCGTTTCACAATTAACTTCCAATAATACTCCAATTTTTCCACCTAGGTGTATATAACTATCAACAATGCCTTGTGAAGCGATTCTACCTGCTCTTTTTGCAGCAGTTGCCATTCCTTTTTCTCTTAATAACTCAACGGCTTTATCAATATCGCCATTAGTTTCAACTAGCGCTTTTTTGCAATCCATCATGCCGACACCAGTCATATCTCTCAATTTTTTAACATCTTGTGCTGTAAATGACATATTATTTCCTCACTCAATAATGTTGTTTGAATTTAATCATTAAATTGATTAGCAACATTATATATATTTTTTGTATTCTATATTATTCTTTATCTTCTTTTATTGTTTCTTTTTCTTCTTGTTTTTTATCATCAACTTTTTTATTATCTTTCTTTTCTACAGATTCTTGTTTGTCATCTGCAACTTTTTTGTTATCTTTCTTTTCTACAGACTCTTTTTTGTCATCTGCAACTTTTTCTTTTGAAACAGTTTTTTTAGCCTTTTTTGCTTCTGTTACATCATCTTTTTCAACAATATCCTCTTTTACCTCTGTATCAATTTTTTGTGCTTCAGCATTTAAGTTTTCATCTTCAGTTTCAGAAGCTAGATTTTCTTCAGAAGACGCTAAGAATGCCTCACCTGTTACAGAACCTTCAACATAATCGACACCTTCACTTGCTGCTATAACAGCATCTGCAATAACTCCTGCAATAAGTTTAATTGCCCTAATTGCATCATCATTGCCAGGAATGACAAAATCGACTAAATCTGGATCACAATTTGTATCAACTAATCCAATAATTGGGATATTTAATTTTCTTGCTTCTTTAATAGCCGTTTCTTCATTTTTTAAGTCAACTACGAACATAATGTCAGGAAGTTTTCGCATATTTTTAATTCCACCAAGGTCATTTTCAAGTTTTTCCTTTTGTTGTCTTAGTTTCATTGCTTCTTTTTTAGAATATTGTTCAAACTCACCCATTTTTTCACTTTGATCAAGTTTATGTAGTTTGTCAATTCTAGTTTTGATTGTTTCAAAATTAGTCAAAGTTCCACCAAGCCATCTGTTATTCATATAAAACATTCCGCAACGTTCTGCTTCTGATTGAATAGCATCTTTTGCTTGTTTCTTTTTTCCAACAAATAAAACTGTTGCTCCATTTTGCACTGATTCATAAACAAATTTGAAAGCCTTTTCAATTTCTTGTGCTGTTATTTGTAAATCAATAATATGAATATCGTTTCTTGCACCATAAATATAAGGTTTCATCTTTGGATTCCAACGTTTTGTTTGATGACCAAAGTGCACTCCTGCTTCTAATAATTGTTTCATTGTAATTATTGCCATAGTAATCTCCTGTTTTTTCTTTGATATCCAAATTAACACACCTAAAAAAAGGAACAAGTTTTAAAAAATGGACATCTGTATATTTCGCATTAATGCGCTTTAGAAATAATATCATTTTATTATATATAGTGCAAGTTTTTAACAACAAAAATATTTTAATGCTTTTGAGTTTTAAATATTGTTTTTTAACCAAATTATAGTTAACTTTATTGTTTTTTTATCCTTTAAACAATATGAAGATTATTTTCGCATTCTTTTCTTGTTGCTCCATATATATTCGGGATTATTTTTGCTTTTTTTAATTTCTTCACTTTCTTTAATTTTTCTTTTATAGTTTATTCTTGCAGTTATTGAAAATAGTATAATCAATAAAATCAAAAAAGCAACTGCAAAAAGTATCAATGCAACGACTAGCTCCTCAGTTAAAATAAAAACTGTTCCTTCCATTTCAGGCATTGAAAATGAAAGATTTTCTCCAGAATAACTATAATTTTTTATTAATGTAACCTTGTTATACTTATCTACTGCAATAATTTTAATTGAGTTTCTAAATAATTTGTTAACTTTAATTCCACTAATAGTTACCTTAAAATTCGAATCAAGATAAAAATCACCGCTTTTTTTTGTTATATCAAAAACTAAATGCTCTCTATCATTTAATTTCCCAAGCCCTCTAGTTTCGTAAGCGGCTTTCCTTTCTTTAATTAATTCTTTATTGTCAGAAATCTTAAATTCAAGTTCACAATCTGGCGAAAAATTTCCTAAAACTTTTATTTCATTTAAATTTCCATTTATTTTACCTTCAAGCATATAGTTATTTATGGTTAAATTTCCTTCTATATATTCAAAAGTATAATTTGCAGCCTCCCCATTTTGAGCTTTTATTTGATATTGTCCTGGTTTTGTAAAAACAGCTTCAATTTCAGGTTTTTTAATAAGCACATTTTCATCTTCACCTTCAACAAAACCCGATATAGTATAAGTGGGTTTATATTCAACACCATATTTGACAATTAAATTATCTGCAATAACTTCTAATTTTTCATGTAAAATTTCAAGGCCAATTAAATCATTTTCGTATTTAATTGATTCATCATCAATACAATAATTTGTGTCTTTAACATTAAAAACAAGATTGTATTTGTCAACATTTATTGGCCTTTCATTTTCAAGGTCACCATATTTTTCGCCAACATAATTATAAGAAAGAATGCTTTCTTTTTCCAAATCAGATATATTTTCATCTAATATACTAACTATCCTTTCTTTTTTTGTCCCAGTATATTTGTATTTATTGGCTCCAGATACCATAATACTTAAAGGTTTCGGTTTAATTAAAAGTTCTAAATCATGACCATTATCATCTTTTTCCCATACTTTATCTTCAACAGTAATAATTACTTTATAGAGCCCAACATTTATAGGATTTTCAACTATTTCATCTCCTAATTTATAAATAATAGTCTCACCATTAAAAGTGTCTTGGTCATAAGTTAGTGCATAATTTCCTTCATAAGATGCAACATTTTTAGAATATGTCACTTCCTTTCTAGGATTTGCAGCTATTAATTCAAATTTATTTGGATCAAAATTTTCTTGAGCATAAACATAACTTTTTGTTTTAGAAATATTATTGTTAAAAAAAACAAACAAGAAAAATAGCAAAATAATTGCTAAGAAATAAATTCCAACTAAAGTTTTTCTCTTTAATCTCATAAGTATATGTTATTTTATTTTATTTTTTTATAAAATTACTAATTGTCGCTTTCAGAATTATCGCTTTCAACTTGAAGTTTAAGAAATTCATCAAAAATGTTTTGAATGATTTTTTCGTCACCTATTGTAACAAATATATCATTACCATCTTTATCTTCTTGAACTTCTAAAATCAAGAGTTCACCTTCTTCAAAGCCTTCAATTGGTTCTGCTGGTTCTAAGCAAATATACCAATTATCTTCATATGGAATTGTTGCAATTAAATAAAATTCATTTTGATTTCCGTTTTCATCTTCGAGTATTAAAACTTCAGATTCTACAATATCATTATTTTGAATTTCATCGTTGTTATTTTCACTTTCATTTTTCATTATCGTACCTGTTAAAATTTATAAGAATTTATTTTGAATCTAAATATGCTTGTAAGATAATAGTGGCTGCTACTTTATCGATAACTTTTTTTCTTTTTTTGCGCTTTACACCATGGCGAATTAGCATTTTTTCTGCTTGAACTGTTGTAAGTCGTTCATCTTGAAAAACAATATCAATTTGAACTTCTTCTAAGAGTTTATTTGCAAAATTTTTAACAATTTCAACTCTTTCACCAAAAGTTCCATCCATATTAATTGGAAGGCCAATAACAACAAGCTCTATCGCATTTTTTTTAATAAAGTCTTTTAGGTATTGAATATCTGCATTTTCACCCTGTCTAGTATATGTTTCATAACCAGACGCTATTATACCTAAAGGATCGCTAGTAGCAAGCCCTATCCTTACATCACCAACATCTAATGCTAAAACTTTCATAAAATCTATAGATTTTTATTCGCTTTATCTTAGATAATAAAAATTTCTATCTTGCAAATTAATAATTTGTAGATTTAATTTCAAAGTATGCTCTTGGATGATCACAAACTGGGCATACTTCAGGAGCTTCTTTTCCTACTTCCATATGTCCACAGTTTCTGCAAAACCAAACAACTTCATCAGAGCGTTTGAAAACTTTATCTTTTTGAATGTTTTCCAATAGAGCTAAATATCTTTTTTCATGCTCTTTTTCTATTGCTGCAACGCCTCTCATTTTTTCTGCAATATCATGAAATCCTTCTTTATCTGCTTCTTCTGCAAAATCTTTATACATTTGAGTCCATTCTTCATGTTCGCCAGCAGCTGCTGCTATTAGATTTTCTACTGTGGTACCTATTTTATCAAATTGTTTAAACCAAAGTTTAGCATGTTCTTTTTCATTTAAAGCAGTTTCTGCAAATATTGCTGCAACTTGCTCGTATCCTTCTTTTTTTGCCTTGCTTGCAAAGTAATCATATTTATTGCGTGCTCCACTTTCGCCTGCAAAAGCATACTTCAAATTCTCTTCTGTTTTAGTACCTTTTAAATTTTTTGTCATAACTATTCTCCTTCTTTTTTTATTTTTATATTTATTTCTTCGCCATTAAGACTTGGAAAATAAAATCTTTCATTTTTTATACCGTCTGGTAAATATTGTTGCTTTACCCAACCACCTTCATAATCGTGCGGATATAAATAATTTTGTCCCTGTTTTTCAATCTTAAATGTTTGATCTTGTAAATATGCTGGCACTGAATCATCAGGGTTTGTTTTAACAGCTTGCTTTGCCAAATTCATTGCCGTCAAAACTGAATTAGATTTTGGTGCATTTGAAACATAAATTATTGCTTCACTCAATAGCAAAAAGCCTTCAGGTATCCCTATTTTTTCAAAAGCAACCAAAGCATTTGTTGCTACTACTAGTGCATTTGGATCTGCAAGACCAACATCTTCAGCAGAATGAACTATCAATCTTCTAAATATTATTAACGGATCAACGCCTGCATTTATTAATCTGAATGCATAGTATAGTGCAGCATCTACATCACTTCCTCTTAAGCTTTTACAAAAAGCACTTAAAACATCATAGTAAGTATCTCTATCAATACTTAATGTTTTTGTGTTTGTCACATTTTCCACAATTTTTTTAGTAATATTAATCTTAGAGTTTTCTTGTGGAGGAGTTGTTATAACAGCAATTTCCAAAGAATTTAGAGCTGCCCTTAAATCTCCATTGCTTACAAAAGCGATATGTTCTAAGGCATCATTGCTTATTGATGCGTTATATAAGCCAAGGCCTTTTTCTTTATCTAACAGAGCTTTTTTTAGTCCTTTTATTATATCTTGATCTTTTAATTTTTTAAACTCATATATTTTACATCTGCTCACAATAGCTCTTGTCATATTTGCATATGGATTTTCGGTTGTTGTCCCAATAAAAACAATTTCACCTTTTTCTATTGCGCCAAGCACACTATCAGATTGTGCTTTATTCCATCTATGACATTCATCTAATATCAAATATGTTTTCTGATTATATAAAGATAGAAGTTCTCTTGATTCATCAATAACTTTTTTTGCATCTGCAACACCTGATGAAACGGCATTTAATTTAACACTATGTCCATTAGTTTTATTTGCAATTATATTTGCTAAAGTTGTCTTACCAGTACCAGGCGGCCCATAAAAAATACAACTTCCTAAACTATTTGTTTCTATTGCTCTCAATAACGGCGAATTCGGAAAAATTAAATGCTCTTGCCCTAAAAAATCTTGAAAGGTTGAAGCCCTCATTCGTTCTGCTAATGGTAAGTGATCCTTTGCAACTGTACTGAATAAATCCATTTTACTCCCTAGATTGATTTTTAATCGTGGATTAAATCACATTCAAAACATAGTTAAATATTATCATTTTTATCAATAAAAATCAATTTTATCTATTATGAATAAAGGCATAAGTTTTGAGTAATCCTATAAGCCGAGTTCTGTTAAAAACGGTTATCTATCTTGTTTTATAGTCGCCTATAAAATCTAGCGATTTAGAAACGATCGGACAAATCATTGTTTCATTATCTTGCATCATGTGGGGTTTACACAGCCAATTTTGTTGCCAAACTGCTGGTGTGCTCTTACCACACCTTTCCACCCTTACAGCTATAAAAGCTGCGGTATAATTTCTGTTGCACTTTCCTTAAAGTCGCCTTTAGCAGGATTTCTCTGCCACACTGTCCTGTGATGCTCGGACTTTCCTCACCAAATAAATGGTGCAACCGTTCAGATTACTCAATACAATTTTATAAAAAATTAAAAATAAAGTCAAAACCAATAAAAATTTAATTGTGGTTGTGTTGTCGATGTTAAATGAAGATCAATTATTTATTTGTAAATTTTTATGTGAAGTTGAGCTTA
>DUUO01000037.1 GCA_012841525.1 Clostridiales bacterium
GAGATTAAAAATTCAACGGCATTTGCAATATCATCACAAGTGCCAATTCTTTGCATTGGTGTATTTTCAACCATTTCATCTAAGCATTTGCTATCAATGTTTGCATTCATAGTTGTGTTTATAAGACCTGGGGCAATGCAGTTGACTGTAATATTTGATGGGCCAACTTCTTTTGCTAGTGCTTTAGTCATACCAATTAAGCCCGCTTTTGAAGCAGAATATTGAACTTCACAAGATGCACCTATAATTCCCCACATAGAACTAATATTTATTATTCGTCCCCATTTTTTACTAATCATTTTAGGCAAAAATTCTCTTGTTACTAAAAAGGCGCCTTTTAAGTTAACATCTAAAACTTTATCCCAATCAGCATTTGTTATATCAGTAAATAATTTAATTTCACTAACTCCAGCATTATTAATTAAAATGTCAACACTACCACAACATTTGCTTAAATTTGATATGTCTTCATCAAGTAGTAGGTCGCATTTGATTGGAACTGCACCAGTTTTTTTAGCAAGCTCTAAAGCCTCTTTTTTATGTTTATTGTATGTAAAATATATTAATCTATCTTGACCACTTAGTTTTTCAACTAGTGAACTTCCAATACCTTGTGAACCCCCAGTGATTAAGATTTTTTTCATGTTTATTTTCCCCATATAGTTATATTTTTATCATTAAAAAAATTTTTGTTAACAAATAACTTTTATACCCTCTATATTTCAACATTTTGTAATTTTTAATTGTCTTTATATATATGAAAATTATTGAAAACAAAAACTAGTTTATTAAACCTTTTGGAGCGAGAGACGGGAATCGAACCCGCAGTCCACAGCTTGGGAAGCTGTTGCCATACCATTAGGCCACTCCCGCATGTTTTTAATTATATTGTTTTTATATTTTTTGTGCAATACAATATTGTCTCTTGAAATGCACATGTAAAAGTATATTTTTCTTTTAGTTCTAGTTCGTATTAATGAAGACGTTATTGATTTTATATTTTGTTTTTAGCCTTGTTTCTATATGCTTCTATTTCTTCATCAGTTAGCACTGTATGTTTATGTCCATGACATCCAAGATATGCATCAAATAAAGTTATTGCTGCAGCACTTGTCATAATGATAGTGTTTCTTGGAACTAAACTTGCAACGTGTTCTCTATGTAGTTCTAAATCAACGACTTTGTTTGTCCCAAATTCTAAGGTATTTTGAAGTTGACGAGTTGATTGAAGTGGTTTTAATGTGGTTTTAATAATTATTGGCATACCATTTGAAATACCGCCGTTCATACCACCATTAAAATTGTTATTTGTTCTAACTTTTCCATTTTCATCTATCAAAAACGAATCGGTAACCTCAGAACCTCTTGAATGAGCAAAGTTTACTCCATAACCAATTTCAAAAGCTTTGACAGCAGGTATTGCAAAGAAAAAGCTTGCAAGATTGCTTTCTAAGTTGTCAAAAATAGGGGAGCCTAAACCAGCATCTAATCCAACAATTGCTGTTTCAATGCTTCCGCCGATACTATCATCAATTGCATATATACTAGAAATTAATGAAGTCATTAGTTTCCTTGCTTCTTGTGATATTGTAGGAAATGAACTTGAATTTAATCTTTCTACTAAAATAGGATCAATGTCTACGCCAAAAGATTCATCTTCTACTTTTCCAATACTTTTTATATGAGAAACAATCTCAATTCCTTTATATGCTAAAAAGTCAGTACATAACATTCCAAAAAATACGATTGGTAGAGTTAATTTCCTTGAAAAATGTCCGCCACCATCCAAGTTTGCAGCATTATTAAATCTTTGCATAGCAACATAATCAGCGTGTGATGGTTTTGGTGGTTCTTTTTTATCATCAATTGGTTGATATTTTGGATTTGCAAACAAGACAGTAATTGGTGCTCCATTAGTAACACCTCTTGTTACACCAGAAATAATGATAGGTCTATCATCTACTCTTTTTATAGGTGTAAATGTTATTGTGCCTTTTCTAAGCTTTAATCCAAGATTAATTTTATCTAAATTTATTTCAACACCTGCTGGGAAATTATGTAAAGTCCCACCAATATATTCGCTGGAAGTTTCTCCAAAAATTGATAATTGAATATTTTTACCCCAAATTGAACTCATATTTACCTCATTTATTTTTAAATCTATACAACTTTTATTCTATCATTTTAGGGCCTTTCTGTCCATATAGCTTTAATATATTTCACTTTTTGTTAAGTCTAAAGTTAAGCATAATTGCTTTTTCTAAAAGTAAGTGCAATTAAATATTAATTTCCAAAGTTAAGTGCAACTAATTTTTCTAAAAGTAATTGGAACTGATATTTATTTTTCTAAAGTTAAGTGCAACTAATTTTTCTAAAAGAAAGGGCAAACAAATATAAATTTCTAAAGTTAAGTGCAAC
>DUUO01000038.1 GCA_012841525.1 Clostridiales bacterium
ATTAGTGACAGCGTTTGCGTGAAAAATTTTTATCCCCCTAGGGGGATATGAACAAAGAAGGAAAGGAGTAACCAAAAACAGAGTAACAGTGAATCTACTAATGGTTCAATTAACTTTACACATTACACAGAGGAAACTAAGGGATTCAAGGATTTAAATCTTAGCTCAAAATATGGTAGAATGTATATGCAGTTATTGTGAAATATGTTCACCTTGCAAAATATAATGGGTAAGCTATCATGGGAACGTACGCGCAAAAAGGTGCGCCACAAAATACTGCTTGAACATTTAAAAACAGCTATATGGAATTCACCGCCATACCGTTATACAAAATGTTAATGAGGAATGCTATGTTTCCTTAGCAAAATCCTTTTTTTATGTGGTTTTACGGCTACCGCTTAGCCGTTTCCATTGATAAAGATAGCTTGCCAAAATTGAAAAAAGTTAAGAGAGGTGTTTATATTGACATTAAATAGAAAGAGCAATTGGCAAAATCTTGAAAATAACATTACTTCAGCGCAAGAGCTTGTAGAAAAAGGACTTATTGCGCCAGAAAAGGCAAAAAGCATTCAAGCAATTATTGATGAATATCCAATGTCGATAACCCACTATTATTTAGGTCTGATAAAAGAAAATAACGACTCCGACCCAATTTACAAAATGGCCGTTGCGTCGCTGAATGAAGCATCGCAAACTGGGCGGCTTGATACTAGCGGAGAGGCGGAAAATACCGTTGTTGACGGTATACAGCACAAATATCCGAATACTGCGCTGATACTTTCCACCAACATATGCGCTATGTATTGTCGGCATTGTTTTAGGAAAAGGCTAGTTGGGCAAACGGAAGAAGAGATACTAACCTTTACCGATAGAGCGCTAGACTACATAGAAGCCAATGAAGAAATTGATAATGTGTTGATTTCAGGCGGAGATTCGCTGATGAACAACAATAAAGTAATAGAACGCTATTTACACCGATTGACGAAAAACCCCAACATAAAATTCATTAGATTCGGTAGCCGTGTGCCTGTTGTGTTCCCCCAAAGAATATACGAAGATGAGGAGCTTGTAGAACTTTTTAAAAAGTACGGTAAAAAGAAAAAGATATTTGTGGTGACACAATTCAATCACGCCAATGAATTTACCGAGGAATCGCTCCAAGCAATAAATCTTTTACTTGAAGCGGGCGTACCTATATTAAATCAAACGGTACTACTTGCCGGGGTCAACGACACACCTGAAGCTCTTCACGAATTATTCAACAAGCTTACCGAGCACGGTATCTCTCCATATTATTTGTTCCAATGCAGACCAGTAAAGGGCGTGCAAAACTACTTTGCGGTACCGCTTGTACAAGCTACAAAGATTGTGGACCAGGCACGCTCAATGCTCTCAGGGGTTGCCAAAAGGTTCCGCTACTGCATGAGTCATGTCAGAGGAAAGATAGAAATTCTAGGCACAACCAAGGATTCACGGCTTATATTAAAGCAACATCAGTCCAAGGATATGCAAGAGATTAATCAGATTTTTACCGTGGAAATAAACGATGATTCCTGTTGGTTGCCAGACGAGATAGAAAGTGCGCCTTTATGATAGGTGTACGTGCTAGGTAGCCATAAGGGGGAAACACTTTGCAATAAGTCAATTTAAGTTTAGCGCCTTGAATTTGACTATTATTACTCTCCTTACTAAGGTAAGGCTTTTTCGCCAAATCTCCATATTGAAATATTGAACCATTTGTTATATCATGAATATAGAGTAATGATATGATAAAAACTAGAGGGGAAAATCTTTATTTATTGCATTTTATAGCTATATTGAATTAATGCTGTGGAAAAAGGAATGTGATATTGAAAACATTTTAAACAAAATACAAAAACGGCCTTATCGTTTCGGTCGTATACACGAATGAATATAATATATTGAATAGATTTAGAGTTGTTTTAAAACAAGGTAGCGAGTTAACCGAAAGGAGGGTCAGCATGGCAAAGATAGTTAAGAAAATATATCCCCCACTTTTCAAGAGTCAGGCACACCAATATTTCGCTACAGATAGCAGCGGGAGTACCTCTTAAGACCGTATCGGCAAGAGCAGGACATAGCACCACAAAGGTCACAGCCGATATCTACGCACATATGATACAATCAAGCGCGGATAAGCTGGGAGAGATATTAGGATGATATATATAAGAATAAGAGCGGCGAGGGTAGAACCTTGTCGCTTTTTTTATGCCTTATTTATGCCTTTCATCTTTGCAAGACACAAAACCTACAAAAGATATTCAAAGCACATAGCAGTAGTGTCCATATTGGCTAGTGATGAGTTGACTAAATATTTTATGCCTTTTTTATGCCTTAAGATTAAAATAGGGTTAAAAAAATGGTGCAATGGCTAAAATACTGTGGTCTAAGGTTTTGGAGATAAGCTGTATGCCTTTTTGCACCGCAAATGTTTATGGGCAAAGAAAAACACCGAAAATTGCTTGTTTTCGGTGCTTTTTGGAGCTGCTAACGGGATTTGAACCCATGACCTCGTCCTTACCAAGGACGCGCTCTACCGACTGAGCCATAGCAGCAAGTGCATTTTTATTAAGTTTTTAGTGGTTTAGACCACAGTACATTTTGGCAGTTTTTGAGCTGTTTTTCCCTTAGCTGTCAGTCTTACCAAGGAAGTGCTCTACCTCCTGAGCTATAACAGCATTTAATTTGTAGCATAAATTTTTGATTTTTTTGGCTTCTTTATGTTTATGTAATTATATGAATAACTTCTTAGCTTGTCAACCTTAAACATTGATATGAATTTGCAAAATGAAAATTGAAAATTACACTCCTGTCAAGTTTAGCATCATGAAAATATAAGCATAAATTTTGAGCTTTTTTACATATGAATTTTTCAAATTTATAGGCATATAATTACTTTAGTAGTATTTATTATAATATTTTAGTGTTGCCAATAATTCATTTTACATTTTTTTTCATATATTTTATAATTTAGACACTGTAAGAGATTTAGGAGAGAACATTTATGTCAGTAATGCTAAATGAATTTTTAACTGCACCAGATGTAATTAGATCTGTACTTTCAGAAAATAAAAAAGTTTGGGCAGAAATTTCAAAAGAATTTAAACGTCGTAAACTGACAAACATCACAACTGTTGCAAGAGGAACTAGTGATAATGCTGCAACATATTTTAAGTATGTTGTTGAAGCAATTGGTGAAATCATGGTTAGTAAATTTACTCCATCAATTACCACATATTATGGTGCAACCGTTGATTTATCAAATAATATGGTTCTTGCAATATCACAAAGTGGACAATCAACAGATACTTTAATGGTTGTTCAAAGCGCTAAACAAACTGGTGCAATGACAGTTGCAGTAACAAATAATCCTGATTCTCCACTTGCATTGATGTGTGATTTTCACATTAATCTTGCTGCTGGAATTGAAAGAAGTGTTTCAGCAAGTAAAACTTTTATTGCACAATTATCTGCAATGTTTTTACTTTCAAATGCCCTATCAAGTGTTACAGCAAAAATGAATGTTGCAGAGTTACCACCAATGCTTGAAAAATTCATTGAAGAAAACAAAGATGGAATTAAATCATTTGCTGAAGAAAATAAAGACATTAATAACTTTGTCATTTTAACAAGAGGTTTAACGCAAGCCGTTGCTTCTGAATTATCATTAAAAATGATGGAAACATGTCTAAAGTTTAATAGGCCTTTTTCAACGGCAGATTTTATGCATGGTGCAATTGCACTTGTAGATCAAAATTCAACAATTATAATGTTAGCACCTGCTTCTGAGTTTACTGATGATTTTATTGATTTAGCAAGAAGACTTTCTTTGCTTGGTGCAAGAATAATTTCATTTACAGATATAAAAGAAATTAAAGATATCAGTGATTCATATTGTTGCATGCCAATGACAAGAGGAATGAACACACCATTTTTTTATACTATAGCCATAGAGTTATTTGTAGTATATATGGCTGAGGCACTTGGATTAAATCCTGATAAACCTAGAAATAAAAAGAAAGTTACAATAACAAAATAATTTTTACTTTCATCATGCTCTAACTAAATAATTCAATTAAAGGTAGCATTTGTGCTGTTCAATTTTTAGATAAAATGCAATTATTGCATAATAAGGAGAAAAAAATAATGAATGAATTAAGTGCTTTTGAGAATTTTAAAGCAAATGTTGATAAAGCTGCTAAAATTCTTAACATTCCAGAAAGCGACTATAGCAGATTAAAATACTGTGAAAGAGAGCTACTTGTTTCAGTTCCTGTAGAAATGGACGATGGCACAATTAAAGTATTTGAAGGATGTAGAGTACAACATAGTTCATTGAGAGGACCTTGTAAAGGTGGAATAAGATATCACCAAGAAGTAAATTTAGATGAAACAAGAGCCCTTGCGGGATGGATGACTTTTAAGTGTGCACTAGCAAATCTTCCATATGGAGGTGCGAAAGGTGGTATTGCTGTAAATCCTTCTGAATTATCTGAACGAGAACTTGAAAAATTAACAAGAAGATACACCCTTAGAATTTTACCATTTATTGGCCCAAACAAAGATGTCCCTGCCCCTGATGTTGGAACAGATCCACACATAATGGACTGGGTTATGGATACATATTCTTCAATGAAAGGATACACAATTCCAGGTGTTGTAACTGGTAAAGATATTGAAATTGGTGGTTCTTTAGGAAGAAACGAAGCAACAGGAAGAGGGGTTACCACTATTGTTAAAGAATTTCTAAAAATAAATAATATCTCACCAGCAGATACTACAGTTGTAGTTCAAGGACTTGGAAATGTTGGTAGTATTTCTGCAAAATATATTCATGAATTAAATTGTAAAATAGTTGCAGTAAGCGATGTATCTGGTGGAATATATAACCCTGATGGCCTTGATATACCAAGTATTTTTGAACATGTTAAAAAAAGAAATTTACTTTCAACATATGATAAAGGTGAATTTAAAAGAATTACAAATGAAGAACTTCTATTAACACCTTGCGATATATTAATTCCTGCAGCTCTTCAAAATCAAATAACTAAAAGCATTGCAGAAAAAATTCAAACGAAAATTATTGTTGAGGCTGCAAATGGCCCTACTACTTCAAATGCAGATGAAGTTTTAGCAAAGAAACATATTCCAGTTATTCCTGATATTTTAGTTAATGCTGGTGGTGTTATTGCTTCATATTGTGAATGGGTGCAAAACATGCAAGCAATGAGATGGACCGTAAAACAAGTTAATGAAGTTGTTCAAAGCCATTTAATTGAATCATTAAATTTATTGATTAAAACAAGTCAAGACTACAAGATTTCATTTAGAGAAGCAGCATATGTCGTTGCTCTTGACAGACTTGTTAAAGCATATAGATTGCGTGGCATTTTCCCATAAAATATAAAAAACAATATATTGACGATAAAATCTTCAATCAATTGAAGATTTTTTTTTATAATATTGCAAAAGTTTGGAAATTTTTAATAAATATATTTATATTAATTTTTTTGTAAAGATTAGGTTATTATATGGTTTTTTTGCAATTATATATGCTTTTAATATTGATATTTTCTGCCAAAAATGATAGTATTAAATGTAAGTTTATATAATTTTTTTAGGAGGAGAAATATGCCAAATATGATATTAGATTGGAATACAGTAAGCAGTTTTGTTAAAGATTCTTTTATCGCTGTTGGTGTTCCAGAAAAAGATGCAGATATTGTTACAGACGTCTTAGTAGAATCCGATAGACGTGGAATACAAAGCCACGGTGTTAATCGTTTTAAGCCTATATATATTGATAGAATTATGAAAGGTATTCAGCATCCAGTAACAACAATTGATGTTGTTCGCGAAACCCCTACCACCGCTGTTTTAGATGGAAATGATGGTATGGGACAAGTAATTGGATATACCGCGATGAAAATGGCAATCGAAAAAGCAAAAAAATATGGAATGGGTATGGTTGCAGTTAGAAATAGTACACACTATGGTATTGCTGGTTACTATACAACTATGGCAACTGATGAAGGAATGATTGGAATTACTGGAACCAATGCAAGACCTTCAATTGCTCCAACTTTTGGAGTTGAAAATATGATGGGAACAAACCCATTGACCATTGGCCTTCCAACAGATGAAGATTTTCCATTCAATTTAGACTGTGCTACTTCTACAATTCAAAGAGGTAAAATTGAAGTTTATGCAAGACTTGGAAAAGATACACCAGAGGGTATGGTTATTGGTAGAGATGGTAAGAGTATGACAAACTCAGAAGAGATTTTAAAAGCCTTAACAAAAGGAGAAGCAGCTCTTGCTCCACTAGGTGGAATTGGCGAAACAACCGCTGGATACAAAGGATACGGTTATGCTACTGTTGTAGAAATTTTATCTGCAGCATTGCAACAAGGAAACTATATGAAAATGTTATCTGGTATTGGACAAAACGGTGAAAGTGTTCCATATCATTTAGGACATTTCTTTATAGCAATTGATACAAATGCTTTCATGGGAGAAAAAGAATTTAGAAAAACTGCGGGGGATATTTTAAGAGCATTAAGAGCATCTCAAAAAGCTCCAGGAGAAGAAAGAATATATACCGCTGGTGAAAAAGAATATTTGAATTGTCAAAAAATTAAATCAACTGGTGTTGAAATTAATGAAAGCGTTCAAGCAGAATTTATTAAAGTTAGAGATCAATTTAATTTGAATAAATACAAATTCCCATGGGAAAACTAATAGAGGTGAATTATGGATTATGCAAAAGAATCATTAAAAAAGCATTATGAATGGAAAGGAAAAATAGAAGTTGTAGCTAGAGCTACCGTTAACAATAAAGAAGAATTGAGTTTAGCATATACACCAGGAGTTGCAGAACCTTGTCTTGAAATTCATAAAGATGTAAATAAATCATATGACTTGACAAGAAGATGGAATACCATTGCTGTCGTAACAGATGGAACCGCTGTTTTAGGTCTTGGTGACATTGGCCCTGAAGCAGGTATGCCTGTTATGGAAGGAAAATGTGTTTTATTTAAAGAATTTGGTGGCGTCGATGCGTTTCCTCTTTGTATTAGAAGTAAAAATGTTGATGACATAGTAAATACAGTAAAACTAATTGCAGGTTCATTTGGTGGAATTAATCTTGAAGACATTTCTGCTCCAAGATGTTTTGAGATTGAAAGACGTTTAAAAGAAGAAACTGATATCCCAATTTTCCACGATGACCAACACGGAACCGCTGTTGTCACTCTTGCAGCACTAATTAATGCATTAAAAATTGTTAATAAAAAATTAGAAGATTGCAAAATAGTCTTTAGTGGTGCTGGAGCCGCTGGACAAGCAATTGCTTTGTTATTACTTGAACTTGGTGCAAAAGACATTATTTTATGTGCACGTAGAGGTGCTATTAGTGAAGATGATGAAAATCTTCAAGAGTCTTACAAAAATATTGCAAAAGTTACAAATAAAAATCATGTTAAAGGCACTCTTGCTGATGCAATTGTTGATGCTGATGTATTTATCGGTGTATCTGGTCCAAATGTTTTAACAAAAGATATGATTAAAACAATGAAAAAAGATAGCATCATTTTAGCAATGGCAAATCCTGTTCCTGAAATCTGGCCAGATGAAGCATTAGAAGCTGGTGCAAAAGTAGTTGGTACTGGTAGAAGTGATTTCCCAAATCAAATTAATAACGTGCTTGCATTCCCTGGAATATTTAGAGGAACATTGGATGCAAGAGCAAGTGATATAAATGATGAAATGAAAATTGCTGCAGCAAAAGCGATCGCATCAATTGTTAGTGATGATGAACTTACACCAGACTACATCATTCCAAGACCATTTGATCCAAGAGTTGGCCCTACTGTTGCAAAAGCAGTTGCACAAGCCGCAAAAGATACAGGAGTTGCAAGAATATAATATTTTATAATTAAAAATTTTATTTAACAAAATTATTTAAAATAAAAAAGGGACTCAATTTTTGAGCCCCTTTTGTTTTGTATTTAGAGATTAGATTAGATTATTGTTCTTCTGCTAAACGTGCTTTGTAGTCTGCAATAATCTTTTCTGTTTGAGATGCTGGAACTTCTTCATATCTTGCAAGTTCAACACTGAATTTACCTCTGCCTTGTGTCATAGAACGAAGATCTGTTGCATACTTTCCAATTTCTGCTTGTGGTACTTCTGCTTCAACTATTGCTTTTCCACCTGCAACATCTGTTCCTAAAATTCTACCTCTTCTCTTATTCAAATCACCCATAATATCGCCCATATAACTATCTGGTACAGTTATCTTCATTGACATGATTGGCTCTAAAAATACTGGGTTTGCTCTTGAGCATCCATCTTGATATGCAAGTTTTGCTGCACTAATAAATGCGATTTCTTTACTATCAACTGGATGGTGTTTTCCATCAAAAACTGTAGCTTTAATATTGACCATTGGATAATCTGCAAGTATTCCTTTTTTAATTGCTTCTCTTAATCCTTTTTCAACTGCTGGAATATATTGACGAGGTATTGCACCACCAACAATTGCATCAACAAATTCAAAAACTCCATCTTCAGCACCAGGTTCAAATTTAATACTACATTGTCCAAATTGACCTGCACCACCTGATTGTTTTTTATGTTTTCCTTCTGCTTCAACTGTCTTTTTAATTGTTTCTCTATATGAAACTCTTGGTGTTTTTAATAGAGCTTTTGCACCAAATTTATTTTTAACTTTTTTGTTTAATATTTCAAGTTGCATTTCACCAAGACCTGAAAGAAGCATTTCATTTGTTTCTTGATTCTTTTCTAAAACGAAAGTTGAATCTTCATCCATTAGTTTATTGAAACCTGCAAAGACTTTATCTTCAGTTCCTTTTTCTTCTGCATAAACTGCAAATGAAATAACTGGTTTTGGGAATGGGATATCTTCAAATTTAACTTTTTCTGATGGATCACATAAAGTATGGTTTGTTGATGTGTAGTTTAATTTTGCAAATGCTCCTATATCACCAGCGTTAACTACATCTGCTGCCTCTTTTTGAGAGCCACGCAAGAAACTTATTTGTGAAATTTTTTCATTTTCATCAGCGTTTGCATTATATACATTATCGCCACTTGAAACACTTCCTCTAATAACTTTGAATAGTAATAATTTTCCAATAAATTGATCGACTGTTGACTTAAATACTTGTGCTGCGAATTTTCCATCTTGGCTAACAAGCATTGTTTTTTCAGTTTTATCTGCCAAATCAATATATTTTTTAGGCTTTGCTTCATTTGCTGCTGGAAGTAAATCAATAAAGTAATCTAACATATTTGTCAAAATTGGTTTTACAACTGCAACACCTGCAAATACTGGCATACATTCTGTATTTTTTATTCTTGTTCTAATTCCTTTTTTCTTTTCTTCAACAGTTAATTCTTCTCCGCTAAAGAATTTTTCTAATAGTTCTTCAGATGATTCTGCTGCAAGTTCTAACAACTCACCTTCATTTTCATCAACAAGTCCTTGAACTGATGCTGGAATTTCAATTTCTTTTCCATTTAAGTCATATGCTTTTTTTGCAAAAATATCTACATAACCTTGCATATCTGTTCCATTCATAATTGGAACTTCGATTGCAACAATTTTATTACCATACATTTCTTTGTATGCTTTTAGAGTATTTTCAAAACTTGTATTTTCTTTATTTACTCCATTTACCCAAATAATTAGTGGAATATCATTTTCACTACAGTATTCGATTGCTTTTTCAGCACCTACTGGAACAGCACCTGCTGCTGAAGTAACTAAAACAGCTGCATCTGCAACACTTAATGCTGCAATCATTTCGCCTTCAAAATCAAAAAATCCAGGGACGTCTAAAATATTAAATTTATAATCTTTGTATTCTGCATAAGATACTGTTAAATTTATTGAAAATTTCCTTGCTTTTTCTTCTTCATCAAAGTCTGAAACTGATGAACCATCATCTACTTTACCTAATCTCTTTATTGCGCCTGTTTGAAACAAAATAGCTTCTAATAAAGAGGTTTTGCCTTCCCCACTATGTCCTATCAAGGCAATGTTTCTAATCTTATCACTTGTCCAAGTTGTCATATATATCTCCTTAAAATTTTATATTACATAGGTAATTTTACTATATTAGAGTTGTTTTAAGCAAGAATATTTTTAAAAAGAAATTTTTGTCATAAATTAAGGTAAATATAATGGTTAAAAAATTAGTTAGTGATTACAAAGGTACAATTTTTACACAAATATACAAAGGTTGAAATTTTTAATATTGATTACAAAGGTACAATATTTACACAAATATACAGAGGCTAAAAATTTTTAATATTGATTACAAAGGCACAATATTTACACAAATATACAGAGGCTAAAAATTTTTAATATTGATTACAAAAGCACAATATTTACACAAATATACAAAGGTTAAAAATTTTAATCTTGATTACTATACACCCTTAAAGTATAATAAATTTAAAAGTATAATAAATTTAAATATCATTGATTTAGTTTTTAGATAAAATAGAGGAGTTTTTTATGAATAATGCAAGTTTTTGTCAGTTGTTAACACCTTTTGCAGAAAAAATGGATAAAGAAAAACCACTACCTGAATATCCAAGACCACAACTAGAAAGAGATAGTTATATAAACTTAAATGGATTATGGGACTATGCTATATACAATAAAGAGCAAAAGTTTGAAGGCTATCAAGGAAAAATTTTAGTTCCTTTTTCTCCAGAAAGTGTTTTAAGTGGTGTAAATAAAGTATTGCAACCAGATGAGGTTTTATATTACAAAACAACATTTACTCTTCCAAAAGATTTTGTAAAAGATGAAGTCATCTTGCATTTTGGTGCAGTGGATTATCATTCTAAAGTTTTTGTAAATGGAGAGTTGGTTGCAGAAAACAAAGGCGGATATTTCCCTTTCAGTGCAAATATTAAAAATGTATTAAAAGATGGTGAAAATGAACTTTTTGTAAAAGTTGTAGATCCAAGTGATACTTCATATCAATCTAAAGGGAAACAAAAATTAAAACGTGGAAATATTTTTTATACTCCACAATCTGGAATATGGCAAACCGTGTGGCTTGAAAGTGTTAAAACAAATTACATTAAAAGCCTAAAAATCTTACCAGATATTGATAACAATGTTGTTTCAATAAAATTATTGTCTGATGAAGAATTTAAGGATGTAAAAATAAATATTTTGTTAGATGGAAAAAATATTGCATCAGCAAATGGAAGAAAAAATGAATTTATAATTCAAATAGAAGATCCAAAACTCTGGTCACCAGAAACACCATTTTTATATCAATTAGAAATAGATGCAGATGGAGATAAAGTAAAGTCATATTTTGGAATGAGAAAATTTTCAATGGCAAGAGATGACTCTGGATTTTTGAGATGTTACTTAAACAACAAGCCATATTTTCATAATGGTCTATTAGATCAAGGCTACTGGTCCGATGGACTTTATACACCCCCTAGCGATGAAGCAATGATATATGATATTGAACTCACCAAAAAGATGGGATTTAATATGCTAAGAAAACATATTAAAGTTGAACCGCTTCGCTGGTATTATCATTGTGATAGACTTGGCGTTTTAGTTTGGCAAGATTTTGTAAATGGTGGAACATATGCACATAACCTAATAATTTCTGGAATGAGTTTGTTTGGAATAAAAATTAAAGATGATAAGTACTCACTTTTAGGAAGAGGTGATTTGGAGGGAAGAGAAGAATATTATGTGGATGCTTTTAGAACAATTGAGACTTTGTATAATGTTGTCTCTTTAGCAGTTTGGGTTCCATTTAATGAAAGTTGGGGACAGTTTGATGCACTAAAGTCAGTTGAGTTTATAAAACAATATGACACCTCAAGATTAATAGATCATGCAAGTGGCTGGCACGATCAAGGCGGTGGCGACTTTGATTCAAAGCATATATATTTTAGGCCAGTTCGCTATGCTCCCAAAAAAGAGAAAAATGATAGAATTTATGCTTTAACAGAATTTGGTGGCTATAGCATTAAAATTGAAAACCATGTATTTAATCTTAAAAAGTCTTTTGGGTACAAAAAATACAAGGATTTAAAATCATTTGAAAATGCAATAATAAAATTATATGAAAAAGAGATAATTCCACTAATTCCTAGAGGGCTTTCAGCAACAGTTTACACTCAAATTTCTGATGTCGAAGATGAAATCAACGGCCTAGTTACATATGATAGAAAAGTTGTAAAATTAGACATTGACAAAATGAGAAAAGTTAATGAGAAATTAAAATTATAACGAAAACATCTTAACACTTAAAAAGAGTTTTGACCTTAGCCAAAACTCTTTTTTTAATTTAAAGTTTTTTAATGAAATTACTATTTATTAAAACTATCTAGCACTCCAAAATTCTGAATAATATGAGATATTAAACAAAGCATTTTATAGTACTTTTGATAAGAAGTCTTTCAACCTTTCAGATTTTGGATTTTCAAAAATTTCTTGAGGTGTTCCCTCTTCTGCAATTCTACCTTCATCCATAAATAAAATTCTTGTTGCAACTTCTTTTGCAAAGCCCATTTCATGAGTTACTATTACCATCGTCATTCCATCATCTGCAAGTTTCTTGATTAAATCCAAAACTTCACCAACCATTTCAGGATCTAGTGCTGATGTTGGCTCATCAAAAAGCATTACTTTTGGTTTCATAGCAAGAGCTCTAACAATGGCAATCCTTTGTTTTTGTCCTCCAGACAATGTGCTAGGATAATCTTTTGCCTTTTCTTTTAGTCCAATCCTATCTAGTAAATTATAAGCATCATCTTCACATTCTTTTTTCAATTCTTTGAATGTTTTTAACTCTTTAATTTCCTTTAAGGGTTTTTTCTTATCTTCTTTTTTAGTTTTATTTCCTAAATTAATAAAAGCATTACTTACTTTTGCAAAAAAGTTTTTGATTTTTGCTTTTCTTAGTCTCTTTTTACCTAGATAATATGGAGCAAGAGTAATATTTTTCAAAACAGTTAAATTATTGAATAAATTAAACTGTTGAAAGACCATTCCCATTTTTTCACGGTGAATATTAATATCAACTTTAAAATCAGCAATATCTACACCTTCAAAAATTATTTGCCCTGAAGTAGGATCTTCCATACAATTTAAGCACCTTAAAAATGTACTTTTACCGCTACCAGATGGTCCAATAATCGCTACTTTCTCACCATCATCTATTGTGGTTGAAATGTCTTTTAACACCTCTACTTTGCCAAAACTTTTGTATAAGTTTTTGACAGTTAGTAAAGATGTTTCATTTATTAGATTTTCAGTTTTCTTTTTTTTCATGACTATTTACCTGTTTTTCTATTGCTTTTATTCATTTGCTTTTCTAATAACGCTATTATTAAGGTTATAAAATATACAATAACCAAATATGTCAGTGCAAGCAATAAATATGGCACAATATATTCGTAGTTTTTATCACCTATATTCTTAAATGCTTTTGTTAAATCCATTACAGCGATGAAGCTAACAACAGATGTTTCTTTTACTAATACAATAAATTCATTACCAAGTGTTGGCAAAATATTTTTTATAGCTTGTGGTATTACAACCTTTGACATTGCAACAGGATATGATAAACCTACTGCCCTTCCTGCTTCAAGCTGTCCTACATCAACAGATTGAATTCCACTTCTCATAATTTCAGAAACATATGCACCACTGTTTAATCCAAATATGACAATTGCAACATTTAAGCCATCTGCTTTTATATTTAACAAGGGCATTAAAATAAAATACCCTATTAAAAGTTGAACGACTATAGGTGTTCCCCTAAATAATCCAACGTAAATAGAGCTTGTTACATTTAATATTTTAGGAAGTGGTTTATACCTTGGAACAACCCTTGTTACTGCAATAATAGTTCCAATTACAATACCTATTAACAAACCAAGAACTGCTATTATTAGCGTAGTTTTCAGGCCTTGTAAAATAAGTTTTCCAGATCCTCTTTGAATCTGGACGGTAAAAACTTCCCACATTGATTTCCAATCTAATTCCATTTTTCCTCACAAAACACAAGTTGCGAATTTGCAACTTGTGTTTATTTATTATTATTTATTTTATGCTTCAGGATTAAAATGTTTTGCAATTATTTCATCCAATTTACCATTTGCTTTCATTTCTGCAATAATACCATTTAATGCATATTTTAGCATTGGTTGTGCTTTATCAACAGCAAATGCATACTCATCTTCATATAAAGGAATTTCAATAAGTTTAACTTTTCCTTTGTTTGCTGCTGCATCAACAAGTAATTTAGCAGGAGCATTGTCAACAACAACTATATCTATGTTGCCTGAAATTAAATCTTGAACTGCAAGACCTGCGTTTTGATAGCCTTTTCCTTCAATATTATCTTCGAAACCATCAAAATCCCAGTCTTCATCCCCTCCAATATAAAGATCAGATACTGTTCCTGTTTGATAACCTGCTTTGTAGCTATCCTTATTCTTAGTTTTGAAAATTGCTTCTACTTCTTCTGCATTTTCACATGCATCATATTCGGTATTATCGCTTTTAACAATAATCATTTGACTTGCAGTGTAGTAATTATCTGTAAAATCAACAACTTTTGCCCTTTGTTCACTAACACTTAAACCAGCCATACCAATATCAATTCCATTTTTTCCAATTGATGTTACAACTGAATCAAATTCCATGTTTTTGATTTCTAGCTCTAAACCCAATTTTTCTGCAAAGATTTTTGCAATATCAATGTCAATACCTACAAAATTTTCACCATCTAATGCTTCAAAAGGCGCAAATTCTGCATTTGTTGCAACTACAAGTTTGTCTTTTTCTACAACATCATTATCTTTTTTACATGCTGTAAGTGAAATTGCTAGTACACCAAGTGTTGCAATAATTAATATCACTGCGATAACTTTAAATAATTTTTTCATTTTTAATCTCCTTTCGTGCCATGCACATTTTTATATTGTTTCTATTTTATACTATTAAAATGCATAAAGCAACAGTATTATACAAATTTTTGAAAAATTTTTTAATTTTGATATAATCCATATAGCAACGGCTTATCTTGACAAAAAAATATAAAAATACCGCTTTGTTGAATGCATAAAAACAAAAAATTATTGCATAAAATAAAAATTTTATAACACAATTAAAAAAATATTATTCATTTTTATAAATTCTTTACAATTAATTCGCCCTACCTAACTTTGTTTCACTAATACATACAATAATCAATAATATTCATTTAAATAGATCGCTAAATTTAATACTTTGCCTCCACAATGCATAAAATAAACAATAATGTAAATTTGAACACTCTTTACAATTAAGTTACACCTATATGCCTATAATAAATAATTATAATATTCATTTATTAATTGATGATTAAATTTATATATGCCAAAATTTGCATAAAATGAATGATAATATTGAAAAGATATTGAATGAATGCCCATATATATTGATTATTAATATATAATAGATATATTATTTTAATAGCTGTATATGAAAAAAAGACATATTTTAATCTTAATATTAGTTTTTTGTCTTCTTGTTACAGGATTAGCAGCTTGTAGCGAAAAGACTGTATTTATGTTTTCTCAAGAAACATACATAATATTTTTGGATGGAAAAACCACTATAGCACCAAGCATAATTTCTACTAATAACACAAACTATACTCTTCATAGTTCAAACGATAATATAATAAAGGTTGAAAACAAAAAAATAACAGCCTTAAAAGAAGGCATCGTAACTTTAACTGCTACATATAAAGATAATGTTACAACAGCACAAGTTATGGTTTTTGAAGAAAAGGACAGCCCTTTTGAGCCTTTTGAATCAGATGGAAAGTATGTTGTTTATTTTGCTATTTCTAATGATGTCCCAGATCAAGAATCTGATTTCCAAAGAATTGCACCTGGTGAACTTGCAAAAGAACCAACACCATATGACAATGGGCGTTTAAACGGATTTATTTTAGAAGGTTGGTATGAAGATAGAACTTTAGAAAGAAAGTTCGATTTTAAAACACCTATATATAAATCAATTACACTTTATCCAAAATTCATGCCAGATATTCCATATTTTAATGCTGAATCATATAAAGATGAAAGTGACAATATAAAATATATATTAAAAGGTTTAAAGTATACAAATGTGCCATATGAAAAAGTAAAACTACCTACAATATATGAAATAAAAGATGAAGATGGCAATGTTACTGCAAGTTATCCTTTTGAACAAATCGGAGAAAAAGCCTTTTTTGAAAATCCAAGAACTTTAGAATTTATAATTCCTGAAAACTATAAATTTGTTGGTGAAAGTGCATTTGAAGGTGCTAAAAGCCTAAAAACAATAACTTTTGAAGGCGGACTAGATACTGTTGAAGACAAAGCATTTGCAAATAACGGTGCTTTAGAGACTTTTAGTGTAAACGGAAAAATTGAAAACATGGGACTTTCAATTCTTGCAAATTGCCCTAATCTTTCAAATGCTACAATTTTAGATGCAAATGAAATAAGAGGTAATACATTTTATAACGCAAAAAGCTTAAAAGAATTTACTTTTGGAGATAGTATAGAAAAAATAGGAAGTAACGCATTTGCATATAGTGGACTAAAAGAGATATATATTAATAATGTCTCAAGTCTTGGTGAAAAAGCCTTTTATGGTTGTACCAGTCTTGATTCAATAGATGGAAACGTTGAAGATTTTGAATATATTGGGCGAGATGTTTTTGGAAGTGTTGGTGGTCTACTTACAGAAGATCATACTTCGTGGCTTTTGAAAGAAATAAATAGCATTTCTACAAATAGTTTTGTAAAATATAAAAACGCTTTAATTTTAGCAGCAAAACCTTCAGGCCTTAAGCAAAATTACCATGTAAAATATAGCGATGGGATAACATATATTGCTTCTGGTTGCTTTAAAAATACCGAATATGCCACCGTTTATTTTGAATTAGATAATCCACCAAAACTTGGAGAAAAAGCATTTGGCGATAATCTCAATATTGATATTTTAATTTCATCAAAAGAAAACATTAAAAAATATATAAATGAGTGGTTAGAAGTTGAAACAGATGAAGAAAACGATAAAAAATCCTATACTGATTATTCTTGGCAATTAGCAAAAAGTATATATTATAGAGCAACGGATATAAATAGTGTTGTTGAATATGGATATAGAGATGAGATAGAAAAAATAGACAACCGTATAGCAGATCCGATATGGAATTTTGTTGATAATGGTTATCGAGCTGTTATGATAAACCAAATAATGAAAGATATTCCTCCAAAAGGTGACACTATTGATGTTATTGCTGATTTAAATAAGTTTCATTCGCAATACATTATTGATAAACCAGGCCAAACACCAATTAAAACAACACTTGAAAAAATTAAATCTTATGGACTTAATGATGAGCCTGTATACAACGAAAAAATTGGTTATTACGAATCTCGTATAACCAAAATTATTTTACCAAATTCTGGCTTTGTTTTCAGAAATGAAACAAGTGAAGGATTGAAAGTAGAAACACTACCAACAATAATAGAAAAAAAC
>DUUO01000039.1 GCA_012841525.1 Clostridiales bacterium
GTGTCACCTTTATTTTTTCTTAAACATTTTTTGTAAAAGTGCAAACATTGTTTTGCTAACTTTAGCATCCATTGGATTTACATCCATAACAGATGACCAAATTGCTTGCTCAGTTAAATCTGGAATTATGGCAGATAAAATATTGATATCAACCTTTACTTCATTTGATGCCATTACAAACATTGCATCTCCATCAAACATTGTATGTGATGGTGATAAGGCCTTTGCAAAACCATCATGACTTAATGAGGCAAGTATATTTGCTTCTTTTTTTGAGAGGGTAGCATTTGTTAAAATGACACCTATTGTTGTATTTGAATTTTTAGGTTCAATCCCACCAGCAGACATAACTTTTTTTACAGAGACAAAATCTCCATTTGGATCTTGAAGTCCAGAGATTATCTTTCCATCTTTAACAATGTCCCCTAAAGCATTGACTGCTACGATAACTGCTATTTCTAGCTCATTGAATCTATATGTTTGGATTCCAAGTCTAGTCTTTTTCGCAGTTTTCATTCCTAATATTTTGGAAATTGTAGCACCCGTTGCTGCACCGATTTCGCCTTTTTGAAAATTCTTTACTTTAGCATCTACACATGCCTTATAACCTGCTTTTTTATCTGGATATGCAAAGTTTTTATATTCTAAATCATATAGGCTTGCACCACAAACAATGGGAACAGTATATCCCCCTGCATTAAATCCAATATTGCGTTCATGAAGATAATCCATAACTCCGCAACTTGCTTCTAAACCAAAAGCAGAACCACCAGATAAAACAACTGCATTTATCTTGTCTACTGTCTTTTCAGTTTTTAATAAATCAGTTTCACGAGTTGCAGGAGCAGAGCCTTTAACACTAACTCCACCAGTTGCTCCTTCTTCACATAAAACTACAGTGCAACCAGTTCCATTTTCAGAATCTGTATAGTGACCAATTTTAAAAGCTTTTAACATAATATTAACCTCTTAAATAAAATATTAAACTTATATTAAAATATATCACAGTCCCAGTAAAATTTCCATTTAATAGTAAATATATCTCTAGCAAAGGTATTACTCTCTAAAACATATATATCCACTAAAGTTGTTTATTCTGATAAACATATTCTTCTACAACCATTAACTATTACAGTTTTTTTTACTAAAAATATATACCTACTGAAGCTGTTTACTCTGATAAATATATAACTACTTAAACTGTTTATTCTGATAAATATATTCTAATACAGCCATTAACTATTACAGTTTTTACTAAAAATATATACCTACTGAAGCTGTTTACTTTGATAAATATATAACGACTTAAACTGTTTATTCTGTTAAATATGTAAATCCACATAAAGCTATTTATTAAAATATATCTCAATTTTGCTCCCAAAGTGATATAATAGTTTTAATAAGTTTTTTAGGAGTGAAATATACCATGACATTAAATCAAGACTTTGTTAAAAAAGTTGTTGCTTTCATTGACATCGTAGCAAAAGTTTTGCCAGATGATGTTGTCAAAAGATTAGAAGAATTGCGACAAAATGAAAAGACTGAAATTGCAAAAGAAATATATTCTTGTATGTTTGATAATATTGAAAAAGCAAAGGAATTAAATAGACCAATTTGTCAAGATACAGGTGTTATTCAATTTTATTTAAAAGTAGGAACAAAATTTCCTTTAATTGATGAACTTGAACCACTACTTAAAGAATCAGTTTTAATTGCAACTAATTCAGTTCCTCTAAGACATAACGCTGTTGAAACTTTTAAGGAAAAAAATACAAATAACAATGTTGGCTTACATGTTCCATACATAGAATATGATTTAATTCCAAATAGCGACAAATTAGAACTTACTGTATATATGGCAGGTGGTGGTTGCTCTTTACCAGGACGTGCAACAGTTTTAATGCCATCTGCTGGATATCATGGTGCAGTTGATTTTGTTGCAAATACAATGGTTGATTGGGGTATCAATGCTTGTCCTCCATTAGTAATTGGTGTTGGTTTTGGAACATGTGTTGCATCAAGTGCAAAACTTGCTAAAAAAGCATCTTTAAGAGCAGTTGGATCTTCAAATCCAGATCCACAAGTTGCACAACTTGAAAAAGATTTAGCAAAAACTTTAGATAATATTGGAATTGGTCCTCAAGGACTTTCTGGCTCTTCTAGTGTAATGTGCGTAAACATTGAAAACATGGCAAGACACCCCTCTGCTTTCGGTGTTGGCGTTTCTTTTGGCTGCTGGGCACATAGACGCGGAACCATAGTTTTTGACAAGGATTTAAATACAGAAATATTGACTCATAAAGGATACGAAATTTAGGATTTTAGCAAAGTTTAAATGATGAAAAAAATATATTGATAAAATAACAAAATTAAAGATATATTAATACAACAAAAAAATAAGCATATATCAATTAAATAAAAAAATTAAAGATATATATAAAAGAAAAAGATTGAACAATTGAAAGATAAAAAACGAGGTAAATAATGAAAAAAATATTGAAAACCCCTATTAAAACAGAAGATATTGAAAATTTAAAAATTGGCGATATTGTATATCTTACTGGACTACTTGTAACATGTAGAGATACAGGTCATAAAAGAAGAGTTTTATCTGGTGTAGTTCCTAAGACAGATTTAAAAGGCGGTGCAGTTTTTCATGCTGGACCAATTGTAAAAAAATTAGATAATGGGAAATGGGAAATGGTTTCTATTGGCCCTACTACAAGCATGAGAATGGAAAAATTTGAAAAAGAATTTATGGAAGTTACAGGTGCAAAACTTGTCATTGGTAAAGGTGGCATGGGTGAAAAAACAACTAAAGCTGCAAAAGAAGATAAATTTGTTCATGCAGTTTTTCCAGGTGGAAATGCAGTTGTTGCTGCAACTCAAGTTGAAGAAATTTTAGATGTTGAATGGGGAGATCTAGGTATGCCAGAAGCTTTTTGGGTTATGCGTGTAAAAGAATTTGGTCCACTTATTATTTCCATTGATACAAAAGGTAACAACTTATTTGAAAACAATAAAAAAGAATTTAATAAAAAGAAAATTGAAGAGCTAGAAAAACTATATCCAAAATTAGAGTTCATGAAATATTAGATTAAATTTGCTTTGCTTAAAAGAAAATTATACATCTTAGGTTTAATTTGTATTGCTTAAAATATTGTTATACATCGATTTAGACAAATAAAAATGATCAATAAAATCGTTAGTGCTGTCTTGATTTATTTATAAAAAATGAGACGCGAAAGCGTCTCTTTTGCTAACAAAACTAGTATTTTAGAGCTGCATATTTGGCTTTCTTGACTATTTCTCTTTTATAAGTTAAAATATTATGTGTTGTTTAGAACTAATGGAGGCGGTTTTATGGATTTTTTTAAAACTATTTATTCAAGACAAACAATAAGAGATTTTGATGACGGGCAAACACCGTTGCCAGAAGATATAACAATGATTTTGCGTTCTGCAATGGCTGCACCTGTTGGAAGAAGCAGATATGAGGATCTACATTTAACAGTAATCACTGATAAAGAATGGCTAAAGGAAATGTCAGATGTTGTAAATGCAATTCAACCTTCCTCTAGACCTAATTATCCTTTTTACAAAGCACCAACTCTCATTTTAATTTCAAGTAAACTTGCAGAAAATCCAGCAATTGAATATGCAAATGCTGGTTGCGTTGTAGAAAATATGGCACTTGCAGCAAGAGCTCTAGATCTTGGTAGTGTAATTCTATGGAGTTTCGTTGAACACTTGAAAAATAGTCCTGAGCTTTTAGCAAAACTTGATTTGCCTGAAGGTGCTGTTCCTATTATTGGACTTGGCATTGGCTATCCTGCAGTTCATCAAGAAACACTATCTCGTCCAAGGCACATGATCAGCATAAATAAAATTTAATCATTTAAAATTCTATTTTTTGCAGTATAATATTATTAACAAAATCTTGTAGGAGAAAAAACTATGAATAAAAAATTAACAGAAAAAATAGTTAGTATTGCCCTATGCGTGATTAGCTTTATGTTCGTACTTTTGCTACTCATTGTAACATTTGGCCATATCACAAATGATGACTTAAACAACAAAATTGTTAAAGGCTTATTGGTAAGTTTAACTATCATATTTTGCTTTTTGTCTGGAATTAGTATTGCTTTAGCATTTAAAGATACAGATAAATTAAGTTCAGTATTAATCTTCAAAGATAAACACAGTTCAACTCAAGCAACTGTTTCAGTTATGAAAAAGACGGCAGTTAGAGTTTGCAAACCTATTGAAGAAGCAAAAATTAAAAGAGTTAATATTTTTGCAGATGATACTGGACATGTTCATATGAGAGTAGATATAAAAATCTTTTCTGAAAAAACTATTGATGTAACAACAAAAGTAAAAGCTACATTAATAACAACATTTGAAGATGTTTTTGGAATTGAATTTTCATCAATAAACTTTAAAGTAATTAAGTCTAAAAACACATATCAACCAAGCAATGCTGAAGTTGAAAAACGCGTTGAAGAACTCAAAAAAGAAATCACATTAAATAAACCTTCAGAAGAAAAAACTATCGATACTCAAGAGGAAGTAGATACAACACAAGTTGATACAGAAAATGCAAATGTTGAAGTTGAATCTCTAGACGCAAATTTAGATGAACAAGTTGAAAATGCAGATTCTGATATTGAAACAAAAGATGAATCTGAAGTTTTTGAAGCAGAAATTCAAGACGAAACACTTGAAAACAATGAAGATGTTGAAGCAAAAATTCAAGATGAAGCACTTGAAAACAATGAAGATGTTGATGCAGAAATTCAAGACGAAACACTTGAAAACAATGAAGATGTTGAAGCAGAAATTCAAGATGAAATATTAGAAAATGATGAAGATATCAATTCAAACGATCAAGAAAAAGCACAAGAAAATGATGATGACGATGACAACGATGAAGATGTTGAAACTGAAGAAACATTAGATGAAGATGATTCTGATGATAAAAAAGAAGATGAATAATTTATAAAATAATTTAATCACATTCAAAACAAAAAACAAGCCACGCGCTTGTTTTTTTATTTGTGTTTTTACCTACACACCACATTAAACTCATATGCCCTATTTTGCACATATTTTAATGAAACTAATAATTTAATCACTATATTCAAATTGATGAACACTTTGCTTTAATTTTGCAATCATTCATTCAAAAAGGCTTATGCTTTACATAGCACAATAATAAACATAATCTTAAAATAAATTTGTTAACTTATTAAATCTAAAGAGATATTTTGCAATAAAAAAACGGAGTCAATTTTGACTCCGCTTTGGATTATATTCTTTGAAGTTTATTTCTTTTTACGTCTGCCAAATAAACCTTTTTTCTTTGATTTTTCTTCTTCTACAGGCTCTTCGACAGGTTCAACTTCTTCAGATACTTCTTGTTCAGAAGTTTCTTCAACTGCTGGTTCTTCTACAGATTCAACTTCTTCAGATGCTTCTTGTTCAGGAGTTTCTTCAACTGCTGATTCTTCAACTTCTTCTGCTACTGGTTCTTCAAC
>DUUO01000040.1 GCA_012841525.1 Clostridiales bacterium
AAGTCGGTGCGCTAACCGCAAGGAGGCAGCCGCCTAAGGTAAGACCAATGACTGGGGTGAAGTCGTAACAAGGTAGCCGTATCGGAAGGTGCGGCTGGATCACCTCCTTTTAAGGAGCAGAAAAAAAATCTGCATCTAGTCGAGGTTAACCAAATGGTTAATCACACTAACAGCAAGGCTGAGTGTATAAATTTTTTAAGTTCTTACTTTCTAGTCTGTTCAATACAAGTTAAATTTAATTTTTGTTAATTTATAGAGGGCATTTTGTTTAGCATAACTCTCAAAAAAATAGAAAGTCTGCAATATGCAGATTTTTTTGTTGATATTGAAACGAAAGTGTGATATTATTCAGGTATTAAAAAGGCAAAACAAATGATTATATTAAATACATACAACTACACATATTACTTTTTTAGCAAAAGATAAATCTTGTGCGGTTTTTGTATACTAAAAATATTATATTATATATATTAAACCGCAACTAAAGCGGTTTTTTTATATTATATAGATAAAACATATAATAAATTCTCAAAGGAAGGATATAACTATGGTAATTACAATTAAAAGAAATGTAGATGAAAAACAATTTAAAAATTTGCTTAATTGGATTGAATCAGTGGGACTAAAAATTAATTTAAGTGAAGGAGAGAACTATACTGTTGTTGGGTTAGTTGGCGATACTTCTTTAGTAGATATTAATTTAATTAGATCTTTAGATATTGTAGATTCGATTGTTAGAATACAAGAACCATACAAAAAAGCAAATAGAAAATTTCATCCAGAAAATAGCATAATAGATGTTGGTGGTCATAAATTTGGTGGAAATCACTTTCAAATTATTGCAGGTCCTTGTTCAGTTGAAAGCTATGAACAAGTTTTAGAAGTTGCTAAAGCAATAAAAAAAGCAGGTGCTACAATTTTAAGGGGTGGAGCATTTAAACCAAGAACAAGTCCATATTCTTTCCAAGGTCTTGGACTAGAAGGATTAAAAATGTTAATAGAAGCAAAAAAACAAACAGGTCTACCCATAGTTACAGAACTTATGAGTGAACATTATTTAGAGTATTTTGATGATGTAGATATGATTCAAATTGGTGCTAGAAATATGCAAAATTTTGAATTACTAAAAGCTGTTGGTAAAACTAAAAAACCTGTATTGCTAAAAAGAGGCTTATCAAACACCATAGAAGAATGGCTTATGAGTGCTGAATACATTATGGCAGAGGGTAATTTGGAAGTTATTTTATGTGAAAGGGGAATCAGAACTTTTGAGCCATATACTAGAAACACATTAGATTTATCTGCGATTCCTATCTTAAAAGAAAAGACGCATTTACCCGTTATTGTTGACCCAAGTCATGCTTCTGGGCTATCAAGACTCGTAAAACCCTTGTCACTTGCTTCTGTTGGTGCTGGTGCTGATGGACTTATAATAGAAGTTCACAACCATCCTGAAAGTGCTCTTTCTGATGGAGCCCAATCTTTAAAACCAGAGCAATTTGAAGATTTAGTTCAAGCAGTTGATGTAATGCTACCAATAGTAAATAAAGCTAGAGATAAATAAATATTAATGTGACAAAATAAGTATTTCATAATGTAAATATTGATGTAATAAATACAAATATTAATGTGACAAAATAAGTA